>CATLTV010000441.1 GCA_950059285.1 uncultured Pseudomonadota bacterium | reverse complement strand
GCCCCCGCCGCCGCCCTCTTTTTTGGCTCTCGCATCTCACCCACCCTGATCTGCTTTTCTTGCCGACTTACCAGGTGCTGGCACAAGTTCATCCTTGCTCACGCTATCAAATGTATACCCCTCAAGGCTCATCTCGTGTAACACCTTCCCGCGATCCGCATCCCCATTATAAAGCGTAATAGTCGAAGGATACACCACGCCATCATACGTCTTATACTCCGAATACACCGCTGTTCCTGTCACAAACCTGAACATGTCGCGCACGGTGTACTCCAACATCCCAAGACGTCCCGTATCACGTTCAATCCACGCAATATACTGATCCATGCTGCGCGATGGCTCCACGTGCTGCCACGTCAAAAAGACGCCATCATACATTTTCCCCCCAAACTCTCGCTCTCCCACAGTCCCCACAAACTGCGCTTCCTGTAGTCGAAACGCTGCCTCAATAAAGTACTGCATTGTGGGCAACCAAAACCAGGTGTCCTTGTCCTTCTCAAACACCACCTCATCGCCATGAAGATGGTAGGTCATCCAGTTCTGAATTCCCACAACCTCACCATCCTCACCCTTGATCGTCATCCGCGAGTTGTCCCGTGCTGGCTGCATACAAAATGAAAGCTGCTGCACAGACTCATCCCACGGCATGGCAAACGCACGCTCTTTTGAAAATGGCCACCTGTCCGTCATCTCCACACATACGCTCGAAAGCCCATCAAAGCGCTCGCCGCCATGCTGGGCGCGCATTGCTTGCAACAATGCGCGCCCAGCATCCTCACGGCTTGCTTCAATAGATGCCACCCCCTCAAGCGCTGTATCCTTACGCAGGTCCGCGGTGCAACCACTCAAACCACAACACATAAGAATATGAAAAATAACAACTTTACAACACGATACACCAAGGTTTCTCATCTTCACTCCACATCAGGTCTATACGTCAACACATGACCCTGCTATGCCTCGCATACTGTGCAGGTTGCAAGCTTCAACCTGAAATTGCACAACCAGGCTTGATCTTTCACACAAAAACACTGAACATTCAGACAGCAACTTCGTGGCATCTCCTGAGCGATGCCACTCACCTACATGAGGAATTCAAGCGTGAAGCTCATCATCGCAGAGAAACCAAGCGTCGCACGAGACCTCGCCAAAGTACTTGGCGCAAAGAGCCGCAAAGACGGCTACATTGAAGGCAATGGATACCGTGTGTCCTGGTGTTTTGGTCATATGGTTCAACTTGCAGAACCCGCACGTTATAATCCTGACTGGAAGTCCTGGAAGGCCGCGTCTCTTCCCATGCTCCCCGAGGAGTTCCAGCTCATCGGTATTAAATCAAGCAAGGACCAGCTCAAGAACCTCAAGCAACTCCTGCATGACAAGAACACAAATACTGTCATCAACGCATGCGATGCAGGGCGAGAGGGAGAACTGATCTTTCGCTATGTGTATGACTTGCTTAAATGCAATAAACCTGTGGAACGACTCTGGCTCGCGTCCATGACCGATGCCGCCATTCGACAGGGCTTCAAAGCGCTCAAACCTGGACAGGATTACGACGCGCTCGCTGATGCTGCGCGCTGCCGCTCCGAAGCTGACTGGCTCGTGGGCCTGAACGCCACACGCGCCATGACCATCCGCTGCCGACAGGCTGGCGCAGGCAACGAACTCATGAGCATCGGACGCGTTCAAACCCCCACGCTCGCCTTGCTCGTGCACCGCGAACAGGAGATCGAAGAGTTCGTCCCCGAGGACTTCTGGCAAATCTACGCCACCTTTGATGCAGGTGAACAACCTGAAGGCATTGAACCTCACTATGAAGGACTCTGGACCAAAAAGAGCGTCAACCGACTCTCCACCAAAAAAGAAGCACAGGATATCGTCGACGCAATCAAGGGCCAGCCAGCCAAGGTCACCAAGGTCTCACACAGAGACGTCAAGGAACGCCCACCACAACTCTTTGACCTCACCTCACTTCAGCGTGAAGCCAACAAGCGCTTCTCGTTCTCGGCACAACAAACACTTGATATCGCTCAGGTTCTTTACGAAAAACACAAGCTCATCACCTATCCAAGGACTGACTCTAACTACCTGACAAAAGACATGAAAAAGGGGCTCCCCGCAGTCCTCAAAGCCATCGACATCAAGCCTTACAAGCCCTTCTGTGATCACCTGCTAAATAACCTCCCACTCACCATCACCAAACGTATTGTCAATGATGCTGAAGTTGGCGATCACCACGCCATCATCCCCACGGACAAGACCCCAAACTCAAACCAGCTCAACGCCCAGGAAAAGAAGATCTACGATCTCATCGCGCGACGATTCATCGCCGCCTTCTATCCTGACGCGATCTTTGCCACCACAAAGATCGCCACCACAGTCGCCAAACATCACTTCCTCACCTCGGGCAAGGTGCGACGACAGGCGGGCTGGCAAGAGGTCTACTCACCCACAGCAAGCAAATCCAAAAAGAAGCCCGAACCCATCCTCCCCAACGTCAGCAAAGGCGGAGATGTCGACCTCATTAAGGCGGG
>CATLTV010000440.1 GCA_950059285.1 uncultured Pseudomonadota bacterium | reverse complement strand
CAATTACCGCTCGGTGGTGGATTTCTTTACTGGAAAACGTACCCCCAAGGACCGCATGACCCTGGGCGACCGCATTACCTTCACCATTGCGGTGGAACAATACCAGGACAGTGACGAAGAGATTTTCGACAATGCCACCTGGGGTGTGGGTCTGTTGTTCTGAGCCAGCGATCAAGAAAGGAGACGACAAGACGGACACACCCAAACCCGCCGCTGTCGTGAAAGAAAAGCCTGCGACCCCCAAGCCTGTCACCACACCAAAAGACACACCACCCAAGGAGCTCTCTGTCAAACCTGACAAGTCACCTCAGGTCAAAACGACAGATACCAAAGCAGAGCCACCAAAAACCGCGACAGCACCAACAAAACCAAAGACACCCACACGTCGCCCCAAGAAAACATCCTCAGACTCCCCTGCTTCAAGCGACATCCCTGTTCTGACAGAGAAGATCAAAAAGAACGTCCCAAAACTAAAAAAGAAGGTCAAAACCAAGTCTGACCAGATTGTGGACGATCTCTTCAAATAAGAACTTGTGTCAAAACCTGAACTTGAGTTGAAGGCCGCGGGATGATGGTAGTGTCATGACGGAAGGTCTCTCGGAGCGGCCCCCTGGCTGGGCACCAAGCATTGTGGATGATGGTGTGCTCACACGAGGTTTCCAATCTCGGATGAAAAGAATGTAAGAGCTTGCTCCCACACCAATGGCACCACCCAAAATCATGGGCCCCCACACATCAATCCAGATCAATCCATCTGAACTCAGACCTGCAAGCCCAACCACAAGTAACAACGTCCCGGGAATCATGAGCGTATGTCCCACGATCTTCCAGGGCAGTGGCGTGGAGATATCCACCTGATTGACAGGAACGTTGGCTGGTGTTCTTGATGGGGGACCTAGCTCTTGTTTTGCATCCTCCGCAGGCGTTTCTTCCTCGGGCTCAACATCACTTATTGACTCGGGCTCAACCTCAGGTGTCAGCTCGTAGCGCTCCTCCCTGCTCTCTCCACGCTGAAGGCTGATTGTATGCTCTTCTTCAAGGTATCCCTCGAGGCGTAATACAATGCGGTGCTCACCTGGACTCTTCCCCACCAACACGGCAGGACTCACACTCATGGCAACCTCACCATCCATGATGATGGTGGCTCCTGGAGGATCCGTGCGCACTGTAAGCACAGTGATATCCTCTCGATCGCCCTTCTCCTCAAGACTAACCGCATGTGCCTGTATTTGCTCAGAATAAGGGCTATCAGGAACCTGTACAAGGTATGTTTTATACCCCCTGGCAGCGATCTTACTGTAACCCAATTTTTCATTCACCTGTGCGATGCGATAGACAATGTCAGGGTGGTCCTGAATTGCCTGCGCACGCGTATACAGCGAAAGAGCGGTATCATAATCCCCCTGTGCCCACGCCTCATTGGCCTGTGTCATGAGGGTGTGGCGTTGCTTAACCTGAGATGAGGTCAGGGGCTCAGCATGTGTAAGCGAAGGATACAGATTGGCACATACCACACACAGAAAAATTACAGCCAGATGTCTACTCATAGATACCAAATCACACACTCATCACCACACAGTCAAGCTCCAGAAGAATGCCGCAGTCTAACAATTTCACAGGACAGATTCCAGCCCACATATCACAGTCTCAGGCAAAAATACCGATGCCATCAACTTGTCATTTCATATCAGGTTACTATGTTTGTCCACGCGTGCCTGCTTTTCAAAGCGAGGGACATTCATGAAGGTATTGTAATCACAACACAAAGAGTGTGCGTAGCTTGAGTTATTCATGCGTGAGTTATCTGTGGTGAGAAGACGACAGATACAATCCACGACGAGAATTTTTCAAAAACACTCAACAACCTTACCGCCACAATGTTGTGTGATGTGACAGACCACCATGCACCACCTTAATTTGTACAGGCATCTTATAAAGTGTCATCAGGTATATAAACAAATTTGATGACACACATAGCTGGTGTATTGCCAGCCGCACGATATGCAGATTTAACCCATCATACGCCATCATGGAACAGGAGGAGAGTTACCCAAGGTGAGGCTGCTACCAAGCAAAAGATAACATTTATTATCATTAACCTTGCCTTCCTGACTTCATGTGCCGCCCAAACTTACAAAGGAGTTTTATTATGGCCAGATTAATGTCCAGCACAGAACTTTACGAACGTCTTGATCAATTGAACGAAGAGTATGTCCTTGTCGACATCCTTCCATCACAACACTTTAATCAAGAGCACATCCCCGGTGCGATCAACATCCCATTTGAGAGCCTTGAGTCAGAAGCACCCAAGGTGTTGAGCAAAACCAAACGTATTATCGTGTATGGCGATGAGCACACGGATGCAACCTCAGCCAAAGCAGCCTCCTTGTTGGAATCCATGGGCTACCGCAAGGTGTCCGACTTTGACGGTGGAATTTATGCATGGAAACACGCGGGCTACAAGACCATCTCAGAAATGAGCGCAGCATCCTGAGTAGGATAGCTCAAACGAGATACCAAAAAGGAGGCGCCTGTTGCTGCAGCAACAG
>CATLTV010000439.1 GCA_950059285.1 uncultured Pseudomonadota bacterium | reverse complement strand
TTGCACATGTCCAGGAGCTCAGCGTCAGTTACTTCCACAAGCATCCTATCGGTCGACTGATGACACGCCTGACCACCGATGTTGAGAGCCTCCAGGAAGCGCTCTCATCAGGCATGGTCACCATGATCGGTGATATTTTTACCCTCATCTCCATCATCATCACGCTGCTCTGGCTTGACTGGAAACTTGCTCTTGTAAGCTTCCTTGTCGTGCCACCACTGATCGGATTGACCAGCATTTTCCGCTACTTCCTGCGCAGCGCATTCCGAGAAATTCGCGTTAAAATCGCAAAGCTCAACTCACACCTCCAGGAGAGCATCACAGGAATGCACATCATCCAGGCCTTTGTGCGCGAACGCCTGAGCCTTGATGAATACAAGGAAATCAACGCCGATTACCGCACCGCGAACGTAAAATCAGTCCGCTACGATGCCATGCTTTATGCTGTCGTTGAGGCCGCTGGCTCCATCACCGTCGGCGCAATTATTTGGTATGGTAGCGGACTTGCGCTCGATCAGGTCATCACCCTCGGTGTGCTCATCGCCTTCATCGAATATATGCAAAAATTCTTTGTGCCAATTCGCAACCTCGCACAAAAATACAACCTCTTCCAGAGCGCGATGGCGTCCAGCGAGCGAATCTTCCAACTCCTTGATTCACAAGAAAAACTGGACACTCCAGAACACCCCACCCCCATGCCTGAACATGAAGCGCTCACCATCGAGTTTCGCAACGTCTGGTTCGCTTACAAGGATGATGAATGGGTCATCAAGGACCTCAGCTTCACACTCAACCCAGGGCAAAAAATCGCCCTCGTTGGACACACTGGCGCGGGCAAATCCACCGTCATGAGCCTCCTCCTTCGACTCCACGATCCCACCAAAGGACAGATCCTCGTCAATGGCATCGATATCCGTGACATCGACGAACTCACATGGCGCTCCATCTTCGCTGTCGTACTTCAGGACAGCTTCCTCTTTCGCGCATCTCTTCACGATAACATCGCCCTCTCAAGCGATGCCTCCAAAGAAGAGGTCGTGCAAGCCAGCAAACAGGTTCACGTCCACGATCTTATCATGCGCTACTCCGATGGTTATGAACACCAGGTCAAGGAACGCGGCAGCAACCTCTCAGCAGGAGAAAAACAACTCCTCTGCTTTGCACGTGCCCTCGTACACAAACCTCAGGTCCTCCTCCTCGATGAAGCAACCGCGAACGTGGACACCGAAACAGAGTCCCTCATGCAACAAGCCCTCGATGCACTCCTCTCACATCAAACCTCGCTTGTCATCGCACACAGACTCTCCACCATTCGACGCGCAGACACCATCCTCGTCCTCCATCGAGGAGAGCTCATCGAAGAGGGAAGCCATGAAGACCTCCTCGGAGAAGGAGGCCACTACGCAAGACTACATGCCCTTCAATATAGCAGTTAAAACGCGTTCACTTGCTTCTCTCTATCACATTCATGCATCATAGTCCTGAAACAGATACGCACACCATACGGGCGCGTATGATAGAAAATACCACAGCGTGCACACTGCAAGCCATTGAGTGACAACAACACCATGAGCAATACCAAATTCAAAACACTCACCAACCAGGATCTGGAAAAGGTTGCGCTCTTTCCACTCCCCAACGCTGTATTGTTCCCCTCAACAATACTCCCCCTTCATATCTTTGAACAACGCTATCGTACCATGACCAGGGAAGCCCTCGAAGACAACCTCCCCATCGTCATTTGCAAGATGCTTGATCCTCGCAAGTACAACGCTCACGGACAACCTCTGTTCAATGATGTCGCTGGCGTCGGATTCATACACAACCACCAGCTCCTCCCTGATGGCCGCTACAACATCTTGCTTGGTGGCACGCATCGCGTAAAAATCATTGAAGAACTCCACGACACAGGTAAGCCTTATCGTGTAGGTCACGCTGAAATCATCCAGGAAAAAATGGATATCACTGGTGCCATCAACGCCCTCGTCACCACATTGCAACACACTGTGGATGGGCTAAAAAAAGATTACACCATGCTCGCACGCGCCCTTGGCAAACTCCTTGATGAGACACCCAACCCCGCATCGCTTGCAGATGCTGTCGCCTCACTCATCCTCTCTGACCCAGATATGCGACAACACATGCTTGAAGAGCCTCAGGTGGAACAACGCCTCGATACCCTCATCACACAACTGGCAGCTCTCCTGAATCAATCCCCCGACGCATCCCCACAACGCGACCCCTGGCTCAATTAACCCCCTCCTGCAAGAAGGTGTTCGATCTGCTCCAACACATCCTCCCGCATGTGTCTCCAGTGAAACGCAGTCACACGTAACACCTTCCACCCCGCACGCTCCCAAAAACGCGGCGTGTACACCTCTCGGGTCATTACATCGGGAATCCCAATGAACCGTGTGATGTCCACCGCCACACGTGAGCCTTGCGCACCATACACCGCCAAATCCATGTGCAGGTCCCCCATGCCAACCTCGCGCTCCACACGCTAACCTCGCTGACTCAACGCTGTATAAAGCTCCTCCTTGACTCGCTCGCCAA
>CATLTV010000438.1 GCA_950059285.1 uncultured Pseudomonadota bacterium | reverse complement strand
CAACAGGCCGCCCCTTGCCCCTTTGTCTGGTTGCTCATTCACGCTACACAGCGTCAAAGAATATCAACCTGTCCTCGCCCAAGTACAAATCTCTGACCAAGAGCTGATGTGTTTGAGGGTGCCATGTAAGGCAGATCTGTGGCATGTGCACACGCGTCACCATCTTTGCTCAAGTGGAGCACTGCATCAATCTGACCACCCCTATCCCATCCATCCCATGCCTTGATGGCCTGAAAAGACTGTTCTTTCAAATCGAAGCGCTCGGCAAGCAAGCCAATCGTTGTCCACTGAGATGCCTGAGGGAGCGCAAAGATATCAGTCACAATGTCCTCACTCTCACCACGAAACTTCAAGCGCACCTCCTTGAGGGCAGGTAACTTCTGAAGAAAGTGCAAGAACTCCTTATAGCTCTGTGTGGTATCCACAGGCAGCTTGATAAATTCAAGGTTTGGGAATTCAGGTAGGTTTTTAAATGTCTTGTCAGGCTTTTCAATCATGCTCCAAGTCAAATCAAGACGCCTGACCTGAGCAAACTCCTCGGACAAAAACAATGCTCGAATTTGCTTGTCCTTGATGTACTGAAGTGAAAGATCCAACACCCCATCTACTGTAATCATATGTTTGAGCATACCATGCTCAAGCATGGCATTCATGCCACGTAAACCAAGACCATTACGAAACACATCAAGTCTTCCAAGTGATGTGGGCCAGTTTGCCTCGGCCAATGCCTTGCCGCCAGTGCTACCCACCTCGCAGTAGGCAAAGCTCACCTCTTCAAACTTACACTCAGGCGTCACATAAGGTGCAAACGCAGTCGCCGCCTTACCGTTTATGCTTGAGTTTCCAGTAAGATCCAGGCTCTTCAAGCGAGAAAACAGAGGACTGGAACAAAGCACAGGCATATGCTTTGCGGTTAGCTTGCAGTACTTGAAACTGAGGCTTTCAAGCACTTCATTCTGAGCGATCTCCTGAATCAATGTCTCGAATGTGGCCACTTTGAAGCTGGCATCATCAAATTCAAGCGACTTGAGCGTGGCAATGCTCTCGTGTGCAAAGAATTTCTTGATCTGACTCTTCTTGATGAGAGGAAACTTGAAGCTGATGTGCTTGAGCTCAGAGCCCCCCTCCAAAAGCTCATCCATTAGCCAGGCAACCTTCTCCTTTGAACCAAAGTCAAACGAGGTCAGGCGTACACCCTGGATAAGCTCGGACCAGCCTCGCGTTTTCAAGCTCTTGATGTTGGACGCCACGAGCTCAAGCGTATCGTTCACCACAATCCATTCAAGCTCTGTCACAAGCTCTTCACCTCGAATGGTGATAATACGATGTCTGGCCTCCCAACTCTCAAGATTACTCAACAGCCACTCTCTCCAGGCATCATCATAAATGCCTGGCTGTATAGCTTCAGCGTCCTCAATCAACTTGAGCATCTGCGAAAATGCCCTGCGTGAATGTTCTCCTGCGGCAAGCGCGCGTAGTTCTCCAAAAATCTCCGGTGGATTCATTGTCATGTGTTTTGATTCCTCAATTCAGTGTGTTGTGTGCTTACTTTTTGTATCCTACTACCGAAGCACGTTGCCCTCCTGAATTTCCTTACAGCAATCGCAAAGTATGTATGCATACCAGGGCACAATGAAGCAGGGAACTTTTCCTTCCTCCCCCTTCTCCATCACTCTCTAGAATGGAATTTCCTCATCCTCGATCCCAAGGTCATCAAAGTATTCAATTGAATCGTCCTGTACACTGTCTTCAGATGCCATGGACCGACGAGGCTCTTCGGGCTGATGACGAGCCTGGGATGCCTGCTGTGGCCTTGATTGTTGATTATTGTACCCACGACCGCCCTGGTTACCATTCTGACGATCCTGACGCTCCTTGTGGCGCTCTCGCGCACTATCTATCTGCGTGCCAAAGATGGTGCGAATCGCTTCGGCGACAGTCTTGACACCTTCAAGGGAGATCTCCAGATCATCACCAAGCTCCTCTTCCACGCCTCGAATATTGTTGGTGGGCAAGATCACACGCTTGAACCCAAGCTTCTTGGCCTCCATCACACGTGAGGGGGCTTGATTCACTGCTCGCACCTCACCCGCAAGACCAAGCTCACCAATGATCACTGCATCCTCAGGCAAGGGTCGATCAAGAAAACTTGATAACACAGCCATCGCGCTGCCAAGATCGCCCGCTGGTTCGACCAACTTGATGCCACCTGCCACGTTCAAGAACACATCCTGCCCCGCAACCTTCAAACCTGTACGCTTCTCCAGAATGTTGAGCAGCAAAATGGAGCGGTTGGTGTCCACACCAATAGCGTTCACGCGAGGTGGACCATAGTTTTTCGGACTCACCAACGCCTGAACCTCCACAAGCAGAGGTCGTGATCCCTCTACAATGGGAACTACCGCGCTACCTGATGCGCCCTCGGGTCGCTCCTGAAGAAACATCGCTGATGGGTTTGTAATCTCATGCAAACCATCGCCACGCATCTCAAACACACCGACCTCGTTGGTCGACCCATAACGGTTCTTGACCGCGCGTAACATACGATAACTCATACCGCGATCGCCCTC
>CATLTV010000437.1 GCA_950059285.1 uncultured Pseudomonadota bacterium | reverse complement strand
GACCATGGAGCAACACCTTATGATCTGTTGCTCTCTGCGCTGGGAGCCTGCACGACCATTACCTTGCGCATGTACGCGGATCGAAAAGGTATACCTCTTGAGGGATCGACCGTGAGGCTGTCACACAAGAAAGTTACTGTGACCGCAAAACATGGTGCGCCCGAGAAGGTGGACCACTTTACACGTCGGATCGAGCTTCATGGCGATCTTGATGAGGAGCAAACTGCGCGCGTCATGCGTATCGCGGACCGATGTCCTGTACACAAGACCCTTCACAAGGGGAGCATCATCGAGACAAGCGCTGAGCAGGATTGGAAAGATCATTAAGCGTATATCATCTATCGTTCTCGAGAGGGTGTATTTCGCTATGTTTATATTTGTTTAAACAAATATAAACATAGCGAAATACACCCTCTCGACTATGTGGAGGGCTTGTTTGAAGCCTTGTTGTTAAACTCAAAAGATGAAGGGTTTGAGGAGCGCAAGAGGTGTGTTGAGTGCGGTCCTGTCACCTGACATACGCAGGAAATTAAAATTAAGGGATGACCAGATCACAAAACTGAGTATACCTAGAGCTTGGGTATTGAACTGTACCGTAATGATAAGCACTGATCACCGAGACAAGACTGAAGGGAGCAACCAACGCATATGAGTGATACAACCATCCTCGTCGTTTCCGAGAAGCAATTTGAAAGCATTGAAGAGATTTGCGCAGAGATGCGTGTTGATGTGAGCGAAGCTCGTGAAACACTCCTGAACTTCTTTGAGGAGCATGACCTCAACCCAGAAGTCTCAGGCGTCTTTAGTGAAGAGCAAAATAAACTCATCTTCTTTGGCCCTCCCATGTTCGTGGCCACCGTGTCCCATGCTGATGATTACTACGGCATGTTTGATGAAGAAGACGAAGGCCTCATTTACGCAGCCGTCGAGGATGGCATCGCAACGAACCTTGACGCCGCCATGGCTGGTGAGGTCGATCCGCTTGATGACGACATGGATCTGGAGCGCATCGATGCCTATTATGGAGACGCTGATATTGTCTTTGCCCAGTTTGACTGGTTTGAGGCTGCGCCCTCGGATGTTGAGGATTACAAACAACTCCTGAGCGTCATTTACATGTCTTACCTTGAGGCCATCGAACTTTAGGTTCTGTTGACATAAGCTCCGCGACGGGAGCTTATGTCAATCGAACCCAGATCAGGATCACCTGAGCACATAAAAATGCTAAATGATTTTAATAACTTAAAAACTTAAAAACTTAATAACTTCAATAAATGAACTACTCAGGCAAAACAAAACACATGCATACACAACATCTTAAACTCTCCATTCTTGGCGCGCTTCTATTGAGCACGACCTTTGCGTGCTCTGGCTCTGACAATTCGGAGTCACCTGCTGCCACAGACATGACCTCCATGACACAAGACATGAGCGATATGGACACCACTCCTGTAGTGGACATGGCCGACATGAACACCGAGACTGATGCCTCGGTTGATATGCCGACCACAGTCGATATGCCTGATGATCTTGATATGAACGTCGTTGACGACATGACACCTGATCAGGATCAAGGTGCCATGGAGGATATGGACGACACCAGTGATATGACTGACATGTCCGAGAGCGACTGCATTGGACCTGATGTTGATGTCACCACACGCGAAGGTCATCTCTCTGATGGATGGCGCTGGACAAAACAAGGTCGTGTATTCGCACAGGACCCTGCAGGTGCCGCCGCAGGTGAAGGTGATTTTGCACCGAGTATCATCACAGAACCTGGTGGTGGTTATAGAATTTACTTCGCGCGTCGTAGGGGCGTGGGCTTCACGCTCTGGACTGCAACAAGTCAGGATGGTCTAAGCTGGACCGATGCAGTTGAGGTCATGGGACTTGAGGAAGGCAACTATCCTGCTGCTATTCGCCAGCAAGATGGCAGCGTCAAGTTATGGTTTGGCTCGGGCTCTTTTGATGTCGCCACCAGTCAAGACGGCGTCACATTTAGCGATCAGCAACGATTGATCCTGACCCCAAGTCAAGTGGGCACATTTGGCTCAGTCTCTCTGATTTATCCAGAGGTCAGACAGGTGCCAGGAAGCTCTGACTACAACATGTGGTTTATGGGCTTTGATGGTCAGGAGTTTCGTATTGGCACGGCTCAATCTGCCGATGGTGTGGACTGGACACCTCAGGCTAATGCGATTTTGGAGAGTCGTGGTGGCACCGGATACGACAGCAGCGCTGTGGGCCAACCTGAAGTCTGGTACGGCGATGATGCCATGTACATGTGGCATGGTGGCTATGACACCTCCAACACAAACCCTGGCCCGTGGCGCATTGCTCTGGCACGCTCCACGGACAATGGCGCAACCTGGGAGCGCCAGGGCATCTCACTACCTCTTGCAGAAACAGGCGATGACATGTGGTCCACGCGTGATCCTGCTGTGATCAAGAAAGCCGATGGCTCTGGCTGGTTGATGGTTTATGTCGGTATGCGTAGTGACAGCGTATATCGTCTCCTGACAGCGACCTCCGACGTCTGCCTCGATAGCGACTAAAATAATAGAGAAAGAGAGGGGCGGCCTGTTGCGGAA
>CATLTV010000436.1 GCA_950059285.1 uncultured Pseudomonadota bacterium | reverse complement strand
GCGCCATCATCGGATTTGCCACCTCTCGTGAACAACTCCCCTCCTCTATCCTCGAAAAACTCAACGTACCCGACACATACCACGACCTGATCCCCATCTCCGAATACTGCGCTTGCCCCACACTGACACCTCACCAGGTCAGCGGCTTCTCACTCCAATCCCAGGTCCCTCACCTTAACCTCGGCCTGCGTACCAAGGCGCTCGCCATGCTCCTCTACGGCGCAACATCTCAGATCGGCGTCACGCAACTCGATAACCCCGCCATCCGCGTGCACTCAAAACTTGGCCCCCTTAAACTCCTCATACACCGCCCCGTCGTCCATACTCACGCACATAAAAGCTTCGTGTATGAACTCACGCTTCCACACCACACCATCCTCAAAAAACTCGCGGACGGACTCCTCCCTCACGCCCCTCAACCCACGCTCTCTGGCACACACTGGTCCTTTGATCCTGCTCAGGCCAAAGATCACGAAAGGCTGTCAAATCTCCTTAAAGATCAACAGCCTGTCATGATTACATCCCCAGGTTGGCATCAACACCCTGATGGGCGTATCTCCATTGATATGTGCTTACTTGATTAGGCTGTCCACCTTGTATCGCGCCGCAAAATCACTGTCCTGCGCCTTCAACTTCGCGATCAACTCC
Organism: uncultured Pseudomonadota bacterium; assembly: GCA_950059285.1. Taxonomy (GTDB): domain Bacteria; phylum Myxococcota_A; class Bradymonadia; order Bradymonadales; family Bradymonadaceae; genus CATLTV01. The sequence continues at coordinate 1,999 of CATLTV010000436.1, read as the reverse complement.
TTGCCCAACGCATAATCATTCAGCTCATCCACCGCAAATCGCACGCGCTTGTATAAAGCCATGCTCGTGATCTTCTCGTCGCCCTGCGCAAGACCACGAAACAGCTTGGCCGCGCCAGTACGATCAAGCTCCATCTTCCAACATGCCCTCACCAACGAGAACTGATCCACACCACGGGTCAACACCGCCCCCGCATTCTCAATCTTACCCTCGGGCAGCGCGTTCTTGATCCCCTCCTGCAACCTCGCCCTGGCTTGTGCCTGCTCCCCACTGGACCACATCAGATTTGCCTCGGCCATCGCCAATAACAGCTGCTGCTGAACCGAACGCTCGGGGGCGGTCTCCTGCTCACGAGGCTTTATGTCCTCGCTAGGCGGTGCCTTGATTCCATTATCAGTCAATGACTTGGCAGCATCCTCACTCGGAGATGCCTCTTCCTTGACGGACTCACCAGGAGGAGTATCCACCGCCGGAGCATCGACCACAGCCTCTTCCTTGACGGGCCCTACACCCGTCTTCGCCGCAACCAGAGCATCCTGAACCTGTTGCTCACTGGCCACCACTGCACGCTCCTCACCGCTCCCCGCAAGCTCGGCGATCATCGCATCAATATCAGCATCCTTGAGCCTGTGCTCACTTTTGAGTCGAGCGATCTCGCGACGCATGGTCATCGCATCAATACCTTCAAACCCAAGATATGCAGGGTTTAACTCCACAGTGCGACGCCAGCCTGCAACAACCTTCTTTGCAGCCTCACTATCCGCAGCGGCAAACTTGATCCAGTACGCGCCAAACAAGAACCACGCATCCGCATCATCAGGTCGTGCACCCACCAACTTTTGCGCAAAATCCCTGGCCTGACTCTCCTGACCAAGCCTGATCAAGCCCCACAAAAACCTCGGCGCAGCAGGGCTCTTGGACACACCCTGACGCTCAATATCAGTTTTATAAAAGGAGAGTATCTTCAAATACCTACCCGACCTGATGTAAGCATTCTCAATCGCCTCAAGACGCTTATCAATGTCGGGCTGCTCAAAAAGTTGCTCCGCGTTCTTCTCAAATCCAGCAAAGATCGGCTTTAACTGCTCAAGCTCCTCGGGAGAAATCTGCGCAGAGCTTTGATCAATGATCTCTCGTGGCTGCCACTTATCACGCTCCAGCGAAGAGAAGTAATACACCTCCTCCCCTGTTGGCTCACTGCCCTGATCCATACAGCCCGTTGCTCCAAACAACGCTGTGGACCACACCACACCAACACAAAAAAATCGCATCATTCGCTCTTCGCACTTGCGCATGCTCTCACTCCTCTCCTATGCAATCCCAAGCTCCTGCACACAGGAGCCCTTTCTACCTTACCTTTTATGACGGAGTCGCGCAGATGTCACGCGTCGCTTTTATCGCCCTCGGATCAAACCTCGGAGATCGCCTCGATTGGCTGGCTCGCGCAGTGTTGCACCTCTCGGAACACCCTCAGATCGAAGTCCTCGACATGAGCGCTGCCTATGAGACAGAGCCCATGTATATCACTGATCAACCTGGCTTTTTAAACGCATGTGCCAAAATCAAAACCGATCTCGCCCCCTACCCACTCCTCAAGACGATCCTCGACATTGAGAATCAGCTTGGCCGCAAACGTGACATCGATAAGGGCCCCCGCACACTCGACCTCGACCTCTTGTTCATGGATGACCTCTCGCTCAACATCCCAGAGCTCACACTCCCACACCCCCACATCCACGAACGCCCCTTTGTCCTCGTACCACTCAATGACATCGCTCCTGACTTCATTCACCCCATCCTGAATACAAGTATCGCCAAGCTGCTACAGCAGCTTGGCGATACTCAGGACGTCATCAAGCTCTCACAAGAAAGCCTTGCTTTACAGTCACTTATTCACAAGCACTAAAACTCTTCCGAACACCTAGAGCGTGATGGAGAAGGAGCTGTTGGAAGAAAAGCGAAGGAGAAAGCGTGGAGTTTAAGGAGCAAAAACCAAGAA
>CATLTV010000435.1 GCA_950059285.1 uncultured Pseudomonadota bacterium | reverse complement strand
CCACAATGCAATTAACAAAAAAAGGCCCCGAGGAGGCGGGCATTTGCTGACGCAAATGCCCGCCTCCTCGGGGCCTTTTTTTGTCTTATAATCGACTAGTCGATTTCAGCGGGAATCGCAGTGAACGTGGCATAAAGATACCAGCTGTCATTCTCGCCGTCGTTATCAGAGTCGTAATCCATGGCCTCTTCACCAAAGAATGCAGTGATCGTGGTGACGTTGCCAGGGCTTGTCTCGATCATGGCGGTGTCGCCGTTTGCTTTGGTCATGTAACCCTCAAGCGTACCTGTCTGAATCTGCGCGAGCCCTGCTTCATCAGCATCCTCAAGAGTTGCCTTGAACTGAAGGTCATTGATGACCAGAGGCACAGAGTTGGCGTCCTCGCCAGTACCAATGGTTGCAATGAAGATGAACTCAGGAATTGAACCAGACACTTCACCAGAAGTAGCTTCAAGGCCACCATCAACATAACCAGCAGGGGTCATTGAATGCCACTCGTACTCGCCTTCGTTCACGGTCTTGAGACCAGCGCCTGAACGAAGTTGCATTGTACCTGCATCAGCATCAATGCTCTTGATATCGAGCAAGATGACGATGGGGTTTTCAAGTGACTGATCAAAGTTTTGCTTCAACAAACCGTTGAGCACGCTCACGAGCGATGACTTATCAGGGAGAGTTTCAGCAGTAAACGCCAACGAGTCAAAACGCATCTCATAGCGCGCCTCGTACATGTTGGGGATTACTGTATCTTCGGATGCATCGGTATCAGCCGAAGCATCTCCACCCATGTCATCGGTCATGCTCATGGACATATCGTCCTTTTGCTCTGAGCCCATATCATCGGATGTTGAGTTATTGTCTCCACCAGAGCAACCCACAGCAATGGCGAGCATGGCAATCAGGAGCATGCCCTGAGAGAGACGAAGAAGGTTATGTTGACGACACATAAATTAAACCTCTGAAGTAATACATTTAGAAATCATGGCCTGAGCCACAGAGCCTATCAAAGCTCTCCAAGAGAATCAAAGCTTGTGAGGTTCTGGAACTTCTCAAAGCGAGATTTAATCTTCTTGTAGTCAAGGTCCTGAAGGTTCTCGTAGCTGAACTTCTCAACACAGAAGCTTGCCATGACACAACCGACAACAGTAGCCATGCGCATGGTCTGTGAGTTGAAGGTCATCTGACTTGCGAGGTAACCAAGCAGACCACCTGCAAAAGTATCACCTGCGCCAGTAGGATCGAAGACTGCTTCGAGAGGATAAGCAGGCGCGAAGAAGACATCATCAGGAGTAAAGAGGAGAGCACCGTACTCACCACGCTTGATGACGACAAACTTGGGACCAAGCTCCATGATTTTCTGAGCGGCCTGAACCATGTTGGACTCACCCGAGAGCATTCTGGCTTCGCCTTCATTGATCACAGCCATGTCCACTCGAGCGAGGACGCGCTTGAGCTCATCAAGCTTGGTGTTGATCCAGAGGTTCATGGTATCACACGCGACAAACTTGGGATCTTCAACCTGATCAAGGACTTGCAACTGCAAGGTAGGATCGATATTGGCGAGGAAGACCACATCGCTCTTCTTGTACTCTTCGGTCAGGACGGGCTCAAAGTCACTGAAGACATTGAGTTGGGTGTCCAGAGTAACGGCTTCATTCAGATCGTAGCCATACTCACCTTTCCAACGGAAAGTATCACCATCAGAGGTGTGAAGACCGTTCAGGTCCACGTTACGAGACTTCAAAAAGTCCACGGGGGCCTGAGGGAAATCCTTACCAATCACAGCCACAAGGCTAACATTGGTGTAGTAACTCGCGGATGTACTGAAGTACATGGCGGAGCCGCCAACGGCGTCTTCCACTTTACCAAAAGGAGTTTCTACGGAGTCCAGGGCGACAGATCCAACAACTAACAAGCTCATGTCTTATCCTTGAATGCGTTCTGCTTTTTCACGAAATGGGGCCAATTTTTTGCGAACATGTGCAGGCTCTTTTTTACCTGGTTTTCCGAGCTGACCGCAAGCGGCCATCTCATCCTGTCCACGTGTCTTGCGCCTGAAGCAAGAGAGGTTCTTCTCCACGAGGTAATCACGGAATGCATCCACGACATCCTCAGAAGGAGGAAGAAACGGCGAGTTGGGGTGTGGGTTAAATGGAATGAGGTTCACCTTGCTTGGCAAACCGCGAAGCATCCTGACAAGGCGCTTGGCATCATCCATCGTATCATTAAGCCCCTGAATCATCACATACTCGAAGGTGATGCGCTGGCGCTTATCCAGAGGATAGCGACGAAGCACGTCGAGCAGTTCATCAATATCCCAGCGGTCGTTGACAGGCATGATGCTTGAGCGTTGCTCATTGGTCGTACCGTTCAAGCTGATCGCGATGTTGACATCAACGTCGTGCCCAAGCTTCTCAAGTGCGGTCACAAGGCCCGAAGTCGAGACTGTGATTTTGCGCCTTGAGAAGTCAAGACCATTGGGGTCAGTGATAATGTGAATCGCACGCACAACGTTATCGTAGTTGTGCAGAGGCTCTCCCATTCCCATAAATACAATATTTCCGATGTGTCCGTTGACATCGCCCATGATGCGTCTTGCTTGAAGGACCTGATCCACAATTTCGGCGGTGGTCAGGTGACGATGCAAGCCCATCTTG
>CATLTV010000434.1 GCA_950059285.1 uncultured Pseudomonadota bacterium | reverse complement strand
TATCCACTCCACCTTCAAGCCAGTTCATAACCCAAACATGCATGAGCAATCAAATCAAGACTTTAACAGGATGGTGGAGAAGCTAGGCTGGAGCTTAGCTCGCAGCGCAAACGCCCTTGAAGTACGTCAGGATGATATCATCGCCTGGCGAGATGGACGCAGAGGTGTGCCTGACCGCGTGATTACGATCCTCAAAAAGTATGTGGAGATTCATGAGGGGCGCTCGCCATCAGAACACTACGACAGAGGCTCCACAGGGCGCACACACCACACCAACCCCAAGATCACAGACCAACTTGGCCACCTCAAGCAAGCATACAAAGCTCTGGCCGAGGCACATTACAACCTCCTTAAATCACTCCCCGCACACAACCAGACAAGCTTTGGCCCATATGCCACGCTCGGCGTATTACCTGGCGTGCCCTGGGAGGACATTCGCTCCCAGTACAGAACCCTGAGCAAGAATCATCACCCCGATCGTGGCGGAGATGAAGAGATCATGCAACAGATCACACAAGCCTACGCTGAACTACGCCTTATTTACGATCGCTAGATTCAGACATCGACGCAGGCGAAGACGCCGAATAAGACACCTCCCCTTGCGTGATACCAAACGACACCTTGGGCCAGCCATCCTCCTTCACCCCCTCAAAATAACCCTTATAAATCCGTGCGTTATACCTATCCGCATCGGTCTTTGCGTTCACAATATTCCCCACATAAAAGCCTGATAATAACACCGCTGAAGACACACCCAGAGGTACGCTCTCAAGCTCCTTGAAGCTGTAATATGTGGCTGAGGCAAACAACGCATTCAAACCAAACGCGATCAACGCATCACCCCATTGCCTGTTATAAAGCTGCCCTGTACCAGGAAGCACTGCGCTCATGGTCGCAGCAAGCCACGGCCTGCGCAGCGGCAACGCATCAAACGCCTGATACGCACGCTCCATCTCCTGAACGTGCAGGTGTAATGTCCTGGATGTGTTCAACTCTTCAGGCACCATCATCGGTGCCTGATGCAGCATCGTTAACGCCACAGCGTGCTGAGCAAACACGACCTCTCGCAGAGCACGATCACCCACATTCTGTTGTGATGCCATGACCTCATGCAACTGCCGCAACCTCAGCTCACAGCTTTGCCACAGGTCCTGCGCCATACATTCTTGCTGAATCTCCAACAACGAGGTCCAGATCTTGGCGTCCAGTGATGGTGCCGCCTGATTGGCAAGCTCATAGCTCTGAACTGAGAGCGATGGCCTCGCGTTACGCTCATAAATTTGGCCAATAATCAGGCTGCTCACATACGCAGCGTCCTGACTACGCGCCAGCAACTGATACCGCTGAAGCGCCGAAATTGCGCGCCAATCTTCACCAAGTCGATACAACTCAAGCCCAAGCTGTGCCTCAATCTGCGCTTGCTGTTGAATAAGCTCCTGGGGTTGCAGTGGCTCCTGCCTGGACGCTTGCACTGATGCGCTCTGCACAAAAGCCTGCGCCGCACCAAGCGCCTGCGCCTGCGATGGCACATCCTGAGCAAAAGCCGAAGACGCCACGCTACACACACACACAACCAAAACCAAAATGAATTTAAAATCAATCACTTAAAACACCTACCCGAAGATACATTTGCAGCATGCCTGTGCCAAAAAATAGCAGGCTCCTGGTGTGAGTCAGCCTTGAAATAACGCCCTTTTGAAAAGCTGTAGTTCGCCACAGGATCATGCTTTTTGGAGTGTCCCTCATGCATCATGTGTGGATCGTTATGGTTTTGCATCAGTCGAGCAAAGACCACAGGGACCGCCATCCAGAGCGGCAACGAGGAGACAGCATCCACCGCAAAGCGCGAACAGCTCGGGTGAAGGTCGCAGCGACTCATGTCGAATTTGCCCCATGTCCTGCGAAAAACCCTGTACAGCAACGCCACGGAGGAGGCGGCTGGTGATATATCACCAGCCGCCTCCTCCGTGGCGTCTGTCACATCCAGCTCAAGCTCTCCTGGCAACGCAACCGCGAGGGTGTCCACGTCCCAGGGCAAAAAGCGCGCTGTGCGCACCAGATGAGGCTCGTCACAGGGCATGGCCTCGCGATGCGCACAGGAAGGCAACGCCATCAACAACACAGCATAACACGCCAAAATTAATAACTTTTTAAGCATACAAAACACAGGTTCTTCAGATTACATCAGCACTGCAAGCGCCTGATACATGTGAAAGCCCACCAACACCAACGCCATCACCACCAGCACACCCCCCATGAGTTTATTGCGTGTAGACCGCTGCCAAAAATCAAGCTCAACGAGGTGTTGTAGACCAAGCGCCGTAAAAATCGACAGCGGCGCAAGCCATGCCGCAATGAACGAGCTGGCCTCGGGATGATCCGCGATCCACAGCAACACCACAGGAGGTGACAGCAGCGAGAGCACAACCAACAACCAACGCCTTGGCCAGCTCTTGCTTGTCATATGCCACACGCCCACACCGGCCAGCAACGGAGCACCAAGAAACATATGCAAAAACCACTGCTTCCAGAACAGGATCAATCCTGGACCAAGGTTCTTTTCATGCACATGAGACAGTAACCTATCCTTCACTATTATATAATGCGAATCAGGAGTTGAGAACCTAAGGAAAGAGAAGCAAAGCAACTAAAAGAGAAGACCATATAAATGTGAG
>CATLTV010000433.1 GCA_950059285.1 uncultured Pseudomonadota bacterium | reverse complement strand
AATGCCAAGAAAATCCCAGGTGTGCCTCGTCTGATGGCCGGAAAAATCGGCCCCATGGTGGAGAGCTTCGTCGTCAAGATGATCGCGCCAAACCTCAAAGCCACAAACCGCGCCATGGAAAAACACCTGGCTGCGGTTCAAGAAGGTTAATAACCTGAATCGACCCCAAAAAAGAGCCCGAGGGGGCGGCCATTGCTTCCGCAATGGCCGCCCCCTCGGGCTCTTTTTTGGTCCAAGACCTTATCAGGAATGAATCGCGGCAAGCCCTTCAAGAGCTGTCTTGTACTGAGGTTCCCAGCCAAGCGTATCGCGCAACTTGTTGTTTTTACAACAATATGTGGTCTTCCATCTTGAGGCAACATTTGGGCCACGGCTCTCGGCGTACTCCTCCAGGGAGACTTCTTCAGGCCGAGTAATCCCTTGATTTTCGACGAGAAAATCAACCAGCTCACGTACAGACAGGGGGTGACCATCGCTGACATTGTAGACCTGAGCCCCTGGCTTGCCATGCTCCATCATCGCAAGCAATGCACGCACGATATCATCCACGTGCACACGGTTTGTGATCTTCTCACCACCATCCACGAGCTTGTAACGCCCACGCTGGATGTACTCCAACAAGGTGCGACCAGGTCCATAAATCCCCACAATGCGCGCCACATTCAACGCGCTGTGTGGAGCGCGTGAAGCAAACGTGGTGAGCACATAATCTTCAAGATCTCGGCGCATCTTTCCAAGCGCCGACTCGGGGCGACGCTCACTCTCCTCATCCACCCAATCGCCCTGATGATCACCATACACCGAGGTGGACGATAAATAGATAAACCCAGCACACCCCTGACACCACCTCGACACTGCCGCCAGAGGTTGCACATGACGTGATACACCTGATGCCAACGGCTCGGGCTCATAGGTGCGATAGAGCGTGGGTGCGCTGTACACAACCCAGGTATCAGGGCCAGGAAAGGCAATCGACTCAAGATCTTGAGCAAGAGACTCCGAGAGGAGATCCAGCTCCACAAGATGCACGCGCTCATGATCCTGAAACGCCTGAAGATTTTCAGAGGGGTTTCTCGACGTGAGCCAGATCTCGCAGGAGCTGCTTTCTTGCAAAAGTTGTGTGGCAAGTCGCTGCCCTGTGTAGCCAGCACCAACAATAACAACATGGGAAGGGAGGGACATAAAAAACTCGTATACATGAAATGGGCTATTGCCGTGTCAACGCACGAATCTCAGCCTCGTGTTGGGGGAACTGTTGAACAAGCTGTTCGGCACATGCCAGCTCAAAGTCATCGAACTCAAAGCCAGGCGCGACCGTGCAACCTACAAGAGAGTATGCACCACCATCGCAAACGTGTGCAGCAAACCAACAACGTGCAGGCACAACAGCCTGAAGGTGTTGACCCGCGAGGATGTCCTGACCAAGCACAATCGCTTCAAGAGAGCCATCCTCGTGCAAGATCACCACGCGCAGAGGATCTCCAGCATAGAAGTGCCACATTTCATCAGATTCAATGCGATGAAACGCGGAGAAATCGTTCTTCCCAAGGAGGAAGTAGATACCAGTGCTTGCACAACGCACCACATCACGCTGATGACAGGTCACATCATGCGGCGCACGATAAACCTCACGAAAAGCGCCCCCTTCAGGATGAGGTTGCAAATCGAGCGCACTTTCCCATTCCTCAAATGAATTCAATATCTTACTCATATAAAAACTCAGTCAAAAAACATATGCGCAAAATTTTTTTAAAATTCTTTGCACAAAGAACGGCGACCACTTGCGACATAAATATCGCAAACCATAAGCGAGATGCCTTGGGTCATGCATGACGTCATCCGATAAACAAGTCACATGAGCCTCTCACCAAGAGAGGAGCGCTCAACACAACACAAACATTACATCAAGATCCCTTCAGGGGTCTAACATTCAAACACATATGGAGTCCACCATGACACGTTCAATCAAAGCACTTCTGGCCTGTTCACTACTTGCAGCATGTACCATGAGCACTGGGTGCATCATTGTCACAGAAGGTGACGGACACGATGATGACTGGGATCACTGGAGCAGCAGCGACGATGACTCACCACGCTTCGACGATCACTGGGGAGGAAGTAGTGATGACGGTTGCTTCTGTGACACATTCGATGAGCCCTGTGATCCTGACAAGGACCATGAAGGCCACGATCACGACATCCCCGAGCCGGCTGAGCCCGATGAGGACGAAGGACAGGACATGGAGCTTCCCGATGATGGCGAGGATTGTGTCGTCACCATGGAAGTCTGTGGCGAAGATGGTGTGACCTACGCATCCCCCTGTGATGCAAGCCGAGCTCATGTGTATGTGGATCACGAAGGCCCCTGTGGCGTCCCCTGCGTCTTTGACAGTGAGTGCGGTGCGTATGAGCAGTGTGGCGAGCAGCGTGTCTGTGAGGAGTTCACATGTACGGATGAGGTTGCGCCTGTGTGTGGTGAAGATGGCGTGACCTATGACAACGAGTGCATGGCCAGAGCACAGCATGTCCTTGTGGACTATGAGGGAGAGTGCTTACCCCCTTGTTCATCCGATCAGGAATGCGAGCTGGGCAGCATCTGTAGCGACCGAGGCGTCTGCGAAGTTGCCGACTGTCCTGAGGTTGCAGAAGATGACTATAGCCAGGAAGTATGCGGCGCTGACACCTTC
>CATLTV010000432.1 GCA_950059285.1 uncultured Pseudomonadota bacterium | reverse complement strand
GTATATTTCTCTTTACCTGGCGTAGTCGGTGTCATTTGAGCCCTCCTTTGGTAGGGTTCGGACTCAAATAAGTATCTATTCAGAAGTTTTTTAATGTAATGGGCGTTGCAGAAATACGTAAATTGTAGAGCCATTCATCGATGGATCCAAATCACCGTATTACTGATGGAGGTTCTCGTGAAAGTCGCCACGAAGTTTGTATCGGTCCTGAAGCCTGACCAGAGTAACCAGTTGAAGCATTTAATGGACGCAGATCCCTCCAGGCGGGTTCGGATACGTGCCCATACGATTTTGTTGAGTTCACAAGGCACAACCGTTGATGAGATTGCTCAGATCTACCAGGCCCATCGCAACAGCGTATCATCTTGGATCGACAAGTGGGAGGTATCCGGAGCAGAAGGGCTATACGATCAGCCTCGAAGTGGGAGTCCTCCCAAGTTGAATGAGAAAGAACAAGAGGTGGCCAAAGACTTGATCAAAGCGTATCCCAATGCACCCAAGCGGGTCTAAGAAGCGTTCTTAAAACCCCGTCAAGGGGCGAGTCGCCTGAGCAAGAGATGAATCATCGCAATCTGAATAAAGGCTTCACTGTTGCGTGTGAGGACTTCATAGTCCCTGGAATGGCGACGGTAATTGAGCACCCAGGCAAAGGTGCGTTCCACCACCCAGCGTCGAGGGAGCACGGCGAATCCGGGCTGTGTTCGTTGGACCACTTCCAGGTCGATCTTATGGGTCGCCTTCAAGCTGGCCACCCAGGTTTTCAATTCTTCTCCCGAATACCCGCCATCGACCCACAGCTTCTTGAGCCGTTTGATGCCTGTGGAGAAATAGGCGCGCAGCAAGGCCATCAAGCCCTCTCGGTCGCCGGTATTTGCATCGGTAACCCAGACGCCGATAATCAGTCCCAACGTATCCACCAGCACATGTCGCTTGCGTCCGTTGATGTTCTTGCCACCATCATATCCTTTTGTTTTACCGTGTGTTGAGGTCTTGATACTTTGACTGTCCACACTGCCGGCTGAAGGCTGAGGCTTGCGACCTTGACGGACACGATCGCTTCGGGTTACCACCTCCAGGATCAGTTGCCAGTGCCCTTGCCGACTCCAGGTATTGAAGTAGCCATACACGGTCTTCCACCGACCGAAGGTGTGGGGCATCATCTCCCACTGACACCCGGTCTTGGTGACATAGATAATCCCGTTGATGACCTGCCGCCGATCGCAGGGAGGACGACCCGGACCGCCAGGGTGCCACTTACGAGCCGGCAGGAGGGGCAAAATGCGTTGCCATTGCTTGTCGGTTAAATCTGTCGGATATTGGGGGTGTGGACTCATGGTCGGCCTTTCGTTTCAGGGTTTTGGATTATACCTGAATTTGGCACCATGGGTCCCGCTTTTTCAAGTACTATCTACTTCGACTGTATGACTTCGACAAGGAACGCAACTCCTAACGTGATATAACTTTACGTTGAATCACGAGTTGTACCAGAGAGCGGGTTGGGCAACCACCCAAAGAAATCTTCATGCTGAAAAACACGGAGACCAGCGGCACGTCACCGGTCCGGCGTTTGTTCATGCTCTTTATTGGCTCTGATCGTAAAGTCCGTTTTTACAACGAGTTGAGATTCTCACGGAAGTCATACAGTCGAACTACTGTGCAAGGGTTTTAAGAAGGCTTCTTATGCGGGATCACAAAATTGTAGAGGCTGACGATCAGCCAGGTCCGTCCTTGATGGCGCACCTGAGACCACGACAGACACCTTGTGCGACGACGCAAAGGAGCGACCCATCCCCGAAGCGTGCCATACCATCTTTCCATAAACGCCGTCTGAATGGTGGTGCCCAACCCCCTTTTTCTAAGCTGTTTGAAAAACCGTCTCGGACCTCCAAAGACGACCTTCTGGGTGACTTCAACAAGGGTGCCTGTTGCATCCCGGACCTTGACCACTTGGGCGTAAAAGAGGTTATCTGGGGCGACCAATCGGGGCTTGGGCTTTCTGCCCACTTTGCCCTTGCGACGGAGACGATAGACCCGTCCGAACACCTGAATCAGGGCTCTCGGATAGGCCTTCCAGCCATCGGTGAGGAACATCGGGATGAAACAAAGCCTTGCAACCACCTGAGCAATCAAAGACCCTGCCGTCTCGGTGGTGCGAGGACCAAAGCCCACGAACAGCACAAACAGGCTGCCCATCGCCAAGGCAGAATGAATCCATTCCACTTTTTTCGGACGCCGTTTGGAATGCGCTTCATCCATCTGCACCCCTTCCACACAAAGGTCCACCACCACCACCTGATGGTGATGCGTCTCGGAACGCTTTGCGGCCACCTCCTGAAACCGATGCACACTTTTGATATTGACTCCGCATATCTCAGCCGTGCCTGCGTCACAGACCCCCCAACGCTGACATTTCAACAACCGCTCCACCGTCTCTCCTGGCAACTTACTCTCTTCCATCAATGTGCCTTTACGATCAGAAAATCCTCTTCCGAAAACACCACATACCAAACGCTCGATGTGCTTATCTTTCCCCGTCCAAGAACGATGAGAGAGGTTGCCTTGACCAGGATGATTAAACACAGAACAGGCTGGATTCGGGCAGGAAAACTGCGTATATTTCTCTTTACCTGGCGTAGTCGGTGTCATTTGAGCCCTCCTTTGGTAGGGTTCGGACTCAAATAAGTATCT
>CATLTV010000431.1 GCA_950059285.1 uncultured Pseudomonadota bacterium | reverse complement strand
GGATGACATGGAAGAACAAACGGGTGCTGATTACCGGGCTCAGCGGCTTCGTGGGATCGCACCTTGGTGAATATCTCGTCGGGGAGGGCGTCAAGCCCCTGTTGCATTTCGGTGTCCTGATAATACGCGGGAAACCCTGCTGCTTCGAGCATCGCGTTGGTATGTCGCAAGGGTACATCAAGTGTGTTGGCAAGTCGCAGCACCATCTCCTGACTTGGTGCAGAGCGACCCGTTTCAAGAAAACTGATGTGTCGGCTGGAGACATCCGCAGCAAGAGCCAGATCAAGCTGACTTAATCCGCGTTGTGAGCGCCAGTGTTTGAGGAGCGCAGGAAAGAGGCCAGCTTGTGTCGTCATGAGGTGTATCTCCTGTGTAAAAAGGTTCAGGATGCTTTGTTCAACGTGTGTGTTTCTTCTTTGGAGAGCAGCAGTGTGGGTAGAATCGCCTGCGCCGTCTGCTCAGGCCACTCTTCATGCACAAACAACTTGCTGTGTGGACATGGGGCGAAGCAGGCGATTATTGGCGAGCATGGAGAGGGTGTGTGAAAACCCAGGAAGCTGGCCAAGGAAGAGGTATTTGCGGACTTTCCAGTTCAGGCCACAGGGTTGCTCGGTGTTAAAGAGCGCCATGCTACGCACTCTCTGATCAAGGCCAAGCGCATGCCTTGCGATAAGACCACCACTATCATGCCCAACAACTGCCAGGTCATCGAGTTTGAGCGTATCCACAACCTCACGCACAGCAGAGATATGTGTGTCGAGGTTCAGGGGTGTCTCTCCCGCTGTAAAACGGCTGTGACCTGCGCCGATGAGGTCGACAATATGACATGTGACATGAGGGGATAAGAAGGGAAGTAGCCTGCGAAAGGTTGCGCCACTGACGGGCCAACCATGGACAAATAAAACGTCTGGTCCCTGTCCCACACGTCGATAGGCGACCTGACCACCTGTGCTCACATCAATATGACGTAGAGGTTGTTCCTGAAACAGAGCAAGTGCTTCCTGTTGAGTGTGAATAATACGTGGTGATGTCATGGTAAGACTCCGTGTGTGAATCCTTGTTTTGTGTCGTCAAGACCATCGTGACGACATGAGACAAGGATTCACGCATTGTCTCGGTGCAGCAATAACCTCTGGAGGTAATGGCGCCGATTATTTTATTTTTTCATTATTTAAGTTATTGATATTTTTAAATTTTTTATTATCATTCATAAAAATGAAGATAATAAAAAATTTAAAAAATTTGTGAGATGTTCAAGTGTCTTCGCTCAACGAGAGTGATCCTGAAAGCACTGAACAAATGTTTTGCACACGCGCTTAACGCGTGTGCAAAACATTTGTTCAGTGCTTTATTGTTTGTTCTACCTGTGACATCTGTTATGACATGTCTGTCAAGTGTGTAAGGTTCGTTGGGAAGACTGTAGTAATATAAAGCCTAACATATTGTATTATAATCATTTTTAATAATTTAAAGGAGTAGCAGATGAACGCACATCACAAGTTTAATTATATTGAGTTTCAGGTCAGCGATCATGATGCGAGCAAGAAATTCTTTTCCAGTGTGTTTGGGTGGACGTATCAGGATTATGGTGCTGATTACACCGCGTTTTTTGGAGCGGGCCTTGATGGTGGGTTTTACACGGGAGAGAAGGTGAGCAGAGTGGAGTCGGGCAGCGCGCTTGTCATCTTTTACAGTGAGGATCTGGAAGCGACGCAACAGAGCGTTCTTGATGCAGGTGGCTCATTGATCAAAGAAATATTCTCCTTTCCTGGCGGTCGAAGGTTTCACTTTGCTGATCCTTCAGGTAATGAGTTTGCTGTGTGGTCTGAATGAACCTCACATAAAAACTCAGGACAAGCCGCGATAAGTGGATGGATTTACTTGTAAATCCATCCACTTATCGCGGCTTGTCCTGAACATATGCATTACTTACCCTCGTGAAGGTATACTCGTGACACCTGTACTTACGGCCCTCCTGATAGGTTTTTTCATTGGCGCTCAACACTCGCTTGAGCCTGACCACCTCGCCGCGGTGAGCACCATGCTCCCGGAAAAAGATGAGCAACTCCAGCACAAGACGCATCGTTATCACCCCTTGCTCAAGGGTATGTGGTGGGGTCTTGGTCATGGTTCAAGCATTGCGTTGCTTGGCGTGCCATTGATTTTGCTCAACCTCGAGGTTCCCGAGGCTGTCGAAAAATCTGCCGAGATGATGGTCGCTGTGATGCTCGTGGCGCTTGGTGCGCGTGCAATTTTTCGTGGCTGGCGTCTGCTTCAGCGCAAGAATAGTGCTCAGGAAGAGGGCTCCGAGATGTTGAACATCAAGCGTCCATCTCATGTGCTCCCTGTTGGTCTTTTGCACGGTCTTGCTGGAAGTGGTGCAGCTATTGTGCTGGCCACGACCACGGCGCCCTCACAACTTTCGGCGTTGTTGTTCTTGCTCGTCTTTATTCTTGGTTCAACGCTGAGCATGGCTCTGACGACCTGGTTTGTGTCGATGCCTCTTCGCCAGATTCAGCGCAAGAATATCATCTCTTCAGAGTGGGTTCTGGCATTGAGTGGCGTGCTCTCCATGGTGATTGGTGTGTGGTGGGGTCTTGGCGCATAGTTTTTAGAGCGTAATAAAGAAGTAGCTGGTCGGAAAAGCTCGTAGAAAGCGCGTATTTTGGTGTCGCAAAAACAGAATGTAACACGGCTACTATTCTTGGTTT
>CATLTV010000430.1 GCA_950059285.1 uncultured Pseudomonadota bacterium | reverse complement strand
TTGCGAATGCAACAGGCCGCCCCTTTGCTGTCTTCTTTGATGGTCATGTTCTACCAGGAATCCAGCGCAGTACCGAGGATCATGGAGACTTGCTTTGAGCCGATGAGCTTCATTAAATTTTTGGAAGCGGGGAGCATTGCGCCAGGGGTGAGTGATTTATCGACAGACCAGATGGCATAATGTCTTGAGTGCGACTTGATGTAGCACACGTGACTTGATTTAAATGATTTTTCATCATTGAGTTTGGCCATACCTGCCCAGTGATGACCCGAGGTTGCAGAGGAGGGGAGGTGTACGATCAATGTGCCGTGTGTGGAGTCAAGTGCCTGTGCAGCGTGTGTTGCAAGCGCATCCCAGTGAGCTGCGGTGGTGGGGTAGGCGACGAGGCAACGCAGGGAGTTTGCGTCTTGCTTGGCGAGCGCAGAGAAGCTCTTTTTGCTGGCTGTATTCTCGTCGGGTGTGCTCGTTGTTTTTGTGGTGTCCTTGGCGGTTGTGGCTGACACCTTGCGAGGAGCGGGTTGAGGGCGTTCAAACTCACGACCATCAGAGCTGTAGAGGATCGGCTCAAAGGGGATGTCCTCTTTTTCTTCAAGTTCAACGCGGAGCTTACTCACCATGGGAGAGGAGACCTTGCAGAGTGAGGCGATCCTGCTGTCAGACCACAACCGCCATTCTTCATCCTGAAGAGCGCGGGCGATGGCGCGGCGTTTATCGACGTTGGTGCGGCGCTTGCCGTGAGTGGCGTTGACACCAAGAGAGTAGAGGATGGCATCGCGCAGCGAGCCTTCCTCGCGGCGGACCTGAAACGAGTTGAGTTCAGCCTGTTTGGCGGCGCTAAAGCGGTGGAAACCGTCAGCAAGCCAGTTGTCCGTACCATCAAAGAAGACGACGAGTTCGGGCCACTTTTGTTGTTCGGGGTCGACGACAAAACCCGTGTTTTCGTCGAGGATCATGCGTGTGGCGTAATCCTGGAGGGTTTCTTCATCGAGTTGTTCGCGAGGCTGTGTTCCGCCATCGGTGCGAATCTTGTCGAGCTCAAGGGTAGGGCGTTGCAAGCGAGTGGGATTGGGCATAACCTGCGCACCAAAGAGGGCGCGTTTGCTTTTGCTCTTGCTCATTGTGCAACCTCCTGAAGTGCCTGTGTCATGGTGGTGTCTGCGGTTTGAAGCGCGCCATGCGCGAGGAGACGTTGTGTAAGTTCGTGGCAGAGATCTTCAAACGATTCTGCTGCCGAGGAGTCGGGAGCATATTCACTGACAGGTTGACGCATGGTGAACGCTTCGGCCACGGGGATGGAGCGCTTGATCACGATGTCAGTCGGGCGAAGGTGCGTGTGTTGTTGTAACGTCTGCAACATCTGGTCATGAAGTACGGTGCGCGCATCATGCAGTGTGGGGACGCTGGCGAGGATCTGAATGGGACCATGATCCTCCGAGAGCATCTCGTAGACCTCATAGAGTGTGGCGAGCCCTTCAAGAGCGCCAGTTTCCGTCTGAACGGGGATGAGGAGGAAGTCGGCGGCGACGATGGCGTTGCAGGTTGAGGTCTCAAGCGAGGGCGCTGTATCAATGAGGATGAGGTCGTAATCATCGCGGTAGAGTTTGACGAGGCGCTTGACTTCAGTGAGAGGGCTGATGCTGGAGAGCAAGTGAGGCGTCAGGGAGCGAAGGGCGGCACCGCCAGCGAGCAGGTCCACACCAAACTCGGTCTTGATGGGGTCCACTTTTGAACGGGTGCGGATGGCGTTCATCAGAGCTGCGCCGTCGGCCTGTTCACCAAGGTGCAGCGCACAGTGCCCCTGCATATCAAGGTCGATGACGAGGACTTTAAGACCCTCACGAGCCCAGAGTGCCGCGAGGTTGACCACGGTCGTTGTCTTGCCCGAGCCACCTTTCTGAATGGCGACAGTGATCACACTTGCCTGGCTGTTTGAAGAGCCCTTGAGCTGTGGGGTCGCCTCAAACTTGAGCTGCTTGGAGAGTTTTTGAGTGGATGTGCCAAGCTGTTTGGCGATCGATTCGTAATGAGTCAGCTTCTGGACCTGGCCCTTGAACACCTTGGAGATGGTGGAGCGATGAATCCCAAGAGCGTCCGCGAGCGTCTGCTGCGTGACCCCCTGGGTCTGTGCCAGTTGAGCGAGCTGCTCACCGAGTTCAGCTTTTGAAAGAGTAGTAGAAGAGGCAGGCATAATCACAGGGCTCCTCCTTGAGCGCGATCTTTAATTCTTCAATCTTTTCATATTTTTATAATTTTGACGTGCCACGATGTCTAAATAAGAATTTTAATTCAAACACGTACAAACCAAAATGTAACCTCATCGCATCCGTGCAATGAGTGATACCAACACATTCTAAATTGCACATTTTTGCACACTTGGCCAGTAAATTTTTCAGCCAAAGCCATTTATTCATAAAAAAGTCTTATTATTATGGTGGCTTGTACTGATTTGCACCTCAATCACATCTTGTACTGTGGAGGACCTGGATTAAAAGGCTCTCTTGTAAAGAGGGTGTTGGCAGTTGTTCTTATTCATTCCAAGAGCGCGAAACGTTTGAGGTATATAAAAGAACGTAGAGTGAGGTTTCAGGTGTGCAAGAGATTTGTAGAGTAAGATTTCAGGCACGCAAGAGGCTCTTTCATGCGTTGTTTTGCGATCCAAAAACCTCTGGAGTTTCACTGCGCTTCGCTGCGTTCATCTCTGTAGGTTTTTGTTGCAAAA
>CATLTV010000429.1 GCA_950059285.1 uncultured Pseudomonadota bacterium | reverse complement strand
GCTGAAGTTGCCATCAGAATCACGGGCGAGGGTGGGATTGCGTCGTACCACGATCATGGTGGTGAGCTGATTTATCAGCTTGGTACAGGTTATTTTGGTGCGCGTGATTCTGATGGCAACTTCAGCATGGAGATGTTGAAGGAGCGCGTGGAGGCGCACAAGGTCAGGGCGATTGAGATCAAGTTAAGTCAGGGTGCAAAGCCTGGCCGTGGTGGTGTGTTGCCTGCCGAAAAGATTACGCCAGAGATTTCAAAGATTCGTGGAATTCCGATGGGTAAGGACTGTATCAGTCCACCCAGTCACAATATGTTCCGAAGCGCAGATGAGCTGTTGGACTTTGTGGAGAGTATTGCTGATGAAACAGGCAAGCCAGTGGGCATCAAGTCAGCGATTGGCGACCTGAGTTTTTGGGCAGATTTGGCGAGGTTGATGGCCAATGGTGATCGCGCAGTGGATTACATTGCGATTGATGGTGGTGAGGGCGGTACGGGGGCTGCTCCGTTGGTGTTCTCGGACCATGTGGCGTTGCCATTCAAGGTGGGATTTTCACGCGTGTATGCGATCATGGCCGAGTATGGGTTGCATGAGAAGATCACATTTATTGGTTCAGGCAGGTTGGGGTTTCCAAAGGAGTCGTTGTTCGCGTTTGCGATGGGATGCGACATGGTCGCTGTAGCACGCGAGGCGATGTTGTCCATTGGGTGTATTCAGGCGCAGCGTTGTCATACGGGGCACTGTCCTGCGGGTGTTGCCACGCAAAACAAGTGGTTGGTGCGAGGTCTTGATCCGATGGACAAGGGCGCTCGTTTGGCCAATTACATGATGGTGTTACGCAAAGAGATTATGTGGTTATGTCGTGCCTGTGGTGTGGAGCACCCCTCCTTGATCACGCTGGACCATTTTGAGGTGCTCAACGAGCACTTTGAGACGATGTTCCCCCGTGAGCTGTTGCACTACAAGCCCGAGTGGGGTGTGCCTTCTGTGGGGGATCAGGAGGCGATCAAGGCGATCATGCGCAAAGGTACTGCGAATCTCTAGCTTGCCTTGGGCGTAATCCAGCCATCATCCACAAATGCGCCTTCTTTGCCCTGATCGTACTCGATGAGTGTGTCAAAGAAGCGCTTTGTGATGTCTTTTGCATCGGGGAGTGTTTGTGCGCGGCAGACTTTTTGCCTGAGGATTTTTCCATGAGGCAGAGGGTCAGCGAAGTTGCGGATCATCATCTTGATGCGACCCAGCGTGCGTCGGTGTTGATCAAGCTGTTGGAAGTGTTCCTCGATGCGATCGTAATACATGATGAGGACTCTGAGGCGCTCTTCAAGTGTGACCTCGGTGAGTGGTTCTCCGCGTAGCCACTGTGCGATGTGAAGCATGCTCCATGGGTCGCGTATGGCACCGCGTCCGAGCATGACACCAGCGCATCCTGTGTCTTCAAACATACGTTTGGCGCTCTCCACATCGATGATATCACCATTTGCAATCACCGGAATACTCACCGAATCCACCGCTTCTGCGATCTTATCGACGGCGCGCTCGCCGCCATAGAGGTCCTCACGTGTACGCCAGTGAATGGTGAGCCCCTCGACACCTTCAGATTCAAAGATCTTGCAGAGTTCAGGGGCGTTACGCATGGAGGCATCAAAGCCTGAGCGCATCTTGACTGTGAGGGGGATATCAATGGCTTTGCGTACCGCGCGCACGATCTCGGTGGCAAGCTCGGGGTCTTTCATGAGCGCGGAGCCGCCTGATTTTTTGCAGATCTTCTTGGCAGGGCAGCCCATGTTGATGTCGAGGATGGTTGCGCCTTCATCCTGAAGTTGTTTTGCTGCTTCAGCCATCCACTCGGGGTTATTGCCGTAGATTTGCAGTGAGATGGGGCGTTCATCGGGGTCAAAGGAGGCCATATCCCAGGAGCGTCGTTCATTATGAACGATACCGCGAGAGGCGATGAACTCGGTGTATGTGAGGCCAGGACCGCCAATGGAGCGGATAACACGGCGGAAGATGACGTCGGTGACACCCTCCATCGGGGCGAGGACCACGTTGGGAGAGATGCGGATATTGCGCACATCGTAGTAGGTTGGGAATCCTTGCGGCCCTGTCTCTGTCTTGTATGTCATTGTATTTATTGTGATTATGGTGTGGGTGTGCGGGTTGGTTTACACTGCAACCTTGTCTTTTTTTAAGATGTGATCAGGTTAGTGATCGTTGGCTGGTGAGAATGAAGAGAACATCCCAGCCGTCCATGCCCCACTATATAATGAAGGAGAAAGAACATGGCAACTAGCGCCCTGACAAAAGAAAACTTTGAAGACACCATTAAAAACAACGGCATCGTACTGATTGACTTCTGGGCCGAGTGGTGTGGTCCATGTCGCTCCTTTGGTCCGATCTTTGAGGAAGCGAGTGAACGTCATGGTGATGTGACCTTTGTGAAGGTCAACACGGAAGATGAGCGTGAGCTTGCAGCAAACTTTGGAGTGCGTTCCATCCCGATGTTGGTTGCATTCCGTGATGAGATTCCAATCTTTGGTCAGCCTGGACTCCTTCCAGGAGAGGCTCTTGATAGTCTTATCGATCAGATCAAGGGACTTGATATGACCGAGGTCAAAGCCGAGTATGAAAAGCAATTGGCAGAGCAACAAGGCCAGGCTTAACTCTCGCGAGTTTTGATGTGGATATGCCCTGCAAGGGCATATCCACAGTCATGCAAAGAAAGCGGCGG
>CATLTV010000428.1 GCA_950059285.1 uncultured Pseudomonadota bacterium | reverse complement strand
CTTGCTCACATTTATATGGTCTTCTCTTTTAGTTGCTTTGCTTCTCTTTCCTTAGGTTCTCAACTCCTGATTCGCATTCATAATTTAAAAAATAACATATCACGCGAATAAATCCCGAGTCTGCTGGTGTTGGGGGTCATGTCTTTCACAATCATGATGAACACAAGTCGCCATTTTGCAACGTATTGACATACAAGGCGATTTTTAGGATGAGGTGCGATTATGCCAAAGCTTAACCAAATTATAGCCATCGAAAAGGGCGTCAAACGTAGCGCTGACAAGAAAGTCATGAAGGCTGAGAAGTCCTTCGCCCGAAAAGAACTCCTGCACGGTATCAGCCGTACATACCAGCCTCGCGACGACGATGGTGAAGTCTTGCCTGCCGAGTCCAAGCTTGTTCAGGTCAGGGTCTCCGAAGGTCTATCTTCTGTCAGTGAAGCGCTCACAGAGCTCTTTGATATCACGCTTACAAAGGACAGGGCCAACCAGTCCGCGTGTGCTGATGTGGTCATTGATGGTGAGGTCCTCGTCAAGGATGCTCCCGTGAGTTTCCTCCTGTTTTTGGAGAAACAACTTGGTGACATGCTCGGTTTTGTACGTGCGCTTCCCACACTCGATCCAGGTGAAAAGTGGGACTTCGACCCGAACACTGATGCCTACACCACCGAGGTTGTGCGTACGACGCGTACCAAGAAGGTGCCTCGCAACCACGTCAAGGCCGAGGCGACCGAGCATCACCCTGCTCAGGTGGAGGTCTATTACGAGGATATCGTTGTGGGCCACTGGAACACGATCAAGTTCTCGGGCGCTGTACCCGCAACTCGCGTACAGGAGATTGCACGTCGCATTGAACTCTTGCAGCGCGCCGTGAAATTTGCCCGCGAAGAGGCCAACAGCATGGAAGTCGAGCAATACAAGGTCGGCGAGCGTGTACTTGATTATCTCTTTAAATAACAAAGTTGTTGTGCGGCCAGTACTTTGGTACTGGCCGCACAACAACTTGCTGTGAATCAAAGTTTTTTGTACCTTTAACACCTTCCCGAGAGGGAAGCATAAGCGCTGAGAACATTCAGACTGTTTATGCAAGCTGAGCATCAAGCTTATCTTGAACCTCGCGGCTCCTGCTTCATCTCAAGTCGGCCCATCCCCGACTATGAAAGTCAGAGAGCTGCTGTAAATCTCAAGTTATGTCACAAGCTCAGTATTCGTCACCAATCCAGGCTGCGACCGAGCGGGCACCCTTACGCAGGGATTGCGGGTTCGAATCCTGCTCGCTCCTTTTATGGGGCGATGGTCTAATGGGATGACACTGCGGATTTAAATTTATTGCCTTGCTCTTCAGTGCGGGCTGGTGTGATATGGTGGCACACTCTGGGGCCAGGGGAAGGATAGACCCCTGGCTCCCTTTTTTTACTCTCCACTCCCCCTGATTATGCCTGATATTATCCTCTGGGATGTCATGAGTACGCTCGTCTATGATCCCTATATGACAGAGTTTCCCGCCTTTTTTAACACCACATGGCCCGAACTTCTCAAGGTCAAGCACCCCACCGCATGGGTTGATTTTGAACTGGGCCGAATCACCGAGCAGGAGTTCTTTGCGATCTTCTGGCCCGAGTTTGGTGATGTGAACCTTGATGATTTTCATCAGATGCTCTTTGATGCATACAGGTATCTTCCTGGTATTCAAACACTTTTGGAGGACCTCTCGACGCAGAACCTCCAGATGCACACGCTCTCAAATTACCCCGTCTGGTATACTATCATTGAGCAAAAGCTCAACCTCTCAAGGTTCATGGACTGGAGCTTTGTCTCGTGCCACATGCAGGTCAGAAAGCCCGATCCTCTTATCTATCAGCGCGCCGCAGATGCGCTTGGTGTAAGCCCCGAGCGCTGCATCTTTGTGGACGATCGTGGCTCAAATTGTAAGGCCGCCAAAGCCGTGGGGATGCATACTGTCAAGTTCTCCGATGCTGACCAGTTAAGGCAAGACATCTTTTCTTTGATCGAATCACGCTAAAATTTTGTGTTTTTGGGTGTAAGTTTTTGAAAGTAAAGGTGTTTGCGTGTTCTTGTGTGGGGGAGGGCTTTCATGTAAAAGAGGGCGTCTTGAAATGCTCAATCCCATGGAGGTTCTATGCGTCATCCGTATCGCCACGCTCTTGTCCTGTTCGCTGTTATGATCGCTCTTTGCACATCCACACAGGCGTTTGCGCTTGATGTCGCGGTGCTGCACGCATCGCAAGATACATATTCTCAGGATGTGATCCTGCGCCTTGAGCAAAGCATGTTGTTTGATTCGGTCACGGGTGTGGATGTCGCCTATCAAACCCCTGCGCTCGCTGAACTCCAGAACTACGATTCGGTCATTGTATACAGTGACTTTGGCTTCCATGATGCCGTGGCTCTTGGCGATACGCTCGCAGATTATATTGAGGGTGGCGGTCGTGTGGTGATGGCTGGGCTTGTTTTCCACAAGGCAGACAATGAGCTGTCCATTAAGGGGCGCTATCGTGCTGAATATGCTCCAATAACGGGTGCTGGGCAGGCTGGTGGTGATGGCCTCACGCTGGTCCCCGTGGTGGTAGGAGATCCTCTCTTACTTGGTGTCGTGACATTCAATGGCGGCAGCTCTTCCTATCACAATATTAACCTGACGTTACAGCCCAACGCCGAGGTGATCGCGAACTGGTCCAATGATGTGCCCATGATCGTGCGACGTGAGGTCAATGGCGCGCGACAGGTGGCGCTGAACTTCTATCCTCCTTCAAATGCTGCACGTGAAGACCTCTGGGACGCAAGCACCGATGGTGTGCGTGTGATGACCAATGCCT
>CATLTV010000427.1 GCA_950059285.1 uncultured Pseudomonadota bacterium | reverse complement strand
CATCATGTCGCCTTCATCTGTATCACTTTCAAACAAATCATGAATTTATGCTAATTGGGTTTTGAAATCAGCTCTTAATTTAAATACTGACACTGTTGGGAACATATATATTCCTTTTCCTGATAATCAGATTCAGAACGAAATATCAAAACACCTTGACATAAAGCTAGAAATTTTAAGCACTAGTTTAACATTACTACAAAACCAAAACCAAAAATTGCAAGAGTATCGGCAGGCGTTGATTACGGCGGCAGTGACAGGAAAATTGGATGTTGAGGCGGATGTGTTGAGTGATGATCCTGAAGAAGGATCAAATCAAATGAAGTTGTTTTGATGTGGGGGAGGCGTGGGCCTCGTGAGGATAAAGTTAAGTTTTAAACACAGCAGGAGGTTGACATGGTGACCAATATGAAAGAATCAGGCTTTGAGAAGCAAATCTTTGATGAGCTTGTGAGTAATGGCGGTTATATCGCTGGATTATATAGTGATTTTGACCGTGAAAACGCTATCGATTTGAATCACTTGTTCGCCTTCCTGAACGCCACACAGCCCAAACTCGTCGAGGAGATGGGCATCGGCAGTGATAACTCATCTCGCACGAGCTTCCTGTTCAGACTTCGCAACGAAATCACCAGCAGAGGTGTGCTCGATGTGCTGCTCAAGGGTGTACAACATCAGGCGCACTCCATTGACCTCTTCTATGGCACCCCCTCTGCCCTCAATCAAAAGGCTGTACAAAACTTCAACGCCAATGTGTTCAGCGTCACACGACAGGTTCGCTACAGCCTCAAGGACACCTACCACGCCGTCGACCTCGTGCTCTTTGTCAACGGCTTACCTGTCGCCACCATCGAGCTCAAAAACAACATCACGGGGCAAACCTACCACGACGCGATCCGACAGTATCAGGACACGCGCGATCCTTCCGAGCTGCTCTTTAGACCAGGTCGCTGCGCGGTCCACTTCGCCATGGATGAACAACAGGCTTACTTCTGTTCCGAGCTCAAGGGCAAGACCTCGTGGTTCCTCCCCTTTAACCGTGGCCACAAGGATGGCGCTGGAAACCCTCCCAACCCCGATGGCTATCGCACCGATTATGTCTGGCAGAAGGTCCTGACCAGAGACTCTCTGGTCGATATCATTGAGAACTACGCGCGCAAGATCACTGAAAAAGACCTGCGCACCAAAAAGAAACACACCAAGTACATCTGGCCGCGCTACCATCAACTTGAAGCCGTGCGCGCCCTCCTCTCTGACGCTGACCAGCGCGGCGCAGGACACCGCTACCTGATTCAACACTCCGCTGGTTCAGGCAAGTCCTACTCCATCACCTGGCTCGCTCACCAGCTTATCAACCTCTCCACCGAAAATCATGAACCCCTCTTTCACACTGTCATTGTCATCACTGACAGACGCGTGTTAGATTCTCAAATACGCAATGAAATCAAGAGGTTCACACAGGTTAAGTCGGTCGTAGGTGCGGTCACTGAAGGATCAAAGCAACTGCGCGAATACATTGAGCAAGGCAAGCGCATCATCACCTCCACCATCCAAAAATTCCCGTTTATCCTCGACGCGCTCGGCGATGCACACCGCGACAAGAGGTTCGCGCTCGTCATCGATGAGGCTCACTCCAGCCAGGGCGGACAGAACTCCGCCGCCATCAACAGCGCCCTTGGCAACGGTGAAGACCGTGACGCCGAGGACCAGCTCGTCGAAATCATGCAAAAACGCAAGATGCTCGGCAACGCGAGCTACTTCGCGTTCACTGCCACACCCAAAAACAAGACCGAGGAGATGTTCGGGACAAAACAACCCGATGGCTCCTTCAGACCCTTCCACAGCTACACCATGAAGCAGGCCATTCAGGAAGGTTTCATCAAGGATGTGCTCGCCAATTACACCACCGTCGACTCCTACTACAAGCTCATCAAGACCGTCGAGGAAGACCCCGAGTTTGATGTCAAACGCGCACAACAAAAGCTGCGACGCTTCGTCGAGTCCCACGATAAACCTCTTCGCGAAAAAGCCGACATCATGCTCGACCACTTTATGCGCGAGGTCTACCAGGCTCGCCTGGTCGGAGGCAAAGGACGCGCGATGCTCGTCACCGATGGCGTCAAACGTGTCCTCGATTACAAGCGCATCTTTGATGAGCTCATCCAGGAACAGGGACTCCCCTTCAAGGCCCTCGTCGCCTTCTCTGGCGAGCGCGACTGGGGCGGGAAGAAAGTCACCGAGGCGACCTTGAATGGTTTTCCATCAAACGATATTCCTGATAAATTTAAAGAAGATCCATACCGTATCCTGATCGTCGCAGACAAGTTCCAGACAGGCTTTGATGAGCCTTTATTGCAAACCATGTATGTCGACAAGGCCCTCTCCGATGTGAAGGCCGTCCAGACCCTCTCTCGCTTGAACCGCGCCCACCCCGACAAGGCCGAGGTCTTTGTAATGGACTTTGCAAACGACGCCGAGGTCATTCAAAAGTCATTTGCAAAATATTACCGCACCACGATCCTGAGCGAGGGCACCAACGTCAACAAGTTGCATGACCTCAAGCGCGATCTTGATGACAAGCAGGTCTACAGCGAGGAGAAGGTTGAGACCGTCGTCCAGATGTTCCTTGAAGGCGATGACCGCGCCAACTTCGAGGGCATCCTTGAAGGTTGCGTGGAGATCTACATGGAAGACCTCGACGAGGAAGAGCAGGTCGCCTTCAAGGGCAACGCCCGAGGTTTTGTCAGGCTCTACAACTTTTTGAGCGCCCTAGGTTCCGTTGACATAAGGAAACTTGCTACCGAAGCCAAATGATGCAACAGGCCAAGTGAAGGAAGTTTAAATAG
>CATLTV010000426.1 GCA_950059285.1 uncultured Pseudomonadota bacterium | reverse complement strand
ATTTCTATTACTAATCTACCAGACTTTACCATTGGATCTGCATTTGCTAAACTATCAGCCATTTGTAATGTAGCCACATTATAAATTGTTATTCCTCTTATGTCACCATTATCTCCAAAAGGTCCAGAAATATCTGCATAACCTAAATCATACATCTTCCCTAAATGCGCCAAATGTAAAGCTTGTAAACTATCTGCAACTTCTTTAGATTGTGAACGGTTTGGCCCTGTTTTTAAAAAAGCTATAAAATATTGCTGCATTAGTATTGTGTCTTGTGACTTTTCATCTACATAATCAAAAATTTGAAAGCCTTTTGAGACCAATTCTTCTTTTATTTGCTTAGTTGATTTTTCAATTTTTTCTTCAATTATTCTTGTCTCTTTTTTAAGTTCTTTTGCTTCTATGTCTTTTTTTTTTCGTCTTTTCTTTTGTTTCTTTTATTTTCTTTTGTTTATCTGGCTTTAGGTCGTGCCAGTGAGCTGCCGCCGCGCGATCGTAGAGTGTATGAACCTCACCTGCAAGCTCCTGATCAAAGAGGCTATCCGAGGTGAGGGCGCATGCTCGCGAGAAGATTTTTGAGAGGTGTGGATTGTGTGAAACATGGTCCGCTTCAAAGATTAACTCGGTGCGCAGGAAGAGTTTTTCGTTGTCGTGACAGGGGAGCCCTTCGTGTTCAAGCGCCTGATCAAAGATGACACAGGTCATGGCCTCAAGGCGTTTGAACTGGTGGTCTTGCACGCGAAGGATAGCCTGTTCCGAGGAGCCTTCGGAGAGGTAGAGCAGGAGTGTGTAGCGCGAGATGTGCTTGCGTACAGGGTCGCTGTAGGGGGAGTCATAGTGGCTCTTGAAGGGTGTGTCCGAGGGTGAGAATCGGTTGAGCCTGAAGACTGGGTTGATGTGGACGAAGCGCTCAAGCATCTTTTGCGGGAGGCATTCTGTGATCGCTTTTGTGAGCGATTGTGCGAGCTTTTCTGTATGGAAAATCAGTCGTTTACCTCCGCGCGAGGCGAAGTTTAGTGGGCGGAGGTAAAGCTCGGCCTGATCAATGGCGAGCAGGCGTTTGGTGGTGTCCTCGTCAAGGTGAAGGGTGCCATAAAAGAGGTTGAGGTCTGGGTTTGGTTGTGTGAGTGGTTGAGGTTCCCAGGTGCAAGGTGTGTCTTCAAAGTGTGTGTCCATGGGGAGGATGTACTCGAAGGTGCGAAAGTGGAACTCTTCGGGATCGACAAAGACCCCAACATAGTTATGCGCGATATCGCCTGTGTTGCGATGTGGTGGCGCAAAGTAAGGACGCCACAAGGGTTCAATAAGATCGCGTGGCATGTAGCGCAGGGAGGAGTGTTCACGTGTGGGGTAGTAGGACAGAGAGATGCCCTTGTAGCTCGCAGTACAGAGGGGTTTAACCTGCTTGGTGAGCGTGTGCACGAGGGGTTGAAGTGCTGGCTCATGTAGTGCTTGTTGCGCAACAAGGGCGAAGGCCCGTGTGGCTTGTAAGCGCAGGTCTTGTGATTGAGTGTCCCACCATGTGCTTGATTTTGAAGCTAAATTCTCAAGCTCTTCATGAGGCATCAGTTCTGAGTGTGCGTGAAGTGCGATGAGGTCGGCGTGGTTTTTGGTCATTGTAGTGCTCTCCAGTATCGCGAGATTTGGGGGTGTAGTGTGGTGGATTTGGCGAGCGCGCGGATTGCTTCTGGTGTGATGTTTGGGTGTGAAATCGCGAGCCATTCAAGCGAGGGGAGCTGCGTGGAGCTGGCGATTTCAGTGTATAGTTCGGTGGAGAGATGATTCAGGCGTAGATCAAGATGTGTGAGGTGTTGGAGTGTATTGCTGCGCACGAGGTAAAGAATGTGTTCGCTGTGCAATGTGGGGGTGTGTTGGAGGTCAAGGTGTGTGAGGCGCTGTGGAAAGTGGGGGCTTTGGAAGAACAGATCAAGGGTTTGTTTTGAGACATCTGTAAAGCCGATGTTGAGCGTGGTGAGCTGTTTTAGCCTGGATGATTGTGCAAGCGACAGGAACAGTCTTTCAGCGTAGGTGGGTAGAGTTGGTGAGCATAACTTGATGGTGGTGAGTTGTGGAAGGGGGCCATCCGAGGAGATGAGGTGATTGTCGCGGACGTCATCAAAGTAGGTTTGATCAAAGAGTAGCGTGGTGACCTTGCAGAAGGTTTTGGGGGTGCATTGTGTGGTGAGATCGTCGTCGGAGAGGATGGATGTGGTGATGCAATTGCAGAGCTGTGTAGCGCACGAGATGTGGTCAGGATCGGATGCGTGCAGTATGCTTGGTGTCAATGGGCGCAGAATATGTGTGGGCCAGCGCTCCAGGTGTTGTGATGCGTAGACAAAGAGTTCATGCTCTGTGGTGAACTCAATGTCAAAGAGAGGGAGCGCATCAATAAGCGACTCGAAAGTCTCGGATGAAGGAGGCTGTGAGAGGATGCTACGGACCTGTCCAAAATTTGGGTGCATGGAATAAAACACGAGTGAGAAAAATTAATCTTGACGTGGGTGGCGAAATCCCATTATTTATTTCGTCCTTGATGAAGTTTGATTCTACAGTGTGAGAGTTGGGTTCATCAATGAAAGAAGTGCCAATGTAGCTCAGTTGGTAGAGCAACGCATTCGTAATGCGTAGGTCGGGAGTTCGAATCACCCCGGCGGCTCTTGATTTCTTCCCGGTTCATCGCACCCAATCGTTCTCGCTTCCCCTATATTTTCAGGGTTTCCTTGTGGACTGAGGGAGGTTGTTCTTCATCGGCAGCAACAGCCGGCGTCCCTCGTCATCGGGAGCAGCGGCGATGTGCAGAGTGTAGGACCGGTCCAGCCCGCCGTTGATGATCTCCCAGGAGTCTCCAGCGTCGTCGCTGCGGTAGGGGCTCC
>CATLTV010000425.1 GCA_950059285.1 uncultured Pseudomonadota bacterium | reverse complement strand
TCACTTGATTTGATTTTTCTCATATTGATTATCGATCAATCCTCGGATCTGGTTGGCGATCTCCGCAGGAGATGCGGTGCCCTTCTGCATCACGTATGAGGTGCGGCTATGCAGCCGTTGCATCTCCTCCATGGTCAGGTCCATGGCCGTCAACACAATCACAGGAAGCTCATCAAAACGCTCGTCGGCGCGCACTGCCTCCAACACACCAAAACCATCAAGCTCTGGCATCATCAGGTCCAACAACAGCGCATCGGGCGTGGTCTGCTCCAACAGTTCCAGTGCGCGAAGACCATGCTCGGCCTCCACAACAACCCAGCCGCGCGTCTCAAGAATACGCCTCAAAATCACGCGTGTTTCGGGGTCATCTTCCACCACCATCACCGTACCACTTGATGTGCAGTGACGACGCAAGGTGTCCACCAGACGTGTACGCTGAATGGGTTTGGTCAAGTAATCCGTTGCGCCAAGAGCGTAGCCACGCTGACGCTCGGCGACGATGGTCAACATCACCACAGGAATATTGGCGAGCTGCTCATCACTCTTGAGTCGAGTGAGTACATCCCAGCCATCAACCTCAGGCATCATGACATCAAGCGTGATGACATCGGGCTTGAGTTCACGTGCCATCATCAGACCATCCTTGCCAGCCTGCGCGTGCACCACGTAAAACTCTTCGTCAGGCAAGAACCTGCTTACAAGATCGGTCACTGTAGGATCATCATCAATACACAACACCACATGGCGCTGGTCCTTGAGTAACATGCTTGAAAGCTTGTCAAACTCACCCGATAAAGAGCGCTCGCTCAAGCCAATCTCCGAGGTGTCCATGCCTGTCTCAAACACCTCGGGCAAGCTCACTGTAAAGACTGAACCCTCACCAAATGCGCTCTCCACAGTGACTTCGCCACCAAGCATCTGACAGAACTGATGTGTAATGGTCAGACCAAGACCTGTGCCACCATAACGACGCGTGGTCGATTGATCTGCCTGCGTAAACGAATCAAAGAGATGTTCAAGACGCTCTGGCTTGATACCAATTCCTGTGTCCCTGATCACAAATTTGACGCACGGACCACGCACGGTCTCTTCGCGACTCACGCGAAGATGAATATCTCCGCCTTGCGTAAACTTTGAGGCATTGGACAACAAATTCATCAATATTTGTCGCAACTTGAGCTTATCGGTCATCATACGATTCAAACCAGGAGCAAGCTCAAGTTTCAGACGGTTTTTATTCTTCTCAATCAGCCCTGACAGCGTCGCAACAACACCCTCCACGAGCACGCTCACATCAAAGCTCTCACTGTAGACTTCCATCTTGCCAGCTTCGATTTTTGATACATCAAGAATGTCATTGATAATGTGCAGCAAATGCTCAGCGGCCATGTGAATCTTGAGCACATCACCATGAATGTGCTCGGCATCATCCAGATCGAGGATATCTTCCTGGACAAGCTCCGCGTACCCAATGATCGCATTCAACGGCGTACGCAATTCGTGGCTCATGTTGGCCAGGAAGGTGGACTTTGAACGGCTTGCATCAAGCGCCTGATCACGAGTCTCTCGTAACACCTCATTCAGGTGCCTGAGCTCTGCCTCGCTCTTGCGTGTCGCGCTCACATCACGGAACACAAACACACACCCTGTCACCTGATTATTCTCAATCAGAGGGTTGAAAATACACGATACAGCAAGCTCGGTGCCGTCACGGCGAATCAACAACGCCTGCTCAAACCTTAGCGCGAGGCGCTCACGCACAGAAGTCCACAATAAATCAAATACATCTGGTGAGTTCGCATGGTTTGCAGAGAGCTTGAAGCGCCCCAGAATGCGCTCGCCGATGAGATCCTCTTCGCGCGCTCCCAGATAACGTGCAGCAACCACGTTCAAACTGGTACAACGCCCCTCGCGGTCCAGGGTGCATAGACCATCGCTCAGCGCTCGAAAGATCGAGTTCACATGCTCAACATGAACCTCCCTGGAGTCTTCAATGCGATCCTCCAGTGACTTGTGATCCTCTTCCAGCGAGTGAAGATGTCCAGAGACATCCTCCAACACCTTGCGCATCGTATCGTCCATGGACGACACACCATGCCGAGCAAGGGACTCAGCAATGTAACTGTGATAGTTTTGATCTTTGTTCGATGACAAACTTCAACTCAACGTGTTCCAGGACACACATCCCGGGGTTATTTCGCACTCTGCTCAACGGCGATGAACGCCTCATGACTTGGAACATATCTCAAAAACAAACCGAGGACGATGAAGTGAGTCACAGTCAGGCTTCAAAAAAGCCCGATGCCATGGCAGCGCCGCCAAGAGCAGCCTTTCAACACGGAGATTGCATGTTTCTCACTGGTATCCAACGGGAGGGTCTTGAAACACGTCCTTATAGCACATCTACTTGAGAAGACAATAATAAGAGCTTTCCCTGCTCTTACACAGTCTTGCATCTCTTATTATCGACACAACAAGCGAAAGCGCCCGTTCTTTTTTTCTGACGGACCAGTGCGCAGGATCGGTTTGAAATGGACCAAGTGCGCGCGCAAGTATTTCTACACCATAGTGAATCACGCCCTGGCGCGCATACTCCCCCTCGCTCAAAAACACCACATCATCATGCGCCAACCCTCGCGTGTAACCCTCCAAAAACACACGACTTGCGCGCTTAAATTCGTCGCCACGCGCACCATTCTCAATTTTATCACCACACAACCATAAATGCGCCAACCAGTGCCCCACATCCTGACCAGGATAACCCCAGTGCGCAAACTCCCAATCAATCCAACTTAATGTGCGCGCTTCCTCTTGCACAAGAATTGAGCCTGGCCATAGATCACCCATCACAAAACAAACACCCCCATCACGCCCAGCAAACACATCCCCCAAT
>CATLTV010000424.1 GCA_950059285.1 uncultured Pseudomonadota bacterium | reverse complement strand
ACACTCGCCCCCAATGTTTTTCTCTGGGCTTTTTATATGTGTAAGGTTGAGATGACAGGAAAATGGTCAGAGGCGCTTGTTTCTTCAGGGACGAGCGCCTCTGACCATTTTCCTCTTGAGCTTAAAAGGTAGTCGATACGGATACGTGGTTCTTTGGACGGAAATGTCTTGCGTTGCTGTGGGGCATCGGCATCTTCAAAGGTTTCAAGGAGGGCTTTAAGCCATGGCTTCTCGTGTTCGTGTTCATTGAGATCGCCCATGATGATGACATGGTGACCTTGTGAGATGAGTTTGTGAGCGTACTCCTGTAGGAGTTGCCCCTGAACATCGCGATCTTCGATCCATGACAGGTGTGTGCTGATGATATGGAGTGGGCCAAGTTCGGGATGTTGCAATTCGACGTGGAGAATTTTTCGAGGTTCGTCTTTGTCCTGAGGTAGGGTTGATTCGTTTTTGATTTCAAATGGATAGCGTGAGAGTAGGGCGTGTCCATAGTGGTTGTTGTCGTGCTGTGTGATGGCTTTGACATGGTGATAGTGTGGGAGGTTGATGTGCGTGGAGAGGATGTGTGTTGAGTCTCCTTCAGGTCCCATTGTCCAGTGGTCGCCGATTTCCTGGACGGCGAGCAAGTCAGGAGAGTGTTGATTAACAACGTGAGCAATGGCGGGGATGCCTTCCTGGATGCCAAGGCGAATGTTGTAGGTCATGCATGTAAGGTGTGTTGTGGTCATGGTGTGTATCCTGATGAGAGTTTGAATTATAATAAAAGAGTACTTCAGGGTTTTGGTTGGCCATGTTTAGGGAGTTCAATGGTGAAGCACGCGCCTTTATTTGGGTTGTTTTTTGCGCTGAGCAGGCCATGGTGTTGCTCAATAATTTGAAGTGTCATGGGGAGGCCAAGTCCAGTGCCCTGTTCTTTGTTGGTGAAAAAGGGTTCAAAGAGTCTGTCCATATGTTCGGGCGCAAGTCCCTTTCCTTCATCTCGGATGTGAATTGCCCAGGATTCGTCGGCGTCGACGAGTTCAACCTCGATGGTGGATTCGGGTGGTGAAGCTTCGACTGCGTTTTTCAGGAGGTTGAGCAGTGCCTGTCTGAGCTGATTTGGGTCAACGTGGGCGATGGCCTGTGTAAGGTTTGATGGGGTGAGTGTGAGCGAGACATCAATGGCGTGGGTGCTCCATTCCCAGGAATGGAAGTCGATGAGCTGTTCAAGGATCGAGATGAGGTCTTCCCTGGATGGTTTGGGGTCAGGATGGCGAGCATAAACGAGGTATTCTTCGGTGATGTCGCTGAGTCGATCGACTTCATTGGTGATGGTTGAGAGGATGGAGAGGATCTCGTCCTTGTCATTGCTATGGATGTCGAGGAAGAAGTCCTGGAGCATTTCGGTGTTGAGTCCAATGCTCGAGAGTGGGTTGCGGATTTCATGGGTAATCAAGCTGGTCATGCGACCGATAGTGGCGAGTCGTTCGGAGCGCAGCAGGGCGGCATGTTGTTGTTTGATGGCTTCATCGCGAGCGACCAGAGCTTGGGCCATGAAGTTGAACTCCTGTGTGAGTGTGAGGAGTTCATCTTTTCCAAGGATGGAGTGTTTGGGTTCCTGGATGGGGGTGTAGTCACCATCAGCGATGCGTTTGACGCCTGATGTGAGGGGTTTGAGAGGTTGTACAATTTTGAGCGCAATGATGAGGAGCAGGAGCGCGATGATGAGGGCGACGATGCTCATGGCACCGAGGGCGTAGAGGTTTCCGCGTTCGTGTTGTTGAAGGCGCAGGAGGATGACATCTGTGGTGATTCTGAGGTCATTGCGCAGGTGAGATAGACCTGTGTCCAGGGTTTGTGTGTCCTCGAGCATTTGAGCGCGGAGGGCGTTGATTTGTGTGGTGTTGATGGAGGACGAGGCGAGTTTTTGGGAGAGTTGATGTGTTTGGTTATCGAGGTTGTTTGCGGTGATGATGAGTTTATCGATGCGAGCGAGGATATCTGTGATGCGGGCTTGTTCCTGGGCAGACAGTAGCTTGAAGGAGTGGTGTTGCCCGAGGCTTTTGGCGCGCACGAGTTTGCTTGATGCGTGTTTTGGCGCGATGGAGATGAGCGCCATGCGGTCAAGCATGTGAGAGAGTCTCTCGGGGTTTGATTCCGTGAGGATGACATGAATACTTTTGATGTCATTTTGAGCATCGCTCAGGTTGAGAGAGAGGGGGATGATGCTCTGGTGTATGGCATGGTTTTGGGTGTTGAGTTTTTGGGAGCGCCAGATACCAATCATGAGCACGATGGCAAAGGTGAGGATGACCGCGCTAAACGCGATGAAGAGTTTTGTAGGGATGCTCAATCGCATGGTGATGGAGGCCATGGTGTGAAAGTGAAGTGTAAGTGACATGTGATGCGT
Organism: uncultured Pseudomonadota bacterium; assembly: GCA_950059285.1. Classification (GTDB taxonomy): domain Bacteria; phylum Myxococcota_A; class Bradymonadia; order Bradymonadales; family Bradymonadaceae; genus CATLTV01. The sequence goes on along the minus strand of CATLTV010000424.1, from coordinate 560 downwards.
TCGCGAGAGCGGACGCTTCTGGAGAGTCAAAATAGCGCGACTTGATTTTGGATGACAGTTGAAAAAAGCTTGATATGGGCAGCTTTGGTGACGGTACATTGACGCAAAGAGGCCATCATGATAGACCCTTGGGGCTACGCCATTTCCTGGTGTGCGCTGGTCACTTTTTGATGTCTGATGACTTGGGCATGAGAAGCGTGTCTCTCCTTGAACTCGATGATGAGATCGGAGGGGTGACTGGTTGTTTATCGTAGTAATTTAATAAGATGAAGAGGCAGAAAGTGGTGCAAGGTCGCCAGAGTAGTCTGTGGAAGGCAGGTCGCTATATCTTCGGGTGTTGTGTGACCCTTTGTGTATTTGGATTGTCCGTGGCGCATGCTCAGGATGAGCCGCCAGCGGCAGGTGAGCAAGCAGAAGAGCAGCAAGAGCCTGCGGCAGCACCTGTGGTTCAGAAGCGTCCAGAGCTTTTGATTCTCCCCACAGAGAGCGTGAACGGGAAGCTTACCAGGTTGGTGCCTGAACGTATTGATGAATCGATGCGTGTTCGGCTCAAGGATGAC
>CATLTV010000423.1 GCA_950059285.1 uncultured Pseudomonadota bacterium | reverse complement strand
GTTCTTTTTTGTGTGTTGGTCTTTCATGTCCTCGTAATGAGAGGTGACTTTGTTTGATTGATGAGTGAGATATCGCCGAGTGAATTTCAAGCAGACAGGAGCCGCCAGCTTGACCTTCTGTGGGTGTGCTTGCGTTGCCACCACGTCCGCCATCGCCGCCTGGACGATGGCCGTAATGTCCTGGTGATCCAGGGTTGCCGTTGATGCCAGGGTTACCGTTGGCAGTAATCGAGACGTTTTGCTTGTGTTGTGGCTGCATGGCGTTGTGTTCAGGTCAAGGTGATTGTGATGTGTGCTTGTATGTGTGGTATGCTATGGGAGGAAGCGTGAGATGGATGTGTGGGGGAATGAATGGCAGTGAGTTTTCTAGTTTTGTAGTTGTGAGAAGCGTATGTCGATAGAATCTATTGATACAGTTCGATTGAATTTTAGCCCCCAGACATTAACAGCGTTAAACATCATACTTGGTCTGATCATGTTTGGTGTCGCGCTTGATTTAAGGATTGCAGATTTCAAGCGTGCGTTAAGTAGACCGAGGGCGTTCTTTATTGGTGCGTTCTCCCAGTTCCTGTTGTTACCCGCGGCGGCATTTGGTTTGACATATGTGTTAGATGTGTCGCCGAGTGTCGCGCTGGGGATGATCATGGTTGCGGCATGTCCAGGGGGAAACATGTCGAACTTCATGACAAGTATGGCCAAAGGTTCAACGGCTTTATCGGTGTGTATGACGGCGGTGTCAACAACAGCATCGATCTTTTTGATGCCAATCAATGTGACTTTTTGGGCATCGATGCGTCCAGACACGGCAGCGATCATGACAGATATGAACGTGGACCCGTGGAGCATGTTATTTAGTGTGTTTGTGATGTTGGGCGTTCCGCTTGTGGTGGGGGTAACGATTTCGGAGAGGAAGCCTGAGCTTGCAGCGAAGTTGAGGAAACCCTTCAAGGTGGGGTCGCTGGTCTTTTTTGCGTTGTTGGTGGTGGCGGCGTTTAGCTCGAACCTGAAGGCATTTGTGGATTATATTTCGGTCATCTTTGGACCTGTGGCGTTGTTAAATGCCGTGGCGCTGTCGATAGGTTATGTAATGGCAAGGCTTGGTCGTTTGACACGACCCGAGTCACGAGCAGTGTCGATCGAGGTGGGCATTCAGAACTCAGGTCTTGGGCTGGTGTTGATCTTTGCTCACTTTGACGGGCTTGGAGGTATGGCGGCTGTGGCTGGTTGGTGGGGCATCTGGCATGTCGTCTCTGGTTTGGGGCTTGCGTATATCTGGTCGCGGTATTTTCCGTTGAGCAAGGATGAGATGCAATATGTTGGTGATGTTGCTGTAGAGTCTTGAATTTATTGATTTTATAATGCCGTAAAGACGAGGATGGGGCGGCCATTGCTGCGCAATGGCCGCCCCATCCTCGTCTTCACATTATTATATTTTGCGCGTTATTGCGCGCCAAATGTGGCCCCAATCTGAAAGGCGAGGTAGGTGGTGTTGGTGCGTTCTTGAGGGTGCTTGAGCCAGTAGCCAAAGAGGCCCGTGAGGCTGAGGTTATAGCCCTTGACCCATGATTTGGGGATGCCCCAGATGACAAGTGCGTTGACCTGGGATGAGCGTAAATCGTAGCCAAAGACGCGCACATATTCATAACGTGCTGCGGTGAGAAGGTAGGTGTTGTCATTTTCGACGGGGAGGAATCCGAGCGTTGGGGTGGCGCTAAAGTAGTGGTCCTGGTTTTTAAACAGGGTGTCCCAGCTTGGATCGTAGGCAGCGCCTGCGGCATTGTGGCGGACATACATGTAACGAAGGTCCACGAGCGCAGCGACAGGACCGACCTTGATGCGAGGTGTGGCCATTGATTGCCAGTAGAAGGTTTGTCCTGGAAAACCTTCACCACGATCAGCGTTGGCCTGTTGTTCATCGACAGTCCAGTCAGGGTTTTGCTGATCATCGGGGACCATGAGGAAGCCATAGGTGCCATAGAACTGAGCGGCCTGAATATTGGTGCGAAGTTTGAGGACGCTCAGAGGTACAAGTTCAAGGTAGCCACCTGTGCGAAAGTAAGCGGGGCTTGTCATGGTGACAGCGCCACCTTCGATGTAGGTGTTTTTAAGGAGCAGGTTGTCTGATGTGGAGAGTTGTTTGCGGTAGCCTGTATCATTAAAGAGCGCGAGCCCAATAGGTGTTGTGCGATAGCCAATCCCGAGTTTTGTACGCCAACCTGTCTTTTTTGGTGTTCTAACTGACTGTTCTTGAACGTCTTTTTGTTCTTCTTTCTGAGCATTGCTATCCTGAGCAAAAGCTGGTGAGAGTGTCAGAAAGGTAAGTGAGAAGAAGCCAATCCAGAGTATTTTGGATAGAGAGGAGGAGTGGGGCATGTTAAGTTCTCGGGCGTCGGGAGCACGACATACAGTGCATGAAATCATTGTATGATGTGGCATGACCAGACCGATAAGTGTATGGCCTGACGTGATGAAGTGAAGGTTTTTTAGACAACTAGACAGAGTGTCAATTTATCGCAAGAAAGGGCTCTGGTGCAAGTGATGAGTTCGGAAATTACATCATGTAAGCGCACAATAAAGGGCATGGAAAGCATTGAGGGGGGATGATGCTACGGATACGAAGTACAAGGAGAGTAAAATGGCAACAGCATTGAGTGTAAATTTAAACAAGGTCGCCCTCGTGCGTAATTCACGAGACGGTCAGGATCCTGATGTCGTGTGGTTTGCGCAGATATGTATTGAAGCGGGATGTCAGGGAATCACCGTGCATCCACGGCCTGATCAGCGTCATGTGCGACCTGATGATGTCAGGCGTTTGTGTGAATTTTTGCGACGCGAGCACCCCGAGGTGGAGTACAACATTGAGGGGAACCCCTTCGCTGGTCCCGAGCCAAATGGGTATCCAGGTTTTATTGAGCTGGTCAAGGAGGCTCGTCCTGAGCAAGTGACGCTTGTGCCTGAT
>CATLTV010000422.1 GCA_950059285.1 uncultured Pseudomonadota bacterium | reverse complement strand
CAGCGAAGCGTAGTGAAACTCCAGAGGTTTTTGGATCGCAAAACAACGCATAAAAGAGCCCCTTGCGCGGCTGCAACTTTACTCTACGCTTTTTTATGGACCTGAAACGTCTCATGCTTTTGAAATGAACAAGAATAACTGTCAACACCCTCTTATAAGACGTATGAACTATAAAATGGATTTACTTACATCTGTGTAAATAGTGCAGGTTCTGATACAACAGGTGTCTACACTTCACCGACTTATATTTTGTTCACAAGGAACGTTATCATGTCTTCTGAAAACAGTATTTCGACCACAAAAAATGCGCTCTACATCCTCGGTCATGTGGAGGAAACCCCTGAACTTCTCGCGTTGAAAGAACGCTTTCTTGGCGATGTAATTGCGCTCAACGACGATACGTTGATCGCTGCTCCAGAGCACATCTGTGTGTATGTATGTGGTGATGTGAACCTCCTTGATAAAGTCCCCGCATCCACAGCAAAGCTCCGTGTGATTCAGGAGCTTTCTTACCACATGGACGCACGCCCAGATCATGTTGAGGTCGTGACACTTGGACAGGTGCCTTTGCTTGTGCACGGTGTGGGCGTCCTCTTTCCCAGGTTTTTTGAACAACAGGATCTGTTTCACAAGATCCAGGAAGAGCACGAGTTTCAACAACTGACCGAATCCACCAAGGCATCAAAGGCTCTTCGTACAGGGATTTATCTGACCCATGTCGACTGCATCGCGGTTTCTGAAACAGACACGGATTATGGAGATTTTGAAGAGTATCACTTCAGGCTCCTGCGTTGTTCCAGCAACCTGACAGGCCCCACAGATAATTTTCGTACAACTGACCATATGATTATGAAGGCCATAAATGAGGCCGCTCATGAAACCTTTGAGCGCGAAACAAGTTTGAACCACGTTCTTGCTCAGATCTACGTCAATGAAAAGCAGGATGATGAGCGTGGCCGCGAGCGAAAAGCACGCATCGGCGCGCACTCTGACAAGACCAAGGATATGCGTGAGGATGGTCTGCTGGCCTTTTGCACGTTCTACAACGCCAACGAATTTTCAAAGCTCACGCCATCAAACACAGATCCTTATGACTTTTGCTACAAGCAGACCAGTGGGCTTACCACGTTGCACTTCAAGCTCAAACCAGAGGTCCAGGACACAACTCTTGTCCAGGAGTTCTCCGTAACGCTTTACCCCAACTCGGTCTTTATCATTCCTCTGTCTACAAACCGTCTGTATACACACGAGATCCGTCCCTCACATCTGAACGTTGACCGCATCCCCACACGTATGGGTTATGTTGCCCGATGCTCAAAGGCTGAAGCTGTGTTTAAACATGGTCAAACCTTCCTCAAAGAAGGTGACGCCCTCGTTAAACTTCAGCCCATGACCACACAAACCATGAGCGACCTCAAGGACACTTATTATGAGGAGAATGTGTCACCCAATGAGGTCACCTACGGCAAGGTTCACTTCAGCATGAATCAAGGTGACTACCAACAACCCATTTATTAAATTTTGATGGTGCTCACGTTAACGTGAGCACCATCAAAATTTAATAAATATATTCAATAGCTTATAATGTCTTGAATGATTGAAATTATGAAGGATAAAGGTTTTTATTATTATCAACTCAACCTTGAGGACCACCTCTTTGAGCGCCTGGCACAGGGCGTGATTTTTGAGGATGTGACGCGTGGTCGACAGGGAAATCACCTGGTGGAAAGGCTGGGCGATAAGGTTTCGCTTGTGCGTACAACGACCAAATATACTCGCCCTGCACACTGTTTTTCGCAAGCACACCATGAGGTGATTGAGGCGATTCAACAGGTGGCAAGGCAGGATATACAGGTCAGTGACAAGTCGTTGATGTTTAATCATGCGCTGATCGAAATTTATGACCGTGCGTATTACAAGATGGGTTATCACTCCGACCAGATGCTTGACCTTGCCAGAGACTCTTATATCGTGCTGTTCTCTTGTTATGAGTATCCTGAGCGTGATGAGGCAATAAGATCGCTCAAGATCAAAGACAAGACGACAGGAGAACAGCACACCATCGCGTTAAAGCATAACTCGGTGGTGATGTTCTCACTTGAAACGAACGTCAAGTACCTTCACAAGATTGTGCTTGAACCTTTGCCTGGCCCTGGGACAAACGATAACCGTTGGCTTGGTCTTACCTTACGTCAATCCAATACATGGATTGAGTTTGATACCAATCACACACCTCGATTCGCAGATGGCTCTGAGTTGACACTGGCCACGGAAGAGCAGCAAAAGCAATTCTACAAGCTACGAGGTCAGGAAAACCGCAGCATGGATTTTTGTTATCCATCACTCTCATTCACCATCAGTGATGCTGACATAATAAAACCTGTCGACATGGCACCAGAGTGTGCTGCTCTGTGAAAGTTGGATGCTTCAAGATGGATTCAATGTGAGGCGTTGATAAATCGTGGCTGTGTTGGTGTCTGCAGGAAGCCATGTCTCAATGCGGAGCTCGTCAAGGAGTGTGCTCTGCGGAGTTTGAAACGAGGTGATGAGCGTGACAAAACGAAGCACCTCGTGTTGTACCTTTATATGAATCAACAGGGATGGAAGTGAGGGGCGGGTGAGGTCAACCTTGCGCCAGTCGGGAGAGACTGTGGGGAGCTTGATGGTGTCTTCAAGAAGTTCACGTAAGGTGTGGTCCTCGGGATTGGCGAGCACCTCGCGTTGGAGTCGCCAGAGGAGTGCCTGGCCGACATCATCAAAGTTTTCAATGTGGGTGTGCGGACCTCCTGGCATGAACGTAAAGCTCACGAGATTCAATGTGGGGAGCTTATCAAGTGAACGATGTCCAGACAGGAGCGTGTCAGAGAGCGCGGGCATGGTGAGTTCAAACAGTTTCAAGGTGCCCAGATTCACGTCGAGCACGTTGTAGTGCGAGTCGAGGACAATAAAGGGGTAAGGTTCATGATGGC
>CATLTV010000421.1 GCA_950059285.1 uncultured Pseudomonadota bacterium | reverse complement strand
AAATTTACCATATTTTTCCCTAAATGGAGTATGCAATATTTTTAACATCCCTTTTTTCTCAAGACACTCAAGAAACTTTAGACGATCAAGAAACCACCGAGAGCAAGGATCACAAGACACCTCGCATCCGACCAGACTGGCCACGCAGCTACTTGCGCCGACAGGGTCACGCGACACGTGCGCAGAAGCGCGCTATCCGCGAGCTGTGGGACGCTTATGGTGTTGATGCCCCTTACGATTGCACGCTTGATCTTGACGCAATCTTTGGTCGCACAGGCACACACCGCGTGCTGGACATTGGCTTTGGTATGGGCGACACACTTGTGGCACGTGCTCAACTTGAACCCAACACCGACATTCTTGGTGTGGAAGTCCACAGACCAGGACTTGGTGCTGCGCTCCTCAAAACAGAAGAACACCAGCTTGAACACATTCGTGTAGTCAAACATGATGTGTTTCAATTGCTCTCGGCACATCTTCCCGATCAGTGCCTTGATGAAGCCACGCTGTTCTTTCCCGAACCATGGCCCAAGGATCGCGATCACAAGAGGAGGATCGTACGACCACTTCTGCTCAGTTGTCTGGAGCGTGTCTTTCGACCAGGCGCGACGCTCAACCTCGCCACAGACGTGGAAGACTACGCCCACGCCATGCTTGAACTTCTGGAGTCACAAGACAACTGGACAAACAACGCCCCACAGGGAGGATTTAGCCCACGCTGCTCGTGGCGCCCGATTACACTGTATGAACAAAAAGGGATGGATGAAGGACGAGAAATTTTTGATCTCTCGTTCACTCTTTCGACGTGACAGTTCACCTGCTTCAGGCTATAAAGCGCGCCTCTCCTTTCTTGGCGCGCTGAGACTACACAGCACAAAGCCTAAAGCGCTCATATTATTCACAAAACAAATCAAAAACAACACACCAAGAGGGTCATGGCAATGCCCCAATCACCATCCAAAAAACATGGTACCGCTGCATCTCAAGCCAACGCATGGAATGTTGACGACAGCGCAAACTTTTACCAGATCAAGGGCTGGGGGGCGCCTTACTTCAGGATCAACGACAAGGGCACGATTATGGTCAAACCTGATCCCACACAGGGTCAGGAGATTGATCTCTACACCATCGCGCAACAGGTCCATGAACGTGGTATGGAATACCCCATACTACTGCGCTTCCCCAACATCCTTGAGCATCGCATCAAGCTCATCAACGAGAGCTTCCAACGTGCGATTGAACAGTACAACTATCAGAACACCTACAGAGGCGTGTTCCCCATCAAGGTCAACCAACAACGCCACCTGATTGATGCGCTCGTGGATGCAGGGAAACCGTGGCAGTATGGCCTTGAAGCTGGCTCCAAACCCGAGCTACTCATCGCCCTCGCAGCCATGAGCGATCAAAAAGGTTTCATCATCTGCAATGGCTACAAGGATCGTGCATTCATCGAAACTGCGCTGATCGCACAGCACTTTAACAACACGGTGATCATCGTACTTGAGCGTCAAGACGAGCTTCGCCTTGTTCTTGAAGCAAGTGAACGTCTTGGTATCAGGCCACGTCTTGGTATCCGCAGCAAACTCGCCAATAAAGGCATCGGACGCTGGGGCGACTCCGCTGGAGATCGTGCAAAGTTTGGGCTCACTACACCACAGCTCCTCAATGTGGTCCGAACACTCAAGCAACATGACATGCTTGACTGTTTGCAACTTCTGCACTTCCACATCGGCAGCCAGATCTCATCGATCGAACCATGGAACAAAGCTCTTCGAGAAGCAGGAAACATCTATGGCGAACTCGTCAAGATGGGCTGCAAAATGGGCTATATTGATGTGGGTGGCGGACTTGCCGTAGACTACGATGGCAGCAAATCTGATTGCCACGCCTCCATGAACTACGATGTGCAAGAATACGCCAACAGCGTGGTCTCAATCATTCGTTCAGCCTGTGACCACCACAAGGTTTCTCACCCCATCATCGTCACCGAAAGCGGACGCGCCGTCGCGTCCTATCAATCCGTGCTCATCTTTGAAGCCATTGGCGAATCCGAGGTTGAGCGCGATGTGCCCCCACCTGCCGAGGACTCACACGATCTTCTGCGCAGCCTCTGGGCAACATACCAATCCATTGGGCCAACCAATCTTCAGGAAGTCTGGCACACTGCAAACAGCGCGCTTGAAGATGGACGCGAATTGTTCCGACTTGGCATCATTGGTCTTGAAGAGATTGGCCATATCGAGAGCTTGCACCATTGCTGTGTGCGAAGCATTCACGACAGGCTCAAGGACATCGAAAACATCCCAAGAGAACTTGCACACCTGGATGAGCTTCTTGGCAACATCTATTACTGCAACTTCTCACTCTTCCAGAGCGCACCTGACATCTGGGCCATGGAACAGCTCTTTCCCATCATGCCCATCCACAGGCTTCAAGAATACCCCAGCCAAAAAGCTCGTCTTGCTGACCTGACCTGCGATAGCGATGGTATGATTGAAACCTTCATCCACTCCAATCAAACCAACCCCTCTCTTGGACTGCACGCCATCAAACCCAATGAACGCTACCTGTTAGGTATGTTCCTTGTTGGCGCATACCAGGAGATCCTCGGTGACCTACACAACCTGTTTGGAGACACCCACGCGGTCCATGTCAAGCTCACACCCAAGGGCTACAAAATCACAAACGTCATCAAGGGAGACACCATCTCTGAAGTTCTGAGCTATGTGCAGTATGATGTCGATGAAATGATTGAATCTGTGCGCCAACAGGCTGAAGACTCTCATGAACATGGCCGCATGAATATCCAACAATTGCGCATGTTTATGAAACACTACGAAGATGCCCTGCAAGGATACACCTACCTTCAAGGGAACTAGAGCGTAATAAAGAAAGAGTTGGTCGGAAAAGCTCGTAGAAACCGCGTATTTTGGTGTCGCAAAAACAGAATGTAACACGGCTACTATTCTTGGTTT
>CATLTV010000420.1 GCA_950059285.1 uncultured Pseudomonadota bacterium | reverse complement strand
CGCGCGAGCACGATCACTCACGCGCACGCACCTTCCCAAGATTAAAAAAGCATACGATCGCTACTACGTCCCCACATCACAGCTCCCCGTCGCAATGAACGACCAGGTTCAATAGCTGCGCGCATTTATTCGCTTGCCTGAGTTGCCTCAACAACAAGATCAAGTTGTGTAAGGACCTCATCATCAAGCTGGCCAATGACCGTGGGCATATCATACGCAATGCCAAACAATTCACAGGTCGTGTTCACACCACACTGACCTGCAATGTTGCACGAGTCGTTGTCGGGGTTCACGATATAATCATTCCCTGCACTGCCACAGCTTGACAGGCCCTCAACCACACCCGTCTTGGCGTTGAACACCGCGCCACCAGAGTTGCCCACGAACTCATCCGAGTTGTAAGGAAATCCCTGAATGGGGTTCTCTGGCTGGTAGTCTGCCAGCGGAGAATATTCAGGCTGCACAAAAGAATTGAGCGCAACTTTCTTGGGCAAACCAGATGGGTGACCGATGGAGAACAGCTCTGTCCCCTCCTCGATCTTTCCACCAGCACGGAGCGCAAGCGCCTCCCTGCCCTCTACTGGTCGATCAAGCTTCAGGAGCGCAAAATCATGACCACAGGCATGCTCACGCCTGAGCGCGATCACATCCTGACATTTGTACGCGTTCTCATAAGGCACAACCTCAAGCGATGAGACAGGATCATCATCCTTTGAAGAATACCCATAATCAAACATCACCCACAGATCATCCTGACAAAGCTCACGAGCTTTTTCGATCGTGCCATCCTTGCGCACAAGACAATGTCCTGCGGTCATGAACAGATCAGGCCCTACCAAAAAACCAGAGCAAATGCCTGGCACAGGTTGTTCTTCAAAACGCTGTCCTTCACACAGATTACGTCGCACCCCAAGAGTGGGGACAAGAGGACTGATGCGCACCGAACCATCATAACGCACCTCGATCGAGTCCTGGAGCGTGATCATTCCTGTGCTTCGTGCAAGCTTGGCGTGCACGCTCTCTGCATCAAAGTCGTACATCTCGTGGCGATCATCTTCGCCAAAAACATCACATTTCCCATCGCCCTGAGCACAGGACGACATCATCTCCTCTGAATCTGTGGAGCTGACATCGACGTCAACATCTTGCTCTGGCGTGGAGCAAGCCACACCAAAGAAAAGAAGAGCAAGGGAACCGAGGAAAGAGAGTGTATTGTACTTCATTTAAACAACCTGACTTTTCATACCTGAGATTTCACTGCGCGGGAGTGTATGAGTGTTGCACAGAAGATTCAAGAACGAGTGAACGAAAAAAGAGAAGGAGGGGCGGCTTGATTTATCAAGCCGCCCCTCCTTCTCTTTTTTCGTTCACGATAGAACCTAAAGATCGACCTTGATGTCGAGCGCATCAAGCAGACGTTTTAGCGCTGCGTAATCATCATAATGGATTTCAATGCTTCCCTTGCCGTGTTGATCGTGAAGTTGAACGCGGCTGGCAGAAAGTGCCGTGGAGAGTTGAGCGACGATTGCGTGTGTCGTGTCGTCATCACGCAAGTTGGCAGCAGGAGTTGTTGTGGGTGAACTTACCTGAGGAGCATCGCCTTCTTCCTGAGCCTGGAAGGAAACTTCTTTGAGTTCAGGTTCGGCGATGGCATCTTCGCCTGATGTGTCTTCAGCGTTTTCATCAGCGTTGCCATCTTCAGGCTCAAGATATTCCAGAGCACCATCAGTCACTTGCGCGACACCGTTCTTGATCGATCTTGCCTTTTGTTCAACGTCACGCACGGTGAGTTGTTGGTCCACGATCATTTCGGCGAGCACGCTTGCATCTTCTTCATCGATGGAGAGCAAGGCGCGCGCGTGACCTGCGGACAGGCTCCCATCAGCGAGCAATTCGAGGACATCGCCAGGAAGTTGCAAGAGGCGCATGGAGTTGGAGACAGCCGCGCGCGACTTACCCACTTGCCCTGCGAGCTCAGCCTGTGTGAACTCAAACTCTTCAATCAGGCGACGGTATGCGAGCGCCTCTTCCACAGGGTTCAAGTCCTGACGTTGAATGTTCTCAATCAGAGCGAGCGCAAAGGCGACAGCATCGCTGACATCCTTGAGCACCACAGGTACTTCCTTGAGACCTGCCAACTTACTTGCTCGCCAGCGTCGCTCACCTGCGATCAGCTCATACTTGCTCTCGCCTTCGATCTTGCGCACAACGAGAGGTTGAATCAGACCAGATTCCTTGATGGAATCGGACAGCTCCTGAAGAGCATCCGGGTCAAAGTGCTTACGAGGCTGTGTGGAGCATGGCTTGATAGAGGACAGCTTGCAGAGGAAGTAATCAGGAGATGCACCTGCGTCATCACTTGACAGCGCAGCGACGCCACCAGCAGCGGCGACAGGTTTAGAGGGGATCAGTGACCCCAGACCACGACCCAACGCCTTCTTCTTGCGTGCGTCCTTATTTTGATTCAACTTGCTCATGAAACCAGGCCAAAAGTAATGAATGTTGTTGATGATGGAATCATCATCTTGTGATGATGCAACCTGCGCATTGTAACGAGGACAGCTACACAGACCTCAAGAGTTTGATACTGCGCCAGATATATCTCGGTCAAGAGACGAAGTGTTTCACTCGGCCTCAAGATCGTTGCGCTCAAGGAACTCCTTGGCAAAGTTGGAGTATGCTTTTGAGCCTGATGAGTGACGTGCGTACTCAAGAATGGGCTGCCCAAATGAAGGAGCCTCACTGAGTTTGACGTTACGTGGGATCATTGTCTGGAAGACCAGTTCACCAAAGTGCTCTTGAACCTCATCAGCGACCTGAGAGCTCAGGTTGGTACGCGCATCATACATGGTCAGCAAGATCCCCTCAATAGCAAGCTCCGGGTTGAGGTGCTCGTGAATCAGGCTGATCGTATGCAACAGGTGCCCAAGACCCTCCAACGCGTAATATTCGGTCTGAATTGGCATCAACACAGAATTTGCCGCCACAAGCGCGTTGATCGTCAACAACCCAAGGCTTGGAGGGCAGTCCAACAACACAAAG
>CATLTV010000419.1 GCA_950059285.1 uncultured Pseudomonadota bacterium | reverse complement strand
ACAGGGTTGACCATGAAGTACCTGATTGACAACATGCAGACGCGACGCCCCGAGTCTATTTCGGTGTGTACGTTGTTGCACAAGCCATCCAATCAGCACATTGAGGTGCCTATTCACTATGTGGGATTCACCATTCCCAACAAGTTTGTGATTGGTTACGGGCTTGATTACGCCGAGGTGTATCGCAACTTGCCATTCATTGGTCTTGTGCGAAACCCCGATGAGTTTATTAACGCTGCGCAGGAAGATGAGCAGTCGTAAGCTGCAACCTCGTGTGAGTGTTGCATACAGGAAAGATTACTAACAAGAGCAGCAGCGCCAGTGTCTTATAAGTGGCACAGGGTTGAGGCGCCGCTTGAATTGAGGATGGAGTACAATGATTGTAAGGAATAAACTGATGTTTGCTGGTCTGGCCGCGTGCTTGTGTTTGAGCGCGTGTGAGCAGCCCAACTGGGAAGATCCTAACTATGTGGCGCAGCAGCTTGAGACAGGCGATGCCGCGACCAAGCTCGTTGCCTTTGGGCACCTCAAGGCTCTTGATGATGAGAAGAAAAAGGTCACTGTACCTGTGTTGACCAAGCTTTATCTTGAGGGTGCGGAGAACCAGGACAAGTTCATGGATGTGTTGCTTGTGTTGCGTGATCCTGCTGCCAAGGATGCTTACCTCAAGGAAGTTGAGGAGAACAAGAACAACAAGGGCGGTGCAGCTGCCGAGGTTCTTGGTGAGATCAAGGCCAAGGATGCCATCGATGCGATGTCAAAGTTGTACACAACCACAGACAGCAGCGATGTGAAGCAGGGGATTCTGAGGGGCTTTACCTACATGCCTGATGCCCAGATGGTGCCTGTGCTTGTAGAGACACTGAAGCTTGATGTGGACAATAACCCCATCGCACTGCACGCATACTCCTGTGATATCCTTGGTGATATTGTGCAGGAGAAACCAGAAGCTCTTGATGATGCTGGTCGCGCTGTGCTTGTGCGTTCTATCTTCCTTGCAAACAACAAGAATCAGAACGTTGGCACCGAGTGTGGTATCGCTGTTCAGAAGCTTGGCAAGGCTGCGATTCCAGAGCTTCTCAAGACATTCAAGCTTGAGAATAAGCAGGTTCAGCAGCTTATGATGAGCTACAACTTCCCAAACAACCGGCCCAAGGGCACTGCGACAACTCGTCTTGGTACCTTGCAGGCCAAGGAAGTTGCGCCTCTGATTATCGAGGATATCGACAAGGAGCGTGAGCTTCCTGCATCGGTTTCTACTGATCGAAACAAGGCGATTGCCTGGTTGAGTATGGAGGCACAGTCTCTGTCCGAAGAGATTCTTGTGCTTGGCGACCTTGGCGCAGTGGAGGGCAAAGAGAAGCTCATCAAGGCGATGAACGGTGAGTACGAGAAGGTCTGGGCTGAGATGAAGAACGCCGTGGGCCTTCTTTTGTTCGTCCAGCTTCGTCAGGATGCTGCGAAGTCACTTAACCGTATTGGTGACCGAAGTGTTGCTGGTGATGTGTTGAAGGCAGCTCAGGATATGGAGAGCTTCAAGCCACTTGTGGACAACCTCAAGGCTGTGGCTGCTCACAACAAGACGCCTGTGCCTCCTGCTGCTGAGCTTTACTCCTACAACGTGACGCTCGCTCAGGTGTATGCAAACCTTGCTGATGCAAGCGCCAAGGAAGGTTTTGAGAAGTGGGCAAACAGTGTCTCTGATGAGGGCCTGAAGAAGGAATTGTTGAAGATTGTGCCTGCGTTTGACCTTCAGAAAGAGTGTGCATCCAAGGGAGACGCTAAGGCTCAGGCTGCATGTTATGGTGCCAAGGTGGACGATCAGAACTCCATCATTAGCCAGAAGGCAACCTATGAGTTGATGAGGCTCCCCACAGAAGCGGCTGCTCCTGTGATTGCATCCAAGCTTGGTACAGATAACCTTGAAGCACGCGAGTTGATTAGCTTTGCTGCGTATCGTCATCCAAGCAAGGAAGCTCTTGCTGCTGCGAAGAAGATTCTTGAAGATGAGTCCTCACGCACAGGTCAGGGTTACGCTCTTGACCGTCGCAGGTTGAAGTACCTCGCCGCGTGGTTGGCGAACAACACTTGATAGAGAGAAGAAGGGAGCGGGCCTCAAGGCCCGCTCCCTTCTTCGTACTTGTCCGCAGTTTTGTTTTTGGTAGTATCACAATACAGGCGCAGCTAAATCGCTGCGCCTGTATTGTTGTGATGTTCACCACGTTTTAACTTTCAGGTAGCACGTTCATGATTTTTTCGGGCAAAAGCATTGAGTTATATCAACCCAACTCCACAGTGAGAGGATTGATACAACGTTTTGTTCAGTCTCAAGGTGGCGAAGTGCAGTTTGAGGTCGAGCAAGGTTCGCCGTGTCTTGATTTGTTGATTGTGGATGTGCACAGCATGAGTGTGGCACAGGTGAAGGCGCGTCAGCGCGCATATCAAGAGCAAGACGCTGCGGTGTTGTGGACGGGTTTGCCCGATGGGCGAGCTATGCTTCAGGATGATGATGTGTGGCTTGGACGTCCGTTTTCTCCGCAAGGTTTGCGCTCGCAGTGTGTGACGTTGATGGGGGGTGACGTTGATGACTCTGGTGGGGATGATTATTCCATCACCAAGGAGCGTATGAGGCCACGCGGTGGCATGCTTGGCGTGCCTGTGACCGAAGAGGTCGAGTTTGATGATGCCTCCTTGCTTGAGGAGGAGTTTGGCCTTGAGCCAGGTGTGTTAGGTGGTGCACGTCCTGTGTCTCGCGATGAAGATGTTGGCGAGGCGACCGTCTTGACCTCACTGACAGATATGTACGGCGATGCTGATATCGATGAGCTGGTGGATCATGACTTGATTCATGGTGGGAGTTGGTCGGGTGTGATTGAAAGTGAGGGGGTTGAGCTTGAGAGTTTATCCTCGCGAGAGCTTTCGTTGGGCGCGCCTCTGGATGTTGCAAGTAATGAGCGTTCAAATCGGGTGACCATCCCACAGCTTCCCTCGGCATCGCGTGATGAGGGGGCGACAGAGGCGCAGTTGCCTTCGCATGTGCTGCCACTT
>CATLTV010000418.1 GCA_950059285.1 uncultured Pseudomonadota bacterium | reverse complement strand
ACACCCCTGCGCCACACCAAATGGCACGGGATTTATGCTGACATTGATGCTGTCTGTCGTATCCTGTTCCACCTCCGTCTGGGCAAAACGTGTGTCCATAATATCAATCTTCATGGTCAGAGGATTGAACCGCACCTTCTCATAACGCGTGCGCGTCAAACGCCTGTTGTACGGCCCTGGCGTCAACGTCACCATGCCACCAGGCTCACCAAAGCGCTCAAAGACGTTATGGTTGTCGTGCGTCATCGCCAGTGGCAAATATTCAAGCGGTGTACTCGTATTCATATCCGCACACCAGGACCACCACGGCTGGCTCAAATCCCCATTGATATGCAGCGTATAATAACCATCCTCGGTAACATTCATCCGAGACTTCAGCTCGCCACAGGTTTGAGCGCCTCCAACCACGCAACTTTCTGTCTGGGGATCATAGACAAACCCGCTGTTGCACACACATGCCCCGTTCCCATCTGGTGATGAATCTGACACACAGACACATTCACCCGCACCTTGCATATTCTCTTCACACACAGTCAGCGGCGCATCACACGACACATTCTGACACACCACGACCACAGTCTCCCCCCATGTCTTCCCACACAGCGCACGTGGGGATGCACTCGCCATCACCGTTGAGGTCTTGCGTGCCAGGACCACAGGTATCAATGCATTGAGGCATGTTGTTGGCATTAAGTTGACACACCTGACCAGTTCCACAGGCAGGACTACACATGGGCTGACCACCAACACACTGAGGAATGCCATTGATAATCTGGCATTCCTGACCTTGATTACAGTTCAAATCGCAGACTGGCGCATCATCAGGCACACACACGGCAGCCTCACGCTTATAACCTTCTGCACACGTCCCACAACGTGGGCCCATGTAACCAAGCGCACATATACACTCGATCAGGCCGCTGCTATCATCACAGGTATTTGCAGACGCTCCACAGGTGAGCACATCACATGCTGGCGAACAGGCTCCATCACCATCGTTGTCCTGCCGACCCTCTGGGCAGGTTGCCTTCATGTCCACAGACATATCCGCAACCATATCCTCGCCTGCCATACTATCAGGCATATCCAACGCAATCATGCCAGAAGACATGTCAACGTCAGTCACGCAAGTTGCTGTCCCCGAACTATCATTACAGACAAGCCCCATCTCACAGCTCATCACATCACAACTGATCAGACACTCATTGTCATTATCATTATCCTGGTATCCTTCACCACAGACCGTATCAATGTCAGGCAGACACGAGCCACAACCCGAGAAGAACACACTCGCGATCACCAGCGCACAATATCTTACGATGGAGTCTTTCATCATCAGCACACATATATTTAGAGCGTCATAAAGAAGGGTTGATTCTTCGCTTCTCTTCAACCCTCTCCGCCTTCATCACGCTTTCGTTGTAGAATTCTTGTACTCCCACACACCTTATAAATAACTCCCAGCAAACACAAGAGACACGGAAGGGGGCGGCCATTCGCTAGCGAATGGCCGCCCCCTTCCGTGTCCCCTGTCCTATCAAATTCACGTTACAAGTAGCCCAACTGCAAGAGATACTTTGTCTCCGAGTTCCACTGTATATCTGGCTTGTTGTTACAGCCATCCTGCGACTTGTTTGCGAGCTGACTTGGACCAGCAAATCCACACTGTCCATCTGCAGTAAACACCACAACTTGATCGCTGTTGGAGTAGCTAATCGACTTTAGACTTGAGCAATAACCTGAACGTGCAAACGTATCGTCCACAAAGAAGGGTGTTCCTGTCAGATCAATGTTCGCCTCACCTGGATTGTTCCCACCACAACAGTTGTCCGAACAGGAGTCGGCGGTCGCAAAATCAAGCAACGCAGTTCCTGTGGAGAAGGTCCTGTCGGTAATGTCTACCTTCAACGTCAGAGGATTCACACGAATACGCTGGAACTTACGTGTGGTATTGCTTTGTGATGTCCCACTTCCACCAAATGTACCCCTCTTGAAACGGTTTGCATTGCCCGCCTGATTCAAGCTCAGATATTCTTTTGGATCATCAGAGGCCATTTCATAACAATACGCGGTCCATGGCTTTGCAGTGTCGCGTGCATAATACAACGTATAATCACCATCCACAGCGCCAAGGCCAAATGCCTTGATCTCTGCACAGGTTGAAGGCACCAGCTCAAGAGACTGATAACCACCCGCATATTCAAGCTGTAACGCAAAATCTCTTGGACTGGTTGCATCAGGCACAATCGTCGTCCCTGTCAGAGGACAGATCGCCCCCTCATAACTGACCACATCATCAGGAGCCACCGTACCACACGCACCATCACCAGACAGACTGATAACCTGACCCTGTTCACTCTCCATGGCCGATACATCTGGACATACACCGTAGCCAGCAAAGGTATCATTGACCGCAAAGGGAGTGTTCCTCAGATCAATCCTGCCCGTAGCGGCCACATACGCGCCCTGGTCCGAATTGTTACGCGAACAGGACTTTGCTGTGCCATAATCGACATCTTCCTGAGATGCCACAGAGTCCACAAAATCAAGCGTCTCGCTGAAGGCGCGGTCCGTCACATCAACCATCAAACTCACAGGATCAACACGAACCCTGAAGTAGCGCGTCTGCGCCACAGGACCATCCACGCCATACGACTCAAACACAGAATACTCATCATCCGTGTACGCAAGCGTCAAATACTCCTGCGGTGTCGGACTACCCATCCCCACACAGTACGCATCCCATGGCTTGGTTTCGTCCTGGTTCACATAAAGCGTATAATACCCATCGACAAGAGATGCTCCTCCTGCTGCGCTCACCACATCCGCACAGCTCACAGGACCAGCAAAGACACATTCAGCAGCGCCTGAACTATCATCACACACCTCAATACTTGCACACATGACAGAATCACAGGTCTGCGCGCACACTCCATCGTTGTCATTGTCCTGATACCCACTTGCACACTCATCGCAATTGGCACCCGTGTACTCTACATCACACATACACAGCTCGGATGAGCCAACAGGCAAACATGAGCCATGCCCAGAACAGGTCACAC
>CATLTV010000417.1 GCA_950059285.1 uncultured Pseudomonadota bacterium | reverse complement strand
CCCACCAACACACCCTTGTTGGACAGTTTTAGATGTGACATCAAAACCCCTCGACGCTTCACACCACGGAGCGCATGAACAGATAAGAGATAAGAAACGTGTCAAGTTCATCACCCGATACAGAAACAAAACCGAAGAAAGTGCTGGCGGATTTGCCTGAAGATTACCCAACGTATGGGGAGATCGTCTGGGAACAGTTTTGCAAATACAAGCTCAGCTATTACAGCTTGTGGGGCGTGATCGCGCTCTTTTGCATCGCTATCTTTGCTCCTATCATCTCGTTGAATGTACCCTTCTTCATCAACATTCCCGCAGGCGCTGGCCCTGAACAGCTCCAAGGGCTGCACTTCCCCTGGTTCAAGATGTTGTTTGACGTCAACTTCTTTGACAGTGGCGTGGACATCTTCTTCAACTCCTTGATCTTCACATTCCCTCTGGCGCTTATCTTGTGGAAGGTGCTCTCTCCCAAAAAGAAGAGAAACATGCCCAAGGAACAGTACAAGACATGGCGAGGCAATTACTGGATCGCATCCGTGGTCGGTATGTTGGTGGTGGCGCTTGGCATTTACTTCATGGAGTTCCGCCAGCCCTATGTGGACTGGAACATGCTCTCACAAAATGACCAGACCTCATCGCTGTACCCCCTCTTGAAGTACTCTTACCGTGATGTTGATTTGATGAGCGTTGCCTCTGAACCATCATGGCAGCACTTCCTTGGCACAGATGAACAGGGCCGCGATGTCTTCACACGTATGGTCTTTGGCACACGTATCTCCCTGACCATTGGTGTGTTGGCGGTCGCTATTTACACTGCAATCGGCATGGTCCTTGGTGGACTGGGTGGTTTCTTTGGTGGTCGCACCGATATGGTCGTCTTGAGAATGATCGAAGTGATGCTTTGCTTCCCCTCCTTCTTCCTCATCCTGACCTTGCGTGGTTTCGTGGAGAACGCGAGCGTCTTCCACATCATGCTCATCATTGGTATCACAGGCTGGACACGTATCGCCCGACTTGTTCGTGGTGAGTTCCTGAGATTGCGTCGCCAAGACTTTGTGCAGGCAGCCATCGCACTTGGGTACACCAGGTGGCGCATTATCTTCAGACACGTGATGCCCAACGCACTTGGGCCAGTGCTCGTGTCTGCAACCTTTGGTGTGGCTGGTGCGATCTTGCTTGAAGCCTCCCTCTCATTCCTTGGTCTTGGACCAACAACTGCACCAAGTTGGGGCCAGATCCTGACCGTGGGTCGTCAGACCAAACTATGGGCACTGATCCTCGCGCCTGGTTTTGCTATCTTCCTCACGGTGAGTCTACTTAACCTTGTGGGCGAAGGTGTACGTGACGCGCTTGACCCCAAAATGAGACGATAAGCATCCCGACCCCGTGGGCATTACAAAGTATAGAAACGCCTCCTGATAGGAGGCGCACGAACATGATACGAAGGTAAGAGACTGTGGCAGCACAAAATAACAACACAAAGAAGCAGGCGACCGAACACAAGGACAACTTGCTTGAGATCAACAACCTCAAGACCTACTTCTTCACCGATGCAGGTATTCTGCCCTCCGTGGATGGCGTCAGTTACAGCATTGAGCGAGGCAAAACACTGGGCGTTGTCGGCGAATCTGGTTCAGGTAAGAGTGTGACCGCACTGAGCATCCTGCAATTGATCCCACAACCTCCAGGAAAGATCGTCGGTGGCGAGATTCTGTTCAATGGTCGTGACCTCACAAAGATCAGCATCAAGGAGATGCGCAAGATTCGTGGCAACGACATCTCGGTGATCTTCCAGGAGCCCATGACAAGCCTGAACCCCGTGTACACTGTGGGGAACCAGATTGTTGAAGCCATCATGCTTCACCAGGATCTTGAATATGTGGAGGCTCGTAACCTCGCCATTGACATGCTCAGGAAGGTGGGAATTCCCGCGCCAGAGAAACGCATTGATGAGTACCCCCACCAGATGTCTGGAGGTATGAAGCAGCGCGTCATGATCGCCATGGCTCTTGCGTGCAAGCCCAAACTTCTGATCGCAGATGAGCCCACCACGGCGCTTGATGTGACGATTCAGGCTCAGATTCTTGAGCTCCTCAAGGAGCTTCAGGAAGAAGTAGGCATGTCCATTCTCTTCATCACCCACGACCTTGCCGTGGTGGCCGAGACCTGTGACCACGTCGCGGTGATGTACGCTGGCCGTATTGTAGAGTATGCCGATGTGGTGACGTTGTTTGAGCGTCCCTCTCACCCCTACACCATTGGCTTGTTCAAGAGTATTCCAGATATTCGCGCCGAGCTTGCCGATGATGACGAGCCAGACCGACTGTACATGATTCAAGGTATGGTGCCTCGCCCGCAAGACTTCCCCACAGGATGCCGATTCCGCACACGCTGTGAGTTTGCCACAGAACAATGCGCCAAGCTTCCTCCCATCAAGGACATGGGCAACGGCCATCAGGTCGCGTGCTGGTATGCTGATGAGGTCCAGGAAGGTACCAAGGAAGTCACAGGCCCATATCCCAAGCCAGGCGAACCTTACGAAAAAGAAAAGGTCACGCTTTAAATCTTGCCTGCTACACAGCAGTGATATGTTACCCCGTCAAGAGCAGATGCTCAGCGCTTAAATCGCACACAATCCATGAGTGATACATTGCAGACAGAAAAACCAATCCTTGAGGTCAAGAACCTTAAAAAGTACTTCCCAATTACCAAGGGCATCTTTAACCGCCAAGTTGGCGCGGTCAAAGCCGTGGACGATGTGAGCTTCAACGTCTACCCCAACGAGACGGTTGGGCTGGTGGGCGAGTCTGGTTGTGGAAAGACAACCACAGGACGTTCATTGTTGAGGTTGATTGAGCCTACGGGTGGAGAGGTCATTTACAAGAATGAAAACATCCTCACCTATGGCACAGAGAAGATGCGAGAGGTTCGCAGAAACCTCCAGATCATTTTCCAGGATCCGTACTCAAGCCTGAACCCAAGGATGACCATTGAGAACATCATCGGTGAGGCGCTTGAGTTCCACGGCATCGCCAAGGGCAAAGAACGCCGCCAGGTCGTCGCGGACTTGCTTG
>CATLTV010000416.1 GCA_950059285.1 uncultured Pseudomonadota bacterium | reverse complement strand
ATGGGTGCAAAACGCTCCATCAAATTCCTCGCTGCACCTCTGCTTTTATACATTTAGCTCGAGATCAGCAGACCGTCACAACCTCGCAAGCTTGGTTGTGATAGCTCTGCTTTCTCTCGCTCACGCTCGGCTTGCAAAAAATGTGTGTGAGAGTAAGCAGAGTGCTTGGAAACGAGCTTGCGAGGTTCCTTGGCTCTGCTGCTCTCGAACACAACGTATCAAGTTGTCGCTTGCTATTTTGGGGCGTTGTGATGTGCATTGCAGTTTATAAAGGTAAAGAAGGGCGTGAAGTTGCCTTAACATATTAAAAATCATGCAGTTTATAAAGGTAAAGAAGGGCGTGAAGTTGCCCTAACATATTAAAAGAAAAAGAGGTTGTTTTGGGTAGGAGGAAGGGAGTTGTGATTGATGGGGGGATGATATTGGAGGCCGCGATTGGGTGTGTGGAGGAGGATGGCGTAGGTGGTTTTGGTGTGAATGCAGTGGCGAGGAGATTGGGGATTAAGCCGCCGTCATTGTATAATCATGTGAAGAATGGTGATGAGTTGGCGTTATTGGTTGTGGTGGAGGGCAACTGGCGCATGTTGAGGTTTATGGAGTCGCGTGTGAAGGGGGTAGAAGGGGGCGAAGCGTTGGGGGTGTTGATGTGTGCGATGCGTGAGTGGGCGCACGAGCACGAGGCGCTTTACATGTTAATGTCGCAGCACTCGCCTGATCCAGCCTCTGTCGAGTTCAAGCCTGTGTTGGAGTTGATGTTCGCGCTGTTCTCTGAAGCACTGCTTGCGTGTGGGGTCAAGGAGTCCGAACATGTGCATGCGTTGAGGATGTTACGCTCAATGATGCATGGCTTTATTTTGCTGGAGGCAGGTTCGCAGTTTGCGTTGGCGGAGGATGTGACCGAGAGCTTTGAGTGGATGATCGCGCGGTTTAAGACGTGATGTGTATTGGTTCTGTTAACATAAGCTCCCGTCGCAGAGCCTATGTTAACAGAACCTAGTCCATGTGCTTGAGGCGGCTTTTGTCGTGAGGGCAGTAGATGTAGGCACCAGAGAACTTGCGATTGCATACAGTGCACAGTTTTCGTGCAGGGCCGTAGCCTGATGCAGGTAGGGCGTGGCGTTCAATGGTGGTTTCAGGCATGAGGACTTCTTCTGGGTGATCTTTGCAGTGGGTTTGTCCTGGGACGCCATACTTATGGCACTCAGGGCACGAGCTAAAGATCATGGCAGAGATTTCGAGGTTGCTGGGATCAAGTATAACATGATCCTTGTGATCCTCATCACATTTGCACGCAAGCTCGCCTTGTTTGGTGGGTTTATCTTCACCGCAGCCTTTGCAAAGATGCCAGGAGGGAGCTTCCATGGCTTCTTCACGAATGTCCTGGATGAGTTTTGCGCCATCATGTGGACAGTAGGTGAGGTCGTCGCGATAGCGTCTGTCACAGGTGAGGCAGCGTTTTCTGCTCAGGTTATCATCCTTGGTGGCGCGTGAACGGCGAGCGGCGCTCTTGCGAGCCTGTGACGCTTGTTGAGAGGGGTCGATCAGGGGGGTAGAGTCAAAGGGACAGATCGCCATCCACGAGGCGAATTTACGATCACACTTGGGGCAGCTTCGCTTGGGACCTTCTGGGTGCAATGTGAACAGGGGCGAGCCCATTTCGCTTTCTACAGCGAGCGCGCCAAGTTCGCTGGCTGAGTTTTTGGCGATCGTGCGGGCGAGTGTTTGCAGCTCGCTTTCGGCGACCTTGGGCGAAGGAGGTGGCGTGAGCTCGGTTTCAAGGGCGTTGATGCTTGCCTCAAAGCTCTTCAGGTGTTGATTCTCGCGGGCGCGCTTGATCATGTACAATCCACCAAGTACCAACGAGATGCCGAGTGCAGCGACATAGATCCAGAGGTTTGTCATGGATGACGCCTCGGTGGTGGGGATGTTCTGGATTGTGGATGTGGTGCTTTGTGCGTAAGTGGTTGAGATGAAGAGGATATTTGATGTTGCTGAGGTCGCAAGAAAAGAGGCAACCTTGTGGCGCTTGTAGGTTGTGAACAGGCCCATGGTGCTGTTGTCATCTGATTGATTCACGCATCTTTCCTTTGCAATGCCATGGATGAATGTGCCAATGTTTTTGCTGTTGTCAGGCATGGTTGATGAAACCTCACTGCCCAACACATCGGGCTGGGAGCCTCTGAAGTACACATGGTGTCAGAGGACTATTTCTTTATATCATAAATACTTGATTTGTAGCACGCAACGAATCAAATCCCTTTGATTCATATTCAATCCTTTGAACCTCGTGCAGGGTGGTATGTCCTTGTTGTTTGAGCCCACATCACTCACCTCCAGACGCTCCAGAATTCTTGGTGTGGCCGCCATTTTTGTGCCCTTGTTGCTGTATATTCCGCTCATCCCACTCTCAGCACCTGATGACGCTACCCGAAATCTTATCGTCACGATCTTCAATTATGATCTGCTCCCCTCGCCAGGATTCCCATTTTATTGGGCGTTAAACCTGTTGCCCGCGCGGCTTGCCTTTGGGACGAGTCACTTTAACGTGACGCTGTTGACCTCGGCGCTACCTGTGGCGTTGACCTCATGGTTACTCTATCGCGCCGAGCGGCACCTTGATGTGAGCGCACCGCTGGCGCTCTTTGCCTCTCTGATCTGGGCGACGGGTTCGGGGACGATCGCGCTGGCGACACACGCCAGTCCGCACGCGCTCAGCGCGTTGTATTTGAGCGCGCTTGTGTATGCGTCGTTGCGTTATATCAAGGACCCCTCGGAGCTTTCGTGGTTGTTTCGATTTGCTGCGTTTGCTGCACTTGGCGCAGCGCATCAGATTAGCTTTTTGGCGGCGTGGTTATCGCTTGGATTGATGTTTGTGTTGACCGAGTGGCGGCTTGTGCTGCGGTTCAAGCTCATGCTCGGATTGTTCGCTGTTGCTCTGCTGACACCTGCGCTGTATGTGCTGCTGTGGGTGGCGGGTTATCCTGATGTAAGTCCAGGGATTGATTATATAATGCGAATCAGGGGTTGAAAAAAGACAATTGAAAAAGCACGAGGGCTTGGGAAAGATTGAATTTCCACAAACTACC
>CATLTV010000415.1 GCA_950059285.1 uncultured Pseudomonadota bacterium | reverse complement strand
AAAAAAGAGAAAAGGGGCGAGGTTTTGCTGCGCAAATCCTCGCCCCTTTTCTCTTTTTTTGACGCTCTATCTCTATGCGTTTTTACGACGTCTACGCAACATGCCAGCAAAGCCAAGCATCAGCATACCAATCAAGGAACCCGAAGGAGCCTTACCTGAAGCGGTCTGACAACCACCCTCGCCGTCAGCACCTGCTGGACCCGCTGGACCTGCTGGGCCTTCAGGACCCTGCTCGCCGTCAGCACCATCCATACCTGCTGCACCAGGAGCACCATCTTCGCCGTCAGCACCATCTGCACCAGAAGCACCGTCCTGACCATCTGCACCATCAGCGCCATTCATACCGTCCATACCCGCAGCGCCATCTGCACCATTACAGACATACTGTGTCACGGTCACTTCTTCAGCTTCCAACACACCGCTTCCATCTGCATCCAAACCAGCTTCAACCATCACGCCGCCGAACATGCAGTTGTCGCCAGCAGGCTCATCAACCACGTTCAACAAGGAAGTTGCGCCATCTGCACCATCAACACCGTCAGCGCCAGGAGCACCATCCTGACCATCAGCACCAGGAGCGCCGTCCTGGCCATCGGCTCCATCCGCACCAGGAGCTCCGTCCTGACCGTCAGCGCCTGCAGGTCCCTGTGCACCAGGAGCACCATCTTGGCCATCGGCACCAGGAGCTCCATCCTGGCCGTCTGCACCATCTGCACCGTCCTGACCATCCTGTCCATCGGCGCCAGGCGCACCATTACAGACATAACTTGTCATGGTCACTTCATCAGGATCAAGCACACCATCATATGCGGCGCCATCCTGCATGCCATTGTCAGGACCTGTCATGATCGCCACGCCACCATAAGCGCAGTTTGCATCACCCGCAGCAAGCACTGTTTGTGAGATCAAAGAAGGATAGATAATGGGAACATCAAAGCGAATTTGAGTGAGGCGCAATGCACCATCAACATAAGATGAGGTCACACCTGTATACACCACAATACCATCAATGTCTGCTGCTGCCGCTGCGTCCATATATATTCCGCTTTGAGTACGGAAGTTAAACAGAGAGATCGCGATTGTACCTGCACCACGGTACGCCAAGGGCTCTGTATTCTGATAAACCTCCCCATTCGCATACAGGGTAATGTTAGAGCTAGAAGTATTAGGGGTATCGCTCATCAGCGCATCAATACGGATTGAGTCATCAACCTGACGGTTCACATTCAACTCAGAACCAGTTGCCGAGCTTGTAAAGCCAAGACCATAATCATATGTGCCAATAGCTGAACCATATGAGAACCACGAACCGGCAGCAGTACCGCCGAACAAGCGAACTTCGCCTTCCGCAGCGTCAAACTCGGCCTCTGATCCTCGAATAGAAAGTGAACAGTTGTGTGAATCGCGCAAATACACGCTGCGCAAGCCACCAATGGCGCTGCTGTCAGAATGATCGTAAATCCCCTGCCCAGCACAGTTGTTATGCGCTGCTGTGGTCTGACTAAAATCATCAATGATTTGAGCAGATGCAACAGCAGGCCACATCATCAAACAGGTTCCCAAAAAAATAGCTGAACGAACACACAATCCTTGATTCACAAGATCTCCTTTGACTCGCGTCTTTTGACAGAAAACACGTAGAGCTACTTATGACGACAACCCAACAACTATACCTGTTGTACACACCATAAAAGATAACCCCACAAAAAATAGTATAACGCCGCGCGAAACTTTAGAAAAGAAGCCCCAAAACCCACCAACTCACCTGTCAAAAACTATGTATATCAAGCAGAAAGCGCCTTAAAAAGAAGGCCAATCACACTCAAATACACGCTTCAATCATGGTATTGAAATGAGTCGAAATGCAGCATGTACACTAACGTCACGATTTGAATTTTCTATAAATTCTCTATCCACAAAGTAACAAGATAGAGACCCCTGATCAATAACAATTTGATATAGCCTCAAAAATATTCAGTACTACAACACCAAAAGAAAGCGGCGAGCATGTGTTGAAACACATGCTCGCCGCTTTCTTTTGGTGTTCTTTTTGATGAAATCTCAGCCTTTTAACTCGTCTTCACAACGCGCTATTGCAGCTTCGATTCTTGGTGTCTTGGGTGCTCGCTTGAGCCACTCCATGGCCTCTTCATAATCACCCATCTCCACCGTAGCCAGACCAAGAATCTGCCAGATCTCATCAAGTTGCTTGGCCGCAATAGGCTCGCCAGAGGCTCTTAGTTGGTGGCAAAGTCGCGCCGCCTCGCGGTAGTCCTGCTCAGCAAAATTTTTGCGCGCGTCCTCAAGCATCTCCTTACCAAACTCCGACATCTTGCGTTTGGCCATCTTGCCAGAACCATGCATAAACAACGTGGAACGCGCCTGAAATGCCTGCATATTCTGCATAAAGATCGAAATCGCAATGAAGCCAAGTAACATGGAGCGGTTCATCAACGCATATCCACCCACCAGAATCAACAGGCCCATACCCACAACCAAGGTGACACGTGCAGCCTTGTCCTCACTGACAAACCGCCTCAATAGGAGCGCAAATAACTTCCCACCATCAAGAGGCCAGATCGGGGCCAGCAAGTTGATAAACCCCCAGGTGATGCTGAAGAGCACAAACACAAAGCCGAACTGTCTTGCGACATCAGCACTCCCCAACACCAGCATATTTGCAGATGACAGATCAAAACCATCCAGGCCAATCATCAGACCTAGCGCAATAAAACCCGCCACAATCTGAAGAATTGGACCGCTCGCGGTCACAATGGCTTCTTTCTTATCCGAGCCCGCTGGCGTGTGATAACACATCCCACCAAGCACCTGTAAGACAATCGAAGGCCCCAAGTTATAACGCTTACACGCCAGCGCGTGGCCAAACTCATGGATCAACACTGAGAGCGTGATCGCAAATCCAGCCAGAATCGCCTCAGCAACACCGCCAAACCAGAAATAACACAAGACAAACAACAGCGGATAACTCATCGACAATGAGACATCCACTCGCCCGAGACTAAAAATTTTGATCATGACTTCACACCACTGCGGAGCAACTTCAACAGATCCTCGCGTCGTGTATCGAGCTTCACACCCACACACGCTGGCTCTCCTGGCACCCCTG
>CATLTV010000414.1 GCA_950059285.1 uncultured Pseudomonadota bacterium | reverse complement strand
GATCTTTATCAACGCAGAGACCGACCAGACACACTTGTTTATCTGCGTCAAAGATACGGGCACTGGCATGAACGAGGAAGAACTCTCACGTATCTTCGATCCCTTTGAACAGGCCAAACGAAACACTCAACGTGCACATGGCGGAACAGGACTTGGGATGACCATCTCAAAACAACTCACCGAACTGATGCACGGCGAACTTCTGGTCAAATCATCTCCAGGCGTGGGCTCGACATTCTCCGTCAAGCTCCCACTCCAACATCCTGATCACACATCTTAGGTTCTGTTAGAAAAAGCTCCTTCTCCATCACGCTCTCGAGTTGACTTTCCTCGTTTGGGGCAAACAATCCACACAGTCACGCATGCACCACACCTCTTGTGATGCATCAGCGCAACACGTGCCATCGTCATCACGCAAAAACTGCAATGACTCTGGCTCGTTGCGCTCTCATGTGCCCCCACTTTTTTAACGAGGTCAAGATGTCTACAGAATCAAACAACCTTATTATCACGACACATCAATCGCTTCACAACACACGCATCATTGCTGTGCGCAACGGTGAAAATGTCGGTGTACTCGAACTCAGAGCCAGAACCCCCATGACCTGGGCTGCATACAGAACCTTTGTGGACCCTGCCGCGCGTGGTGAAGGACTCGCGGGCAAGCTCTACAAAGAAATGGTCTCGTGGGCCACTCAACACGAGTTCAAAATCATCCCCGAATGCAGCTACATCGTGAAAAAATTTGAAGCGCCTGACACCCCCAAAGAAATCATGGCGTAAAGAAGACCAACTACTCCTCTTCTTCTTCACGCAACACACCAAGATCGGGAGCGTCAAAGCCCTGACCATACGCCTCATCCCAGTCGAATCCTGTGTCAAGGTTCTCTGCACCAAACGCGGCAAGCAAACCTTCGGCCTGAGCACACTGCTCCTCACGAGAAAGGTCACTAAAGCGTTGATAAGATAGATCATTTAATGCATCACGAGTCTTCCTCAACGCCCCCTGACCATATAAATGCCCATCCGCAGTAAGGAATGTGGCCACGTGACGCATGGTCAGGCTGATGCGCTCCCCACCATCACGCAGCTCATCTTCACGACGATCCTCAATCGCACGCTTATCGCGATTGATTCCGTGCATGAACTGCTGATTTGTCTCCCACCCAAGTATAAATAACGACCCATGCGGAAGCTCCAGATGCACAGACTTCTCGCGCGCACCATCATCACTCACCTTGGGCTGAAGAATCATCGTGCGTGTTGCCCCCAAACTCAGCCCCACAATGGCGGTCCCACGTTGGATATCAAGCGTCTTATCCGAATGAGGGCTGATATAACCCATGCCATCCAGATAACGTTGAATCAAAATATGATTCAACGGCTGTGAGATAAGCTCCTGACAGTGGTCCCGTAAACGCTCAATCCATGGCGTATAAGGCTGCAAGACAGGCTGCTCATCAGCAGGATGCCTGTACATTGGCGTGGTGCCATCCTCATGCACGTCTCCCTGCAAACATACCAGACGTGGCACCACGCCACCGCGATGCTCCATATGCTCCCAGGGCACCTCCTGTTTGACCTGCTCATACAGTGTATCATCCTGCTGCAACCCATCAGGCAACACCCCATACATCACCATCGTATCCCCTGCACCAAGTCCTCGCCTGACACTCTTCCAGCGCGTCAAAGCCATCACCACAGGCTCTACACGTGCATAGTGTTTTTGCATCGATGCCAACGCGTTACGATGCAAGTTTGCACGTGTTGATGCCACGCAATCCGATACCACAGTCACACCAAAACCATGAAAGAACGCGTCTGCACATGTCGCACGCACACCGAGGTCTGTGGTCACACCCGCGACAAATAACTCTTTAATGTCAGCACCTTGCAACATATCAAAAAGAGAGCAACCACCAAATGCAGAATAACGATCCTTGACCAGATAAACGTCATCCTCATGCTGCAACGCTTTGACCTCGGGAGGAACCTCCACCCCATCAGTACCTCTCACACAACACGGTTTATCCTGCGGTGCAGAGGCAAGTTTCTTGCTGTTTAAAGGCACACCCTTGAACCGATCTTCATCAGGAATTTCTGGCCATTTTGGATCGATCCCCTCACACTGTGCGTATTCACTTGTGATCCAGACGATCATGTGGCCCGCCTCACGTGCCGCATCAGTCAAGATCTGCAAGGGCTCAAGAATTGAACTCATGCTCACAGGGCGCTTTAAATATCCTGTGTGTGACAGAAACTCCTGCTGAAGGTCAATCATGACCAGTGCAACCTGCGTACTCATCTTCACCACACTCCACAATTTACTTACTTTGTGCCAAAATCGTTGTAGGTTTATCAATCAACAACAAGGAGCCATCTCATGACCCACTCGATAGTTAACATAGCCTACAAGTATGTCATAGCCACGTGTATATTGACTGGCCTGTTCTCCTGTGGCCCTGATGACGCTGAAGACGCACAACCTGTGAGCGCGCTCATCACCATAGAAAACATAAGCAATGAAACCACTTATACTGGACAGAGCGGTTCTATCACACTCGCCATGGCACCTGGTTTATATGCGGTCACAACCTCTGCGCCCACCATGGTCTTCACTCCTGGTGAGGCGGCGAGCGCTGACATTGAAGCGCTCGCCGAGACGGGAGATCCTGTGGCGCTTCAAACCACACTCAGAGCGGATGATCGTGTCAGAAGCGCTGGTCTTACAGGCGATCGTGATAATGTGGACTACAAGGAAAATCCCATCCTACCAGGCACAAAAACCGTCCTCCCCATCACATTCTACCCTGGAGACAAGCTCGCCATTGCCATGATGCTTGGACCTAGCAATGACACCTTCCTTGGCACACGTGCAGAGGGCATCGATCTGGGTTCACTTGAGGAAGGAGAGGTTGATATTTCGTCAGGACTATTAACATGGTGGGACGCTGGCACAGAGGTCAACGAACCTCTTGGAGAGGGCATGTATCAGCCATCAAGCATGGCTGGCACAGAAGCTGGAGAGGAAGAATCAGGTGTAATTCAGGAAGCCACGCTCGGAGATGCTGAACGTGACATTGCGCTCCCGCAGGTGAGCGATGTGGTGCGAGTCACCTTTACGCTTCAATAAACAGAGTAAACCCAGAGCACACAAGGCGGGGCGA
>CATLTV010000413.1 GCA_950059285.1 uncultured Pseudomonadota bacterium | reverse complement strand
GCGCCCCATTCTCGCTTCCCTGAAGTTTTCATAAAAGCACACACTCAAAACAACTTAAGTAATTAAAAACAAAGACAATAATAAGAATTATAGAATAATAAAAATTACAAAAGGGATAGATAGCCACAGGCAACATCATGTTTGAAAACTTACACTCCACCGCAGTTGTTCACTTTTATCGTGCCACCATTATGCACGCTGATGTCTGGAGAAAACGTCTGGATATCACCTCGAACTGGTCTGTTGTCACCACCGCAGGCATTGTCACCTTCTGCTTTGCTGAAGAGACACGCACACACTCTGCGCTCCTCTTTGCCCTCTTTTTTGTCGCGCTGTTCGCGCTCATGGAGGCTCGTCGTTATCAAATGTACGACCTCTGGAGACATCATGTGCGCCTCCTGAATCGCTTCTTTATGGCTCCATCGCTTGGTGATGACACCATGCTCAGGAACCAACGCGCCGAGCGTGAGCTCAAGGCGCTCGCTGTCACGCTTGGCACCAACAAGCCCCGCATCACATTGCTTCAAGCCCTTGGCTACCGCATCCGTCGAAACTACGGCTACCTCTTTACAGCCATCATGGTCCTCTGGGTCATCAAACTCACCAGCTACTCTGGCCCGTGGGACACACTGGCTGACCTCGTCGCCAAGGCAAGCATCGGCCACCTGTCTGGCTGGTGGAGCGTTGCCTTTGTCTTCATCTTCTCTTTTGTCTCCTTCTGGATCGGAGCACACGGCCCCTCCGAAACCATGAATGACTGGCACACCGAAGTCTCTCCCTGGGAGCGCTGGTTTCACACAAACACTGAGCCTGAAGAGCTTGGCATCTGCTCACTGTGCGCCGAGGATCGCAAACAAAAACCTCAGAACAACGCATCGAACAACACACCAAGCGAACTTACCTATCCCCCTTCAAACGCCTGACCTCTTCACTCATTACACAAATCAAAAAACAAAAAGGGCACCAACTTCCTGGGAAGTTGGTGCCCTTAATTTCTGCCCCTGATGTGTGTGAAGAAAAGAAAGGGAGAACGGGACAGAAAACCTTGAATGTCAAATACTTAATTATGCAAAAGCTTATGTTATGTCGTAAATATGGCGTAACGCAAACACACTATCAACGCCCTCCACGCGAACCGACCTGTGTAATCAGTGAGGATGTTGTCACTGTGCCAAGCTGCGTACCTGGTGTGTACTCACCACCTGTATAGAGGCCATCCTTCTCGACTCCTGTATGGCTACCACCTGCATAGTAGGTGTAACTTGCGCCGACCTCGAGAGCGGGCGAGCTAAACGCCACGCTCTGATAACTACGGATAGGAGCAAATGAGAGGATGTCTTCACCTGATGGACCTTCAATATGGAAAATCTCTCCTGCACCACGTGATGATGTCAGGTTCAGTAACATCGCCGCCTGTGTTGTCCCTGAAGCACTCGGAGCTTGCGCCATCCTTGAACTTCCTGTGGCGATCAATACACCACCTGTCATGGCAAAGTTGGAGTCATAATCAAGCGCACCATTCATATTTGTGCTTGGACCATGCACAATCACGGTGCCGCCCGTCATATCAATGTTGCCATTTGCATCCACACCATCTCCAAGCGCATCGATCACCACATAACCGCCATTGATCGTGAGCTGATAATTGCTGCCTGAGCCACCTCCACCAGGAGGTCCGAAACCGCCCGACGAAGACTCGCCGCCTGCTCCATTAAGGCCATCATCACTGGTCGTCATGTACATCTGACCACCATCAATGATCACTTCCTCGCTCTCAATGCCTTCATACGCCTGATTAATGACGATAAGACCATCTGTAATCTGAGCCAGCAAGTCAGCATGCACACCGTCATCGCCACTGCTGATTTCAAGCTCTCCTCCCGAGATGAGAATGGTATCATCCGAATGGACCGCGTCATCAGCACAATCGAGCACAAAGATTCCGCCCTGAACCTCGACCTTGACTCCTGCCTTGAGTCCCTTGGCCGAATCATCCTCACCAAGTTGTGCGTTGCTACCACCACCTGCGGTCAACTCAAACGCACCTGCGCTGATTGTCACCACACGTTCGGCTTGCACCGCATCACCACCTGCAACAATCTCAAACTCACCACCATCGATCTGAATGAATCCTTTCTCTTCATCATCGTCTTCATCAGATTTCAAGCCATCACCACCTGCCTCGATGATGTAGTTGCCCGATGTAATGGTGATCGAATCCTTGCCACGAATACCATCATCCACAGAGACAATGGAGAGCGTTCCCTCAAGCTCAAGATCAAGATCGTTCTTGGTGGATAAACCATCATTATAATGCGCAATAATCGACAGAGAGCCTGCGCCCTTGATGACCATATCGTCCTTGCTAAACAGAGTAGCATTGGGTTCGTCATCCGTGGGGTCGGGGAAGGTGTAATCTGCACTGTCTTCAAGTTTGCTCTCGGTGCCTTCCAGAAGTTCGATGATCACATCATCCGCATCAAGCACATACAAGGGCGAACCTTTTGAGTTTTTAACCTCAATGCCATCAAGTTGCATATACACCTCTCCATCATCAGGACTTTCCACGGCGATGGCGCCATCATCAAGCGTACCATCAATACGGTAGACGCCAGGCGATGTGATTGTGGCGAGCGTGCCCTCGACGGTGACAGCATCAGCGTTACCCTCTATGCTGATGCTGTCGCCTTCGAGGTGTATATAGGTAATCTCTGCATCAGACTGGTCCACCTCCTCAGTGCCCATATCTTCTGCAATCTCACCCATATCCTCAAGGTCTTCCTCTCCGACCATATCCGCTGCCATGTCCGCTTCTTGCTGGACCATATCTGCTGACATATCGTCTTCGGAGACTATAGTCATATCTTCTTCAGTTGATGGTGTTGACGATGTATCTTCCTTGCCACATGCTGACAACATCAACAGCGTCAGCGCGGTCATCACCACACATTGATTCCTATATCGCTTCATCACACACCTCATCTCGTCGTTCTCATTTTGGGACTCAGGCTCGCTCCCTTGTTCAATGGGAATCTCCTGACTTCCAGACCACTGTAAATGAGGATTATGTCATGATTATATCAGCATTGTTTCAAACTGTTGCAGCGCACACTTTTTGTTTAAGTATTTGATATTAAATAAATATTTCACACAATAAAGAAGCGCGGCTCCC
>CATLTV010000412.1 GCA_950059285.1 uncultured Pseudomonadota bacterium | reverse complement strand
CGCCCCCGCTTTTGTCGACGATACAAAGCAAATGCTTTGTATCTTACTGTTTATTCAGGTTCCAATCATAGGACTTGTAACGTACAGGAGTCTTTGCACCCTTGGCGTTCACAAGTTCAACCACATCGTCTGAAGCGTAGCGGGCCACATACTGAGCCACGCTCTCGGCGTGCCCCTTGAACTCAGGATTCACAAAATCCTTGCCATACCATTCGAGGATCTTGGTGAGGTAGAGCTTTCCTTTTTTCACCTCTACATACTTGGTCTGGGTCAGGGTTTGCTTTGTGGCTGCTTCAAGTTGTTGCTCGAGTGTGGAGGCTACATAAGCCTCGGCGCGCAAGGGAGGACACCCCACAGAGGCGCAGTTCACAGCAAAGTGAATACGGGGGTCCTTGAACACAGGCCTTAATTTTTCGTGCTCAATTTGATCCAGACTCAAGGTCTCGCCAGCCACATTCCAGCGCTTCTGTTTCCAGGGCTCCTTGTAATCCGTGATGGACTTGAGTTTTGGATAGCGTTCAAGGATAAGCTTGATGGTGTAGGCGTTGTACGCGTTGATATAAAACGCAAACTGCTCATCCTCTGACAGGTCTGCCATGTTGGCCGCAGCGATGACCTCCTGGAGGTAAGCATCAAGCTGGGCTTCGTTGGACTTCAATCCATCATAATCTACCATGCCACTCTCGGCAGAGACATGTGTCTTGAGCAAACCATCAAACGCATCATGCACTGTCCCCACCACAGGAGGCGCCTCTTCCACAGGCGCCTCTTCCTGTTCTGCACCTGGCACATCAGGCTCACCAGATTCTTCCATGGCAGGTTCCATTGACTGCTCCACGACCTGCGTCTCAACGGGCTCTGCGGGCTGTTCATCGGTCACGGCTGCGCCAGTCTTTTGACAGCCCATAAAAAGTGTAAAACTGCATATACATAAAGGGATAATCACACGTGATAACATTCTACAGGTCTCCTTAAATTGCCTTTATTGTGTGGGTGTTCAGTTTTTGTAAGTACGCATACAGCGACTGTATATATCACAAGAACAATGACTGTAATGCGCAACATAAAGAAACGATTCATTATTCAAAACGATACACAACAGGATACAAATTCATATCATGTATGACCAATCCATCTCACCCCTTCTTGAACGATGCACAAACGAAGAACTCGATCCTCTGGTCAAGTTCCTGACATCACCTCTGACAAGTTCTCTCAGGCATCACAGCCTGTACAGAGCCAATGAGCCAGACCACCGTCAATATATCGAACTTATTGTCAAAGAGATCAGGCTCAACGCAGGTCACAGCATCGCGCACAGGCTCAAATCAGGCTCCGATGGAAAGGACTATTACGAGGCGCTCTCCGACGCACTCATTGAGCTTGGCACGCGTAAAGAACACATCCCTGATGCGCTCATTGAACGCGAACAACTCATTGTTCAAAAGTGTATTGATACGCGCTTTTCAAAACGTGATAAAGACGAGCAAAAACAGCTTCTTGAAGAATTTTATCGCGGCGAATGGTACGACGAAAAAGAGATCAAAAAACGTCGTTTTTATGATGACTACCTCCTTCATGAGCCTGGAAAAAGCTGGCGTAAACTCAGACCAGGACATGTCGCAGCCACCGCCAAGGCAAAGACACAGACCTATATCAAGGACAAGATCAAAGGCAAACTGGTCAAGACAGGCATCAAGTTTCTCTTCAAGAGAGCATCAGGCCCAATCGCTATCGGACTTGGCCTGTGGGATATGCTTGGACCAGAATGGAACATGTTCATCCCAGTGGTGTGCTACATCTCTTACCTGAGAAACCTCAAGGGCATGGACACACCTGAAACATCAATCATCAGTAACTAGAGAGAACTCTCAGAGTACGCAATCTTGACGACGCCATCATCCTCAATGACGAGTTGATGTGTACATGAAGAGAAATCAAGGCTGTTGGCCACAGCGTTTGTGTTGGTGCACAAGAACACATCAAAACTGTCACCATCCTCTCTTTCAGATGCAGCGTTGGCACATGCGGGGCCATAATCCCCGATCACGATCTCGCTAAATTCATTGAGGCGTACGGGTTGCCCTCCCCTGCTGAAGTTGACAACCATGCGCCCACCACACCCCATGGAGTACACTGTCTCGGGAGTCGGAGCTTTATCAACCGAGTTATAGCAGCCATCACCCTCACTAAATAGCTCCAGATCTACAGGATCACTGAGATGTTCATATGAAACGAGCGTGTTCTCGACTTCGCTGGTCCCCTGCTCCACAAACAAGACCTCGGTTGTCGTGGTCGCAGCGCTGTCGCCTCCTTCAAGATCCTGAAACAGGAAGATGTACATCAGATCCGTGCCAGGCTCAAACACGCCAGCAACCCTGCTCTCACACGCCGCCCCAGAGCCAGTATCTTCGATCATAACAAAGACACCGTAGTCCTGTTCGGCCAACTCACACTCTCCTGAAAACGAGCAAAATGCGCTCTGAGATCCAATCTCCTGAACGCAATAATTATCAGGGTCAAGCTCATCCAGACATGTCAGGTTTTGACACACCTGTACCATACTCTCACCCAGTCGAGGGCGACAAACCTTCATGGAATAACAGTCGTCGTCTGACTCGCAGGTCGATGTACACTCGCGATCTTCGCACACGCCACTGATACACTGTGCGTCAAAACGACAGAAGGCACCGTCCCAAAGCTGGACAACCTCACACTCTCCTGTGGTTAAGTTGCATTGAGCCAACCGTTCTGCCACGCCAAGCACATCTTGACAAAATGCATCGGGCTCTTCCACAGATATGCATGATGGAGATGCCTGACACACGCTCCCTGAAGCAGCATCTTCGCGAGGCAAGCACGCAGTGTCCTCCTCGCGACATGAAGCACTTGATACACAGGTTTCAACGCAGCGCTGCTCATGACACACTAGCCCAAAGTTGCACTGTGCATCCCGGGTACAGGACTCGCCAATTTCCCCAAAAATTTCAACACAATCACCAGTGCCTCGTTCGCAGACAAGATCGAGTGCATCCGTATCTGTCGAGTTCTGTTCCTTGCACCACTGGTCAGGATCAGGCGCGCTGTTACATCGTTCATAGGTACACGCGCCATCCACGCAGGAGAGTCCGCCCTGACATTCGTTGCTGCTCTGACAGCCCGAACCAGGCGGAGCATCTCCACGAGGAGGAGAAGTCGTCCCCTTTCCACAGCCAGCAAGCGATGCACATGAGAAATGATGCAGTTCGCCACG
>CATLTV010000411.1 GCA_950059285.1 uncultured Pseudomonadota bacterium | reverse complement strand
GCTCCTCACAAATCGCCTTGACGACTTCAGCCTGAGAGTTACGCCTGAACAACCTGTAGCCAGTACAAAGCTCATACAGAATAATGCCAAGGCTGAAAATATCACTGCGCGCGTCAACCTCTTCGCCACGAAGTTGCTCGGGGCTCATGTAGGCGTACTTTCCACCCACGCTGACCGAATTGTTGGTATGCTCATAACCAGGAATTTGCGCGATACCAAAGTCAAACACCTTGGTCACACCCTGATACGTCACCATGAGGTTTTGGGGGCTAATATCGCAATGCACAATGGAATAGGTCGACTCGTCGAGGTCCTGAAACTTGTGCGCGTAATACAAACCATCACATGCATCTGCAATAATTTGAATGGCATGATTAAGCAAAATCGGACGCCCCGAACTAAACCCTCGCTGCGCAATATCAGCCACAGTCTGGCCCGCGACAAAATCCATCACGAGGCAGTAATCACCTTCAATCAGCTTGGCATCATGCACAGTGATGACGTTGGGGTGCGCAAATCGTGAGGAAATGAACGCTTCCTTGAAGAAAAGCTCCAAAAATCGTTCATCTTCTTTGAGGCGTGAAGGAAGCGCCTTGATCACCACGGTGCGCAGGAAATCTCCAGGCCCTACCTTGAGGGCGAGAAAGACCTCGGATTGTCCCCCTACAGCGAGACGCTGCAACAAGACATACTCTCCGAACTTTTGGTTGATCAGCATTGAGCTCAAAACAGCACTATCCTCTTAGTTCTACAATTTTCAAAACCTTCTCACGGACCGATTAACACACATAACGCAAAATGAACCAGTTGTCATGAAAATTACATCAATCCACACAAACTCACACAATTCAAACCATATCCGCGCCACACAAGGCTAGCTGAAGGCATCGGCCCAGTAATTTCTCTGCTTCGTGGTTTCATCACGTTGGCAAACTCATTACACTTGAGGCAAGTTGCACACGAACGCAACAAGTTGTTCCCCCTCTTCAAAGATACGTGTCACCATGAACCACACTTTCAAGACTGCTTTCATTCCTCGACACGCCACCTGGCGCCTTGCGACGTTGTTTGCCACCGTAGGTTTACTTGGCGCCTGTGGTCCAGAAGAGACAGAGAACAACACAACCACACCTCCTGCTTCATTTCGTCAGTGCACGCTCTCATCAGACTGCCTCTCCAATGAAACCTGTCTTGCAGGGCAATGCGTGGTCCGCACTCGCCCAGGTGGAAACACCACTACACAGGATATGGGAGCCGACCTGGACATGTCATTCGACGATGAAGACATGGTACAACCCTCCGTTGACATGTCCACTGACGACATGACCGCTCCGATTGATGACAGTGATAATGATGGAATCAGCGACGCATTGGACAACTGTCCTGCCATCGCCAATCCAATGCAAAATGATCCTGACCGAGATGGCATTGGCAGCCTGTGTGACAACTGCCCCAACACCACCAATGCCACACAAACCGATGTAGATCTTGATGGCATAGGCGATGCCTGTGATAACTGCCCTCGCATTCCCAACCCTGAGCAAACCATTACACCTGACGGCCAACCTGTCGCATGTAACTCCAGCACACAGGACACTGATCAGGACGGCTCACCTGATGTTCGTGACTCATGCCCATCCTATATCACTGAATTTACAATCGATTCTGACGGCGACGGTTTTGGTGACTTGTGTGATAACTGCCCAGCTATAGCAAACGCAAACCAGACCGACAGAGATGGTAATGGCAAGGGAGACCTGTGCTCCAAGGAATCACTGTCAGACAATGATCTTGATGGTGATGGCTGGATTAACAGCATCGACAACTGCCCCACGGTATATCAGTACACGCTTCAGGACTCCGATGGCGATGGTATCGGCGATGCATGTGATAACTGCCCCTGGATGCCCAACGTGCTTGCAGGAGGCGGACAGTCTCCATGTTTATACGATGCGCACGCTGATCCTGACCTGGATGGTATTGTAAATGCACAGGACAACTGCCCACATGTGGCAAACCCTGAACAGTTAGATCTTGATCAAAATGGCATTGGCGATGTGTGCCAGACAGACACATGGCGTACAGACCGAGATGGAGATGGCATTCCAGATCTGATTGATGTTTGTCCTGACCTCTTTGATCCCAATCAAATCGATGATGATCTTGATGGCGTTGGGAACCTCTGCCAACCCGTCCCTCTCACGCTCCCTACCGAGCGTGATACTGACCAGGATGGTATCGTTGATTCCGAAGACAACTGTATTTGGCGAGGAAACAATGCACAGACAGATAGCGACGGAGATGGCGTAGGCGACCTGTGTGACCTCTGCCCACTGGTGTTTGATCCTGACCAGGTATTACACGGCACATCTCGAGGTGTGGCGTGCGCAGACGATCTTGATCAAGATGGCGTACAGGACATCATTGACAACTGCCCTCTTGTCCCCAACCCCGAACAACAGGACAGCGACGTGGACGGAATCGGTGACGTGTGCAGCATTGAAGGCCGCCTGGACGCTGATGGCGATGGCATCTTTACAGATGAAGATGGATGTCCTCTGTATCTTGTTCCCATTAGCCAGAAAAACTGTGGCAGTGATACGGACGACGACGGGATTGATGACACTCAGGACAACTGCCCATTTCACTCCAACCCTGATCAAACCGACACCGATCAGGACAGGTTGGGAGACGCTTGCGATCTTTGCCCCACGATTCATGATCCCTGGAATTTAGACCTTGATCACAACGGTACAGGAGATGCTTGCGATCAGGATGTGGACGGCGACAACATCGCAGACAACATTGACAATTGCCCAAGCATATCAAACAGTTACCAGCAAGACACAGACCATGATGGAAAAGGCGACCTCTGTGACAGATGTCCACTTGTTCCAGATTCACTCTCTGACGATGGAAGCGCTTGCGATTCTGACTTCGACGGTGATGGTATCATTGATGGGCAAGACAACTGTCCACAGGCATATAACCCACTTCAAAATGATCGCAATCGTAACGGTATTGGTGATCATTGTGAGCAGGATATTGATGGCGATGGTATTGGCGACATGTGGGACAACTGCCCATTGATTCCCAATCCAGACCAGCTTGACTCCACAGGAGATGGCGTTGGAAACGCCTGCTGGCATGATCGCGATCGTGACTTTATCCCCGATCATCTGGACCCCTGCCCTGACTTTCACTCAACATTAAGACCACAATGCAATTAACAAAAAAAGGCCCCGAGGAGGCGGGCATTTGCTG
>CATLTV010000410.1 GCA_950059285.1 uncultured Pseudomonadota bacterium | reverse complement strand
ATATTATATATATAATGACTTTTAATAGAAATACTTATATTAATATATTTTTTGGTGAAAATATGTTAATAACAAGTTATTACATAATTTAGTATTAAAATAATATTTTGCTAATATAATATATGTACATATAATTTTTGGCTGAGTGATCTTCCGTGGCCAGAAGGCCACGGGGTTCTTCTTCCAAGAGGTTCGACATGCCCTCGATTTCATGGCGTCTGGGATTCATCAGTGTTCCCCCTGTGCGGCAACATGAGATGTGTTTCGCGACCTTCTTGCGTCTGCCCGCTGCCCGAGGACCAGGAGGCAGTGGCGAAGCTCGCCGGTCTCACTCCACGCCGAAGGCGAGCAGCACGTTGCCCGGCATGAAGTTGAGCAGGCCGTAGCCAGAGCTGACGTAGAGCATCCCCCCCGCGAGGGTGGCCCCGGGGCCGTTGAGCGACCCACCGCGGCCAGCGACGCCGTTCACGGTGTCGATCTCGCCCGCGGTATCGACGTCCCAGATCACGTTGCCCGTATCGGTGGCGTAGGCACGGATGTGGCCGTCCAGGCTCCCTGAGAAGACCACGCCTGGAATCGCCGTCACAGCGCCCGGTTGCGCCGTGTGGCACCCCTGCCGGGTGCCGCATGTGTCCTGGAAGGGCGGTGCCTCCCACACCACGTCGCCGTCGGCGATGGCGTCGTCGATCGGCTTCTTCTCGTCGTCGCTGACCTTGTCGCCCAGATCGCGCACGGCCTTCATCTTCTTCAACCCGCCAAGCGCTGCTTCCTTTGGACGCGCAACCTTACCCCTGTTGCCCATTGAAGCCACATTACCAAAGGATAACCCTGCATAATGGTGTGTTGGCCCAACCAGACCATCAAAGTTCATCTCGTAACTTGCCATCTTAAAAAACTCCTAAAATCAAACAACTTGAGAACAAAACAACCTGAACATTTGTGAAAAAACGTCGAACACATGTACATCTTTTTCCAACAAATTCAGGCTGTTTTAAATCCTTTATCCAATCCCTCTCGTCTCTATCCATAACACAGTCAGGAACTTCTCCCCAACAGCCTCTTTCAAGGAACCATCATGACACACAAAAAATACAACACATGGGCAAGTGACGAGTCTACTGAAAACCTGCTGGGGAGCATCCTTGATGACACACAAGAAGCTGCTCAACATGAAGCAAAGGAGCTTCAACAGGCAATCTCTCAGTCCGCTCAAATCGAGGAAGCACACAAGCGCCAGCAAAAACAGGAGCGCCAGCACGCCAACGCCCTTGCTCTGCAAAAGGAAGCAGAGCGCCAGAAGAAGGTCGAGGCTCGTCGAACCGCAGCGCTCCAGGCAATTCAAGGACCTGAACCCACACCAGAGCCTCTTGAAGAACAACCTCAACAGATATACCCACACCCCAATCTCATGCCACAGCCCATGGCAACACCTACACCAGCAGCAAAACAAGAACAAAAACACAATCAAATACAAACACTTAAAACATCAAACCCACAATCAAAAAGCCACACCACAACGCTTATTCTTGCCATGGTCGCCACGCTCTTACTTGTGAGTTCGGCGGCGATTGCAGCAGCATTTATCAACACGGGCTACCAGCTTGATCACACACCCTACCCCAAGGTGCTGCTCCACCCATCATCAGCAAGGAACCTTGTCACAGGCGAGTCGTTCAAACCTATCCCAAAACCTGAGCCGATCGTCGAGAAAGAGAGCAAGCCCTTTGTGCACAAAAAATCCTCATCCACAAAAACACAAAGCACCTCCAAAACAAACAAATCCAACACATCAAAAAACAATAGGAAATCGGGCTTTGACGACCTATTCAAGGGTGATGACAACAACATTTTTGGCACCATGGATGGCCAATAACAATTCCAGGGTGTTCAGAACGTAAAAATCATTTATAAGCATGGCGAAACGCAATCTCTTTTGCGTTTCGCCATGCTTATAAATGATTTTTACGACCTCATGATGATCACACCCCTATGAAATCTCAGAACACCAAGGGGCGGCTTGCCGTAAAACACACCGCGCAGGATCGCGAAGAGCAAGTCTCTCAGGCCATGATACTGGCTATCCCCTCACTTCATCTTGATCCGTCACTCCCTGTCCTCATCGTGGATGACACCTCACACAACCTGAAAAAACACCTCGTCGCACAGGGTTTCAAGGAGGTCCACACCTGGTCAAGATACTGCGATGGCCTCAGCAAAGGTACGCCATCGCCACCCCATGAGGCAGCACCCTTTCAGGCGATTTTTATGCGCCTCCCTCGCGCAAAGCAGGTGCTCCTGATGCAGGCGCACATACTCGCTGCGCTGCTCACACCAGAGCAAGGAAAACTGGTGGTCTATGGTGCCAATGATGAGGGGATCAAATCGACAGCGAAAAAGCTCTCTGACATTTTTGCACACACCTCTACGGTCGACTCACGGCGCCACTGTCGTGTGATTCAGGCGCGTAAAGCACTCCCTACAATTGCACATAAAACAGAGCTTCAACACTGGCTCGAAGAGCAGCCTCATCCGTTGACAGACCTGATCACATCCTTGCCCAAAGACAGCACCTGGCATCACTACCCTGGCCTGTTTGCCAAGGGCAAACTTGATGACGCCACGGCGCTGCTTCTCACACATTTGCCCTCCATCAACCCTGGAGATTCTGTGCTTGATTTCGCCGCAGGCGGAGGGATCATATCAGCGTTTATTTCTCTTGCATATCAAGGCATTACAACGCACATGCTCGAGGTCGACTCCATCGCGCTGCTCGCTGCAAAACATAACGTCCCGGGAGCGACAACCTACCTGTCGGACTCATGGAATCATGTTCCCAAAGGGCTAAAGGTTGATCATATCCTCAGCAATCCTCCCATCCACAAGGGCAAGTCTGAAGACTTCAGCGTCCTTCACGAACTTGTCCACCGTGCTCCTGATTATTTGAACCCTGGTGGCTCGCTCACACTTGTAGTGCAAAGTCAGGTTCCCACGCAGGACATCTTTGATCAGTCACAACACCAATCATGGAAAGACATCAAGCTACTGGCTGATGATCGACGCTTTAAAATCTGGCACGCGACCACTTAAACATTTGAGTCAATTATGAAAAAAGAACGCCTCGACAAAATCCTCGCGGAGCGCACAGAGCTCTCACGCAACACCGCAAAAACACTCTGCAAGCGTGGCCACTTCTCGGTGGATGGCAAGAAGGTCTTTGATGCATCTACAAAGGTGTCTCCCGATGCAGACATTCGCCTGAACGATGAACCCGTCCTCCCCCTTCCTCTCTTT
>CATLTV010000409.1 GCA_950059285.1 uncultured Pseudomonadota bacterium | reverse complement strand
ACGTTATAACGTTATAACGTTATAACGTTATAACGTTATAACGTTATAACGTTATAACGTTATAACGTTATAACGTTATTTTTGAACAATTTTCGTTGATAGATTTTGAGGCTCAATGTACATCAGGTGCATTTGAAACATTAATAATATCAACAATTTAAGAAGTTTTATTATGAAGAAATGTATTTATTACGGTGTTGTGATGATGAGCGTGATGGTGATGATGTCATCCTGTGCATCGAACAAAACACAACAGAAAAATTACGGAGGAAGTATGTCTATTGAAGTGACACAAGCAAATGATTTGCCCGAATTCAAGGGTGAAGCAGACAAGTTCAGCGGCACA
Source organism: uncultured Pseudomonadota bacterium (assembly GCA_950059285.1). Classification (GTDB taxonomy): domain Bacteria; phylum Myxococcota_A; class Bradymonadia; order Bradymonadales; family Bradymonadaceae; genus CATLTV01. The sequence continues at coordinate 3,030 of CATLTV010000409.1, read as the reverse complement.
GCAACCATCGAAATGTTGTACATGCCCAACGAGGCGAGGAAGTTTTCGAGCGCGAATGTGACCTTTGAACCTGGTGCGAGGACAGCCTGGCATACACACCCCGCAGGTCAGACGCTGGTGATTTTGGAAGGCGAAGGTTGGGTCCAGATGGAAGGTCAGCCACGCAAGGTGATGCGCAAGGGTGATGTGGTCTGGATTCCGCCTACAGTCAAGCACTGGCATGGCGCCACGGACAAGAGCCAGATGACACACACCGCAATTCAGGGTGAAGTCGACGGTCAGGTCGTGACCTGGTTGGAGCTCGTCAGTGATGAGCAATATGCTGAATAAGTGCTGACTACGGCGGTCAGGGTGGTGAACATCGGGCATTGAGAGTGATGGCAGTACAGAAGGTTACTTTTGTTTTTTCTCCTTGCTCAGACCTCAAACGCCCATGTGCAATCCTCAGCATACCATCACCCTGACCACTGTATTTTATACGTTACACATACACGTTATATAGACCTTATTTAAGCATACGCGATATGAACCGAAACCAAGGAGCGCGAGCTTGCTCAGGCAAGCTCGCGCTCCTTGGTTTCTTGCTTAGGAACAATTGTTTATGGCTGTACTTTCAAGAAAAATGATCATGTTGCATATGAGGTGACCTTCTTTAACAAGGTGCAAACTCCATCAGATGGGTTGACTGCATCTTGTATAATATCTATATCTTTTTGAAATATTTTTCAGACACCAGTAGTCTGTTTGTTGTGTGGTTTCGATTGATATATCACAGTGATGGTTTCTATCACGAGAGCCAGGGGCTCAACCTATTTCAACCTCTATTCCCTCAACATATAAAGTTCATCTTCTCTTCATCTGGTTGTCTCATGACAAGTTCTCTTCATCGTAGTTTTCGTACTTTCATGCCTGTCTGGATCGTGTTCTTGTGGGGTGTGGGATGTACACATGATCAAATCGATGAGCCCGTACCGCTTGAGGATATGCGTGACACAGCGGATAGTCCGCCTGATCAACTTGCCTCACAAGAGGATTCTGGAGGTTCTGGAGATGCTGAAAATTCGACAGAAGACCTTGTTCACGCTCCTGTGTGGCGGATTCGTCCTCTTCCTGATGATGCGCTCGGTGTGGGTCAGACCGTGATGCTTCAATTCGAGGAGAGGATATCGCAGGATACCGCATGGGAACCACTCCTTACCCCAGGGACAGGTCTGGTGTTGGGGGACCAATCAGTCTTCCAATCTGGGTTTGCCCGACCTCGCGCCACTTCCCGATCGACGTATTGAACGCTCTCCCGTTCGTACGGAGTGGAGTAATACGTTTAGTCATATTGAAACAGGGAGCGGAGATACGTTTTGCGGTGAAGATGCTCAGACAGGGCAGCTGCTCTGCTGGGGAAACAACATGCACTGTCAGCTTGGTGAAGGGGCTGTGGGTCAAACATCAAGTCATCAGCTCGTGCCTTTCGCAAGGAAGGGAGAAGCCGAGGGCTTGATTAGTTACGAGGTTGGTGCATGGTTCGTATGTGGCCTTCACACAGAGGGAGATGTTTATTGTTGGGGCTCGGACTGGGAGAACGCAATCCCACCCGTCTACAGACCTGAGTGTAATCCTGCGCCCTGGCGTATCCGTTCTTTTTGAAGTGAAGCACCTGGAGAGCTTAGAGATGGTTCCAAGCTTTCCAGGTTTTTTGAGCGTGGCTCAGTGCATTATATAGCGGTTAAAATCATTATGCACGGGCTCTGACTGGTCTGTTCAGGCAAAGCCTGGGATAGGTCAGTTATTTGCAGATAACGTTTCCTCTAGACCACTGTAAAGTACGTCCACGCCAGCGTTTTCACAGAATGTGCCCGAGTCAGTTTGACTGACACAGGAGAGGACGCGAAACTTATTATCTCCAAAGCGGACCATGGTATGGCCATTTCCAAGCACTTCACCTTTAGTACTGTACATATTTTGCTTCAGGAGTTGTTGTGCAAAGACCTCATCCCACAACATATGTTCCCCACCAAGGGTGATATCTTCCGAGGTATTGATCATATCTGCACTGAGACGGTGATGTGCTTTAAAGATATCAAGTAATTCTATTGAAAGCTGTTGTGCATTGCTCTTCAGTCGACTGCGTTCGACTAGACGGGCATCACCAAAGGGCCCTTCTCTGTAGGCCATCCAGCTAGGTGTAGGTTCTGTGCACTTGATAAAGACAAACGGTTCGGACCTTTTACTCGTACACGAGCTCCAGTTAACCTGAGTATCAGAGGTAATTTTTTGACCGCCCAGTGTTCCAATCTGATCGCGGAAGACGAACAATAGGATACACACAGGAATTGCGACAATGAAGAAACGTTGAGAGGATGTCATGTCTTCGAACATAGTGAATAAACTCCTGAAATAGGTATACAATCTCAGTGGTATACCCTTGTGAAAGTAAAGCAGAATAAAGAAAATCGGTCGGAAAAACATAATGGAGTACAGCTACGACTCATGGTTTTGCTCATCAAAACCCAGGTGGTTTCATTCATGTAGTTTTGACCTGTTTCTTCTTTGTATCCCGCCCCTGGATATATTTTTGAGGACCTTAAATTTTAATAAACTATAGAATTTTTATATACACAAGCATCAATTCTAAATCTCTTAATAATATTCCATATAAAATATATACTTCATCTTGAGCTAATATATGAAAGAGTTCTGGTGTAGTTGTATTGCTCAGTCGTGTTCAGGGGTCCGAACACCAATCACGATGCATGTTGTACTGAGTAAAGGTGACTCGAGATGTCAAAATGGGGTCAATTTTGAGGCCCGAAAATGACAATGAATAAGGAACAGATTATTTGTGGTCATACTCCTTTTCTCTTCTCGAACCTCAAAATCGACCTCTCAAAATGCGTCATAATCGTTTTGTTGATTGTGTTTGATAACAGAGGTCATGTTTTTATTTAAAACCTCTCAAATCGTGAATATGTGCGTTCTATGATTTTGAAGGAGACGAGGTGGGCGAGGCGGCACATTGACGGAGGTCAATGTGCC
>CATLTV010000408.1 GCA_950059285.1 uncultured Pseudomonadota bacterium | reverse complement strand
CAAATACTCGCCTCGTGTGCTTCGTCACCAGCTGCTGAAGAGTTTGCCAAGCTCTTGTGAGAGCGTGCTGTAATGGTCGCTCAGTGCTTTTTGAGTGGGGGTTGGCCAGTGTTTACTGGCGAAGGCCTCTGCAAGCGCCTGGTAGTACCACGCAGATTGTTGTGGTGTGGCCTTGAATCGGTCAAAGAGGGCGGGGCCTTCAAGCTTGGCATCACGTAATAGCGTGAGTCCGTTGTAGAATTTATCGGCCAGAGAGATCAGCAAGGCAGGATCGTTATCGTCCGCGTCCTGAATGTGTTTGATGTAGGTGCTCTTGCGTTCTTTCCATGGGGGCTTGGGATGCGTGACTGTGTCACTGCATGCGAGCACCATATCAAGGACATCCTTGCCAAAGCGTTCCTGAATTTCGTTCACAATATTGGGGTGGTTTTCTACTTGATCTTCGACCACATCGTGGAGCAGCGCGGCGATGACCTGACTCTCTGTGCCACCCGAGTCGCCGACGATGGCAGCGACCCCAAGGAGGTGTGTGATGTAGGGCACATCTGTGCCCTTGCGGGTTTGCTTGCGGTGCATGGAGCTTGCAAAGTGTACGGCGTGATCAAATCGGGATGTATAGGCCATGGTCAACTCTCTTTAATGTGTTTTGATCTATGGTTGTGTGCAGAGGGCATTGTGTTGTGTGTGGTTATTCTATCATATCTGAGGTCATTCATCCTGTGTTTTGATGCAGTGGTCAGGATTGTGTCATGGGTGGGAAGAGGTGTGCGAATTTTATTGGTCCAGGCGTTGGAGTCTATGCGCTTTAAATCGTTCACTTAATTCAAAACTGTCTGGTTTATAGGAGTGGTGGTGAGGGAATGTGTGCTCATGTCGAGCCGTTGCCATGTGTGGTGATGCCTTGATGAGAGGCGCTGCCAGTCAGTGTGTTTGTGTGTTTGTGTGCACCGTTTTCAATGGGTGTCTTCAGGTGAACTGAGGACAACTGTGGGAAAGTGAAGCACAAGCAAAGTTCCATTGTCGACCTGAGTGAGAACTTGTGGTAGTGTCGCTCTCATGATTTGAGAGACCATCACAAGTTTGTTTGTCTATCTTTTACAACACCCCGTTCCGAGTCAGAGCGCCTTGGTTTGTGTTGGTAAGGTTGATGCATCATGATGAGAGGGGAGATCCCTGTATGAAACTCGTAGTGGTGCGCATGTTCTTGCCGATGCAACAGCTCATGAAGGTGGTTGGTCCCTTGGTTTAAGGATGAGCCCTGGCGTGATGTGGTTGGATGCGTGGTGCCAATTGGTGAGTAGGTATGAGTGCAGAATTGATCGAAAAGATTAGCAAATTTCACGATATTGATGAGTATCGCGAGCTGAACTGGGAGGGCACTTTTCAGGAGTACCTCGAAGTCGTAAAGGAGGATCCCAACGTCGCTCGCACTGCGTATCAGCGTGTATATGACATGATTCTTTCCTACGGGAAGGAAGAGTACATGGATAACAAGAAGAAGATCACCAGCTATAACTTCTTCTCCGATCCAAAGAACAACGGAAAGGATGCCATCTTTGGTCTTGATATTCCATTGATGCGTCTTGTGAACGTCTTCAAGTCAGCCGCCAACGAGTATGGCACCGAGAAGCGTATTACCCTCCTTCACGGTCCTGTGGGCTCTTCCAAGTCCACCATCGCTCGCCTGATCAAACAAGGTCTTGAAGAGTACTCTCGTACTGACGAAGGTCGTCTGTACACCTTTTACTGGAAGATGCCAGAAGATCTCCAGCACCTTACAGGTGGTTCCGAGACATTGGCCGACCCGATGAACGAAGACCCTCTGAAGCTTATCCCGCAGGAGTGGAGGCCCAAGGCAATCGAGGCGCTTGGCATCGAGAACAGCCGTTATGATGTGAAGGTACGCGGTGATCTTAACCCTGCAAGCCGCTACATCTACAACGAGCTGATGAAGCATTATGATGGCAAGTGGGAGAAGGTGATGGACCACATCGTGGTGCGCCGCCTCCTGTTCAGCGAGAAGGATCGTGTTGGTATTGGTACATTCCAGCCCAAGGATGAGAAGAACCAGGACTCCACCGAACTTACAGGTGATATCAACTACCGTAAGATCGCTATTTATGGTTCGGACTCCGATCCTCGTGCGTTCAACTTCGATGGTGAGTTCTGTGTCGCCAACCGTGGCGTGATCGAGTTTGTGGAGATCCTCAAGCTTGATGTGGCCTTTTTGTACGACCTCCTTGGTGCGACTCAGGAACGCAAGATCAAGCCCAAAAAGTTCCCTCAAACAGACATCGACGAGGTCATCCTCGGACACACCAACGAGCCTGAATATCGCAAGCTCCTTGGAAACGAGTACATGGAAGCTCTCCGTGACCGTACCGTCAAGATCGATATCCCCTACATCACCAAGTACACCGAAGAGGTCAAGGTCTACACCAAGGACTTCAACTCTCGCTCGGTCAAGAAGCACATCGCCCCTCACACCATTGAGATGGCTGCCATGTGGGCCGTGCTCACACGTCTTGAAGATCCCAAGAAGCATGACCTGACCTTGCTTCAAAAACTCAAGCTCTATGATGGACGCACCATCACAGGCTACACGCAGGATTCCGTCAAGGAGCTTCGCAAGGAGACTGAACGTGAAGGTCTGCTGGGTATTAGCCCCCGCTACATTCAGGACAAGATCTCCAACGCGCTCGTTTCTGACAAGACGGACTCCAGCATCAACCCCTTCATCGTGCTCAACGAGATCGAAGGAGGACTCAAGAACCACAGCCTCATCAATAATGAAGATGAGCGCAATCGCTACAAAGAGCTCCTCTCTGTGGTCAAGCAAGAGTATGAGGATATCGTCAAGAACGAGGTCCAGCACGCGATCAGCGCCGATGAGGATGCCATCGCCAAGCTCTGCGCCAACTACATTGATAACGTCAAGGCATACACCCAGAAAGAGCGCGTCAAGAACAAGTACACAGGTCAGTACGAGGAGCCTGATGAGAGATTGATGCGTTCCATCGAAGAGAAGATCGATATCCCCGACTCTCGCAAGGATGACTACCGTCGTAGCATCATGAACTCCATCGGTGCATTCGCCATCGAAGGCAAGCAGTTCACCTACGACAGTAACGAGCGTCTTCGCAAGGCTCTGGAACTCAAGCTCTTTGAAGATCAGAAGGACACCATCAAGCTCACAAGCCTCGTGTCCAATGTCATCGATCGCGACACTCAGGAGCGCATCGATATCGTGAAGCAAAGGATGATCCGTAACTACGGTTACAATGAAGAGAGCGCCACCGATGTGCTGAACTTCGTGGCATCGATCTTTGCTCGCGGCGACACCAAGCAGGACTGAGACGCTCACAGTGTGACCACTGTGCCCGGCCGACGAGCCGGGTGGCGCGGCA
>CATLTV010000407.1 GCA_950059285.1 uncultured Pseudomonadota bacterium | reverse complement strand
CTCCAGTGACGCTGCACTGGCAACCACAACTGATCAAGCTCGTCGAGCACCAGCTGCTTGGTACGGATTGCACGACGCAGCAGCGAGGTGTGCACCACATCAAATCCAAACCCTTCTTCCTTCAACAGCTTCCCGCCATTTCTGGCCTCTTGCTCTCCTTGCTCGGTCAAATCCACATCGGTCCAGCCTGTAAAACGGTTCTCCAAGTTCCACACACTCTGACCATGACGCAATAACACTAACTTGATTGTCATCTCTCTTCTCTCCTTGTTCATCGCTCAAGACCATCCAACCCTCATCAGCCAAACATCCCTTGAGCCTTTTTCAATCTGTCCGCATCCTAAATTGCGCGCCACCAACGCGCAAGCTCCGCGACGAGTGCTTATGTACACAGAACCTACTTGCCTTATCACTTAAAATAGTTACATTTGTTCAGTCCCCGAGGTTCTTTTACCACTCACATCAGATAAACCATGAATAAACAAAAGAAATCGCCCATATCAGAAAGCAGCACACATAACGTCCTCATGGTTCAGGGCGCGCGTGAACATAACCTCAAAAACATCTCCATCTCACTACCCAAGAAAAGTCTCGTCGTCTTCACAGGTCCTTCAGGCTCGGGCAAATCTAGCCTCGCCTTCGACACCATCTACGCCGAGGGCCGTCGCCGTTATGTCGAGAGCCTCTCCACCTACGCACGACAGTTTCTTGGCCAGATGGAAAAACCTGACTTTGATTTCATCTCGGGCCTCTCCCCTACCATCAGCATTGAACAGAAAACCACGGGCAACAACCCCCGATCCACCGTGGGGACGATCACCGAAATCTACGATCACATGCGTGTCCTGTTCAGCAAACTTGGCAAACAGCACTGTTACCAGTGTGGTGAACCTGTCTCATCGCTATCACCTGACAGTATCACCAAACGACTGCTTGATCTGCCCGCCAAGAGCAAGCTCATGATCCTCTCACCCCAGGTGCGTAACCGTAAGGGTGAGTTCAAGGACCTGTTCACCAATATGCGTAAGCAGGGGTTTGTCCGCGCGCGCATCGATGGCAAAATCGTCGACCTTGATGGCGTTGACAAACTTCGCAAGACCTACAAACACGATATCGATGTGGTCATCGATCGCCTCATCATCAAACCTGGCATTGAGGACAGGCTCACGGAGAGCGTCAAACTCGCCCTCAGCATGGGGAGCGGCACATTGATCGCTGTCACCTACGAGGGCAAAAAACCCGTTGAACACCTCTACTCCACACAACGCACCTGCATTCCCTGCAATATTGCGTACCCTGAACTCACACACCAGAGCTTCTCATTCAACTCCCCACTTGGCATGTGCCCAACCTGTCGTGGCATTGGCATGCAAGATCAGGCTGAGCCCGACCTTATGGTCCTCGATGACTCACTCTCCATCCTGGAAGGTGCGCTCGTACCTCTGGGCAAGGATCCCGATGCGGAAGACACCAAAAAGTTCACCCACAAGACCGCCGTCAAACCAATGTGGAAAGAACTCAAGGCCGCCGCAAAACAGGAAGAGATCGACCTGAGCAAACCATGGAGCGAGCTTGATGACTCCGAGCAATGCTACGTGTTCTACGGCTCACGACGTGGTCGCAGAAAATATCCTCGTGGATTCAAGGGCATCGTGCATGAAGTCGAAGACGCAGCAAAGACAGCAGGAAAAGCCGCATCCAGAGACTTCTTCTCCGAGTTTGTCATTCCCACCACATGCAGTGACTGTGATGGCGCACGCTTGCGACCCGAGTCACGCGCGGTCAAACTTCATGACTACTCCATCACCGAGCTGTGTGAGAGTGGCATCAACTACACCCGCGAAAAGCTCGACTCCATCTCGCTTGAAGGCGATGAAGCGCTCATCGGTCAGGAACTTCTCAAGGAGATTCACGACCGCCTCATCTTCCTTGAAAACGTGGGCCTGCAATACCTCAACCTCAACCGCTCGGCGACCACGCTCTCGGGGGGGGAATCTCAACGTATTCGACTCGCAAGCCAGCTTGGTAGCGAACTCTCGGGCATCCTCTATGTCCTTGATGAGCCAAGCATCGGACTCCATCAACGCGATAACCTCAGACTGCTAGACACGCTCAAAGACCTTCGCGATCGCGGAAACTCCGTCATCGTCGTGGAGCACGACAAGGACACCATGGAGATCGCCGATTATATCGTCGACTTTGGTCCTGGCGCAGGACGCTTTGGTGGTGATGTGGTCGCACAAGGCACATTCGATGAAATCTGCAAGTCCGACAGCCTCACAGGTGACTACCTCGCAGATCGCAAACAAATCCCCATCCCTCAGACACGACGTCCTCATGACAAGGACGCGCTCATCATCAAGGGCGCTCGCGCCAACAACCTCAAGAACATTGATGTGCGCATTCCCAAGGGATGCTTTGTCTGCGTCACGGGTGTTTCGGGTGCTGGAAAGTCCACACTTATCAATGACATCCTCGTCCCCGCAGTCGCACGACATGTCTACTTCAAACACAGAACAACGGGCGATCATGACGCCATCGAAAACCTCGATCTCTTTGATAAGATTATCGAAATCGACCAAAAACCTATCGGGCGAACACCGCGCTCAAACCCCTCAACTTACACCAAACTCTTTGACGAAATTCGCGCGCTCTTTGCCAACCTCCCCGAATCCAAGATCTACGGTTTTAACAAGGGACGCTTTAGCTTCAACGTCTCGGGCGGCCGTTGCGAGGAGTGTCTTGGCGCAGGGGTGAAGAAGATCGAAATGAACTTCCTCGCCGATGTCTACGTCCCGTGTGATATCTGTCTTGGCAAACGCTTTAATCACCCCACGCTACGTGTCACCTATCGTGGTCACACCATCGCTGATGTCCTCGATATGTCTGTCGGTGACGCGGCAGAGCTCTTCTCCGCTCACCCCAAGATCTCACGTATCTTGAAAACCCTGCTCGATGTTGGCCTCGATTACATCAAGCTTGGCCAATCCTCCACCACACTGTCTGGCGGCGAGGCGCAGCGCATCAAGCTGTCCAGAGAATTGGCCAAGATTGCCACGGGAGATACGCTGTATGTGCTTGATGAGCCCAGCACGGGTCTCCACTTTGAAGACATCAACAAACTCCTTCAGGTCACAGACCGCCTCGTTGATGCGGGCAACACCGTCGTCATGATCGAACACAACCTCGACATCATTAAATATGCCGATTACATCATCGACATCGGGCCAGAAGGCGGCGACAAGGGCGGCGAGCTCATCGCCACAGGCACTCCCGAAGACGTCGCCACATGCAAAAAGTCCTACACTGGCAAGTTCCTCAAAGATATCCTGAACATATAGAAAAATAAGGGGCGAAAAATTGCGCAGCAATTTTTCGCCCCTTATTTTTTTCTCCCCCAAAGAGAGAGGCAGGGGGGG
>CATLTV010000406.1 GCA_950059285.1 uncultured Pseudomonadota bacterium | reverse complement strand
GAATAAATTCGCGTCCCATGCCCCTTCGCCGTTTATCTGTCAGGTTGTTTTCTACCTACAGGCAAAAAACAACGATAAATCAAAAACTTGCTCTACACTTCACAGAGGCATCAAAAACGTCTCAACTTCGCGCTGCTTCTTGAGCGCGCCCTGAAACTGTCTTGCCTCATCCATGGAGTGGAACTTGCCGACCCTCACGCGGTAAACCTTCTTGGAGGAGCCCGTCTTGCTGCTCTCCCCTGAAATCACATGAGCCTCAATGCCTTGCTTGTTCAAACGAGCCACCTGCTTGCGCGCTTTTTCCATGGTCGGATGAGAACCCACTTGCAGTGTGTATCGTGCAGGCAAAGCTTGTGCATCCTGCATCTTGAGCGCGCCCGAGATAGATTCCCCTAGCGACTTCACCGCAGCAGGCTTGACCTGACCCAGGCGATCATAGAACGAGAACTCAACCTCGTCTTTATCGTCGCCCTGTTGACCTTCCTCAGGCTGTACCGCAAGCGCATCTGACTGCTTCACAGAAGAAATCGATACCAAAGGAGGCATCTTCTCCTGATCCAACATGCGCTGCCCAGCAATCAAACCAATGCTGAACACAATCGCGAGCAAGAATGCCCACACAAGCGTGCGACCAAAAGACCTGCTCTGCGCTGCGGTTGATCTTCGACGTGTATTTCTTTTCTTGTGACGTGCCATAATACGTACTCTTTGAACCAAGATCTCAAGATAATCCAGGCACCAAGCAATCCATTGCTATCGTGCAAATCCCTCTGACCTGTACGGTAACAAAAAGTTTCACCCCCGCAAGAAATTCGTTCAACTTTGAATAATTACAACAGGATCTCGCCAAGATCACGGTCCGTAAGCCTTCAATCGGCCTGCTTCTGCGAGCATAAGAGACATTAAATCTCGCGCCTGACGAATGCCAAGCGTACCAAGAGAACATGCTCTCTCGGTAAAGCGTGCTGTCTCTCCAGCAAAGACAGTCCTTGACCACAACGCGGTGGGGACAGGATGCCAGGAGTGTGCCCCCATAATACTTGGCGTACAGTGGTCACCTGTCAGAACCACTACATCAAAGCCAAGGTCACACGCCGCCGCAAAGAGCGAATCACAACGCTCAAAATATGCAACCTTGCCTGCAAAGTCCTTCTTGTGCGCGAGGCTGTCCGTAGCCTTGATATGAAAGAAGAAGAAATCATATTCATCGTAATGTGATTGAAGCGTTCGGAGCTGGTCCTCTGGCGAGTCCCCATCCACATCCAACACATCCATGCCGACCTGACGCGCGACGCCTTTGTATACAGGGTATGTCGCGATGGCCGCAGCATTTAGCCCGTACAACTCTGACAATGTTGGAATTTCTGGCAAGAAACCCGCACCACGAAGCAAGATGGTGTCAGCGACATCCTCTTTACTCAACACCTGATTCACTTTCTGAATCAACAGGTTGAGAAGCTCTGCTGTGTGTGTTGCTTCTGGCTCAAGGGCATCCACCACAAGAGGAGCTAGCCCTGATTGCTGTGGATCAGAGTCGGAGACAGGACCACCCAAACCGCGCGCACGAATCACCACAGAGAAGCGGTGTTTTTTACCTGGATACCAACGTAATGAAGCATCAGGCAAGGACACCTCTCTGGACAAAAGCTCACACAGAGCCTGACTTTGTTGAGAGGTAATGGAGGACGCCCTTCTATCTGCGACCACATAATCGCCCGAATCAGAGTCCAGACGAAGCGAAGCAAAGTTGCCTCTGATCGCAAGTTCATCGGGCTTGAGTTCAATGAGTTTTGAAACCTTGCCATCCTGATAACAGAAAGAGCTACCAAGAACTTCAACCACGCCACGAGGAAGCTCAATGTCATCCACAGGGTAACCAAACAACGCAAGATGCCCAAAGCCGCTACCTGTGGTGATACCAGGGCCAGCGGGCTCATGAACACCGCACGAAGATCGTCGAGCAAAGTCGTGAATGTGAGGTATGTGAGCGGTCTCCAGCTCGGAGAGCTGGGTTGTGGGGTGAGGCAAACCACCCAGGCCGTCAAAAACCCAGAGCAGGATCTTTGACGACGAGGGCCTGGCAAGTTGCTGGAGAAGTTTCAAGCGTCGCATTAAATCATGGAGCTATGATCACTCAAACCCTTGAGTTGAGCGTCAATCTGTATGAGTCGTGCCTTGGCTTCCTTATGAGCAGGATCAATCTCAAGGACACGAAGCACACCATCCCTGGCCTCATCCCATTGCTGTCGGCGTTCAGCAAGCTCGGCTTGCTTCATGAACAGCGGGATAGCATGCGCGAGCTTGTACTCGGGCATAATACGTGTGCGGTAAGCGTGGCGATGCTCACGATGAGCAAGCACCTGATAAGCTGATTTGACACGCTCACGAATCTCATGAACGCGCGTCAAGACTTCCTGTTCAAGACCTTCAGGCATCTCATCAGGATCAAACTGCTCAAGAAGCTCTTCATAGGCTACCTTCACCACCGAGTCATAACTTGACCAGTGCACATTCAGGACTTCGAAGTAACTGGCCTTGTGTACGCTGAGATACTTCACGGTCACGTTCTCACGGAAGCGCTCTCGGACCACAGTATGGTGGAGTGAACGGTCAAAGCGAAGCAGCCCCATACGATGGAGCGCGAAGATGACAGCAAAGGTATCTGCGCTCGCCATTGTGCTTTCGGTAAAAACTTCACGAAGCCTACGACGACCATGCACAAGCTTACCAGCAAGACCTGCAAGCTCCTGATTTTCCTCACCAATCGCACGCTCGATACGTTCATACTCCTCGGAGATAGTCTCGGGATATGTATCAAGCTCGCTGGCGGACATCTCGTTACGCTCTGCCCCGGGGAGTTGGCGTAAGGACTCATAAATAAGCTGGAAAATGGTGCGTTCGATCGCCACGTGCACGCGGAGCGTGGGCATGGGAAGGAAGCCAGGAGGAAGCTTTTGATCCTCGTAAATACGAATCACACCATCATCAATGTTGGACAGCAACCTGAGAAGGAACGTAAGTCGACCCGCGATGGCATGACGCAACACTGTGGGCTCAATCAACTCAAGATCAAGCAAGCTCTGCTCAAGTTGTTGCTCCTGTTCCTCGGCATGCGCAGCAGCCATGGAGAGGTGCAGCTTTTCAACACGGCCAGCCAAAAGCAACATGTGACCAAGTTCAACGCGAGCCTGACGAGGCTGACGCATCGCATCCACAAGGAAACCACTGTCAAAGGAGAGCCTCCAGAGAATAGGTTTGCCACTTGCAGATTTATGCTCCAACTCCACAAGACCGCTGAAGTGGTGGCCTGACAACTGAAGCAGGATATCCATGACCCTGTCGCTGACAAGTTGCTCCACACGGTCAGGTTCCATGTTGAGGTCCACCCATGGGTTTTGAGGACCGTAAAACTCCTCGGTCATTACCCCTGTGGTGTGTTGTGCTTCTTCCTCTGCGAGGTTTGAGCTTGTGATGACCTTTTCATCGGGCT
>CATLTV010000405.1 GCA_950059285.1 uncultured Pseudomonadota bacterium | reverse complement strand
GATTTGCTTTTGCAAATCGCCGCCTCTTTTGTCTTTAGTGACTTGAGCTTTTAAGCCATTAAGTCATTGAATTTAATCGACTTTCATCTGAATTAGATCGTGCATCTCCTTGTTATCTTCAAGGCTGACAACGCGCTGCTCCACGGTCTCATTCTCACTGCCCCAGTGACGAATAATCGTGGCGTGCACCTTGGTCCTGGCGCTCTTTCGATTACGGTCCGATGAGAAATATTTCGCGCGCACAACATACTTGCCCTCTGGAGCGCTGGGCAACACATACATCTCGGGACCATAACCTTGCGTCACATCCTGTGTCAGCGCACCACCAATTCTGGTGCGGTTGTTTGAGTAATAGCACTCCTCCCCTGTGGGCTCCAACACGTGCAAATCCACATCGGTGTTGTCTGTATTCCAGGTGATGGTAATGACCATATCGGCTTTATCCACACCAAAAATATCACGCAGTGCAGGCCTTCGAGACAACAAGTAAGACGTCAACTTCTTGCTTGGCGCATCCGCAGACAAATCCTTGATAAATCTCAGATAATATTGAGCAAGAATGCGCTTGAACTCACCAAATCGAGAGTCCCAACTCCCTGCCAGTGCGACCTCAAAGTAGGCCGTCGCCAGCGCAACCTTCTTCTGTTGGGCTGCTGCCAGTGCAAGCGCTCTCCAGGTCTGCGGCTCATAAGGACGACTCTGTGCGACGCGCTCAAACAGGAAATACGCATGGTCCGATAAACCCCACTCCATCGCAGAGAACCCCACATCTCTTGCCAGTACAGCATCTCCAGGACTTTGCTCGATCATTGAGCTCATCGCCCTCAAGGCATCTCCTCGCTGGCCCTCACGAAGCCTCCTCGCTGCCTCGGCGGCGGCTTCATCGTAGGTCACGCTTCGCTTCGCCAGGAGTCCAGCATATGCTCCCGATATATCCTCTTTTTTTGTCATGTCACAGGATAACTGTGAGCTCTGAACCTCGTAGTTCATCGCCGCAATCTCCTGAAGATGAACCATCAACTCTTCTGGTAATTTGGCCTCCACGCCAGGCATTGTTTCAAGCTCTTTTAACCAGCCAAACAACGCAGCCTTGGCATCACCAAGTCGCACAGCCATCTCATCAAAGGCATTGAGCATCGCCACCGTCACGGTCTTTGCCTTGATTAACCCGATGTCATCCTGTGGCACGATATTATATGACCTGTAATCCTCCTCGCTTTCGAGCATCAACAACGAGGTCGACTTGCCTGTCACCCTGAAGTGACGCGCATACGCTTCGGCAATGGGACGCGTGGAGCCAAGCAGCTCTTCAAGCTGTTCGACAGCGATTTGTCCATACGTGCGCGCTGCTAGTGGTGACTGAATAACCTCCTTGATAGGCACCTCTATCGTTTTGGTTTTACTATCAATTTCGACATCAAGTTTGAGCTTTGCTCCAGCCTTGAGCCCACCACGACCCGCCACCAGAAGCCTCTGACCTGGATAAATATACTGGGGGCGGCCCGCAAGAACCACATCACTCACACCCTCCATGTGCACCTTTTTCAATCGATATGGGCGACTGGTATGTGCTGTCGCAGCAGCCTTGACCTCGGACTCACCCACCACAGAAAAGAGCGCGCCACCCATCTCACGGGTCAGGTGTGAGAGCATCCCTGTATCCGTACCTGCAAGACCCGTCCTGTAAGCAAAGAGCGCGCCCATACGGCTCTGTTTGCGAAGACTTTCAGTGAGCATAAACGCATCACCCTGACCCCATGTGATGGCGCCATCGCTTAACAAGAAGATATCCACCTTCTCCCTGGAATCGATATCTTCCATGAGCTGATTTGCGCGGCTTAACGCTGCGCCCACATCGGTCGCCCCTTCCAACGAGAGCGTATTGGCGTGTGCCATGAATTGTGCACGGTTTTCAGCCGTGTTATCGACAAAGCGTGTGTTCCAGAGGCGAGTTTCTATGTCAAAGAAGATCGCATTGAATGTACGAATTGAGGACTCGTTTTGTTCGAGCACCTGCTTTGCCATCTCCAACCAGATCGCGAACTTTTCGGGGTTGGAAGAGAGCGACTTGTCGATCAAGAAAAGGGCTGGTTTGGGCTCAACCTCACTGCTCTTGATCGTGGGAAGTTTGGGGTACACTTGCGCGGCGAACACATCGCCCACGGCGGCGTCTGTACCCAGTAACGCATGTTCTGCGGCTTGCTTGACGCGCACCTGAATCTGCTTTTCGAGCGGGTTATTGATGACCTGATACACGCGGTCACCATCTTCCAGAGGTTTTTGTGTGTCGGGTACCCCTGTAAAGACAACCTCACTTCCCTTGATCTTTGCCACTTCAAGGTGCACACGCGATGAAGGGAGACCCTGCGGCACCGCCAGATCAAAGACAAGATCTTCATCAAGGCGCTCGACTAACATATCGTACCCAACCACAACACGGTGCACTTTCTTGGGCGCAATGGGGAAGATACGCGCCTGAAAAACACCTGCACCACCCCACTCCATCAGGGCAGGGTCCACGCGGCGACGCACCGTCTTTGCGTACGCCTGCGCCGCCTGCTTCTTGGGCACCATGCGCGCTTCCTTGGGATCAATCCAGTTTGCCTGACGGGCGAGCATAATATCCTGAGGATCGTAATCAATGCTCTCTGAGGGCTTGTGTTTGCTGTCCCAGGCATACAAATCATCTTCACTGGCTCGACCTAGTTTTTGATCCACCTCGACCTTGCTCTCTCCAAAGGCTAGAAAGTACGGACTTGCCCCATCAGGAAGGCGAAGTTTAAAGGTGCCTTCATACTGGCTATCATCTTGATTGTAGAAGTAAAAATCGATCAAGACACGCGCTTTAAATCCATCGACCTTGGCAAAGACCTCCATGCCCTGAATAGGAATCTCCTCACGATCACCAATCATAAGCTTGGAGGTATTGGACTCAATGACGCTCTTCTTCCACGTCTTTTTATCCTTCTTCTTCTTGCCCCCTTTCTTTTTGTTTTGTGCTTCAGCAGGAGCCCCATCCGCAAGTGCAGCTTCCTTGGCAAGCACCATCTCATCGGCTTCAGCCTCTTCTGTATAAACTTCCGCAAGCGCTCCACCTCGATCCTCTGATGAGAACTTGGGCGAGTTTCTGCTGCAACTGCTGACAAGAATAAAGAAAATGAGGGTCAGCGTAAGGATCGATTGTGGACGAATAGTCGAGCAACGCATGGCGTCTCCTGTAACGGTATAGTGTGTCTTGTGTCGTAACACAAAAATGGTACAGGTTAGCAAACGTAGCTTGTAGCAAAAAGATCTTGAATTGGAATGCGCAGCGTATTTTATGACACCGCCAACGCACTCTTGGCTAATTTAGAGGGTGTTGAGCGTTTTTCTTCTGCAGTTCAAAAGCATGAGATGTTTCAGGTACACAAAAAGAGCGTAGAGTAAGGTTTAAGGAGGGCGAGAGGCTCTTTCTTGCGTTGTTTTGTTTTTTGCATTGTGCTCGAGAGCAGCAGAGCCAAGGAACCTCACAAGTTCGCTTCCAAGCGCTCT
>CATLTV010000404.1 GCA_950059285.1 uncultured Pseudomonadota bacterium | reverse complement strand
GCCAACGCCCAACCTGAAATCCAACGAGCCGCCTCAAATCCCCCTTTATGAAGGCTCACCAAGAGACAGAAAGTGGGCCTATGCCACCGCGAAAATGCTCACAGATGAAAATGATGTCATCGCATTCAAAGACGCCAAAGAAGAAATCATCTCGGCCTTTGAACAACAATACATCACCATGCTCCTCGACCGCACAGGTCAGAATATATCCAAAGCATCTCGCAAGGCTGGCATCGACCGACGACACTTCTACAGGTTGCTCAAAAAACATGACATTGAGGTTGAATAATCAACCCTCTTGCATCTTATCCACGAGCCCTTCTAACCTCTTACACACCTGCTCGCCCTCAGCCCAGATCCTGGCCATGCGTCCCTGCGAATCATCTCGCACCAACTCCACAACCACGCCTTCCTCTGGCCAGGACTCCTGAATGATTGAAAACCACTCCACACACACGATCGAACGACCTGCGTCCACCACATCCCAGTAACCGATGCTCTCAAGGTCGTCGTAACGCTCCAGTCTGTACAGATCAAGGTGATGCACAGGTGGTGACGTGGGATAGTGATTAATCAAGGTGTATGTGGGGCTATGCACCACAACCTCGTCATCAGGCGAATTCGACTGCAATGTGGCAACAAGTCCCTGAACAAGGGTTGTCTTTCCTGCACCCAGGTTTCCCACAAGCCCAAGAAAATCCCCCTTGGCAAGAGACTTCGCAAGGGCTTGACCAAGCCTTCGCGTATCCCCTTCATCTTTAAGGGAAATTTCGCAAATTGGCGCATCAAGATCAAAATCTGCGGGCTCAAAATGATGTTCAACAGTCATGGTGTAACCTCCTGAAATAAGGAGCAACACAAAGGGAGCCAGAGGGGGCGGCCAAAAATCTTCGATTTTTGGCCGCCCCCTCTGGCTCCCTTTGTGTTGCTCTCACATCTTAGTGACGAAAGCCAGTACGCTTCTCTTCCTTGTCGATGGTGGGGTTGGTCGCCTTGAGACCAAGCACAACATCGGGCTCGAGGTAATACACATCATCCTCGGTGAAGAGAGAAAGGAACTCCTCCTGAAAGCGAATGCTCTTGACGCCTTGCACCTGCATGGCGCTCTGTCCCTGCTGAGCAAAGACAGTCAAGGTATCTTCACCAGCAAGACTGTATGTATCGCCTTCCACAGAAGCCTTGAGTTCATCCTTTAAAAGTTGCTGAATTATCGTCGTTTTCATTCAATCTCCTATAATCTAATCGAATTAAATCTCTTGAACATGAACCAATACATTACGCAAACTAAATCGCCTACGCCAGAGAGAGTCAAGGATAAGTCGTGTCAGACCATCACATGACTGTGGTCATTTCCACCATAACTCTCAAGCCACGTGTGATTATTGCACCTGGAGTGGGAACACCACACCTTTGTTAAATCCACTGTGTTCGGGGAAACGCATGGAGCGGAATCGACTCACAAGACATGTTCCCACGGGCTTGTTGGCGTACTTCGCTTCCTTGATCTTCACACCACCAGTTGTACCCGATGGACGAATGAAGAACTTGACCGTTACACCTTTGAAGTTTGGATTGCTCTTGAATTCCTTCATCACACAGCGGCGCAGCGAGCCCCACTTGGAGAGAATCACTTCATTGACCTCGCCGTCAGACAGAATCTTTGTTGTGCCACCACCAGCGCTCATGTCTACGTTGGTCACGTTTTCATCATCACCTGAGCCTTGCTGTTTGCCACCTGACTTTCTGCCAGAACGTCGCTTCTTGCGGATCTTTTTAATTTGGCGCGCAATCTCTTCCTCACTTGCCGCAGGGTTAAAGATGCTCTGCATCACGCCCTTGTCCACGGCCACAGTGGTGAAGTCCTTGGGAGGAGGCAACAACTTGAAGTCAAGCGACGCAAAGGCACGGTCCATGGGGAGAGGCTCCGGGTCTGGCTGGGTGAAGACCACATAGAGCATACCAGCAAGAACAATCAAGCCCGCCACGATACCGACAACAAAGACAGCGACGCCGCCTTTTTTGACCTTTCGTTGAAGCTCCGCCCTTTGCTCAGCCTGAATTCTGAGGCGCTCTTCTCGCTTGGGAATGTACTCGGCAACATCTTCCTTGAAGACATCCACGTCCTCAAGACGAGTGCGCTCCTGAGTGATGCGGTCGAGGACCTGTGTGTCCTCATCAATCTCATCCTTGTAGAGCTGCTCCAACACCTGGTCATAGGTAAACGGACCGTAATCAAGGCCACCCTTCTGCACAAGATAACGCCCATCATCATCATCGTCGTCATCAAGCAATGTGCCCGCAGGACCAAACATGCCACCAGACTGAGAGAGCTCGGGGATATCAAAGAGGTCATCGTCGCCAAATGCATCATCCTCATCCTTCTCAGGAGGAACAGCAGGCAGAATCGGAAGCTGGCCTTCCTCTGGAGGATAACCAAGCTTGATTTGGCGCTCTTCCGCCACGGACTTCAGCACATCAACAATTTCACGAATAGAATCAGGACGTTGCGCAGGATCATTATCCAGAGCACGAAGCAAGAGCTGTGTCAGCTTTGGAGGATAACCTGACAGAGCAGCGCTCACAGCAGACTTTGCCGCGTGCCTGTCATTTGGAAGACCACTTGCACTCATCAACTCCACAGTGAGCATGGCAGCACTATAAATATCTGCCGAGGGATTCTTCTGTAGAGGTGAGCCAGCAAGCTCGGGGGCCACATAAATACTATCGACAAAAGGACCTTTTTGTTGCGCCACCAGCGCCGCCGCAGTTGCACGACCAAACGCAAGGTTGCTCAACTTGAACTCACCATGACGAGTCACCATGATGTTGTATGGCGTGATAGCGCTGTGAATCAAACCTGCCTGGTGCACATCAGCCAGAGCTTTTTCAAGGTGTGCAACGACAGTAAACACATCACGCAGGCCAAGCTTTTTCTTTGCCTCACGACGCTGAGCCACGATCCTTGCGAGGCTGCTCCCCTTGACAAACTCCATGGCCACAAACAAATGACGTGCATCCACCTGACCCATGCCATACAGACCCGTCAAATGCTTGCTCTGTAATCTCGCTGCGGTGGGCACCTCTTTGGCCAGCGCTTGCTGACAGGCTTTGGGCATCATGGCGAGGTCAATCACCTTGACCACGCTCTCACGATTGCGCTTCTGATCCACACACAGGTAACTCACCGCTCCATCCGAGCTACCAAGATAACGACTTACCTTGAACTTACCACCGATGACATCACCTGTGGCAAGCGTGACGCCTTCCACTGGAATCTGATGCGCACTTCGTACCCCGGGCGCCTGCTTTTGCATCGCCTGAGGACTTGAATCTGGATTGACACTACCTGGCTGTTGAGGAGAATCACTCATAGATCACATACTCGTCGAATAAATGGGTCTTTTTTTCGGTTTTTTTTGCCTCAGCACATATACTGACTCGACACTATAACATCATCCTTGACTGTCGCGCATTAGCAAATGCTCGAAAGACAAAGAGGCGAGGCGCAGGAGGCGGCGAGTGCTGATATATCAGCACTCGCCGCCTCC
>CATLTV010000403.1 GCA_950059285.1 uncultured Pseudomonadota bacterium | reverse complement strand
TCGCCCCATCTCTTTTTCTTTTTAATCAATCACATAAGATGGAATCTTATTAACTAAACCCTGTCGATTTGGAATACTTCTTGGTCCCGACCTCCAACAGCTTCATATATTCTCGAAGCTGCTTCTCATCCTCCATGGAGAGTTCGCCAAACACGCCATCCACAAGCTCTTGCTGCTTGGCCAAAGAGAGCTTGGCAAGTCGAGCCCCTTCCTTGGTCAAGGTCACGTTATTCTTGCGGCGATCATCAGGATCGCTCTCGCGTTGCACCAGCTCACGCTTCTCCAGACGCTTGACCAAACCCGTAATATTTCCCTTGGTCACAAGGAGAAGCTCGGCGAGTTGGTTTTGTGTCAATCCTCCCTCAGCGACGAGCAGGTTGGCTAAAAGCTCATGCTGTGCAGAGGTCAAATCAAGCTCCTTGAGGCTTGATGCAAAAGCAGCACACACCCTGTGGTGTGTCTCCACCACAATAAGCCATGTCTTGAGGTGACTTTTGGCGATGTGCTCCGCACTTCTCGATTCTTCGGACTCCATAATATTACTCAACAAAACGATCTAAAATAACACTCGACCCAAACTTCTGTGTACTACGCGTTCCCCTGAAACACAACTTCAACCACGAGATTTTACAATACAATTCAAGGAAAATTGACGCAGTGCGTCTTGAATCAATCCTGCATCTGACCTAGCGTGGCGCTCATCTCATCGTGTAGAAGAGCACGGCTCTTGCGATTCATGCCCTCATCAAGACCCTCACTGATTATAAAGGAGCACTGCATGTCAACCAAACACAACCTTCGCGCACCTCGTGGCACAGAACTTCGCTGCAAAGGCTGGATTCAGGAGGCTGCCTTGCGCATGCTTCTGAATAACCTTGACGCCGAAGTCGCCGAAGATCAAGACAATCTCATTGTCTACGGAGGCAGCGGCAAAGCAGCCCGTAACTGGGACTGCTTTGAACACATCGTCTCCGAACTTGAAGCACT
Organism: uncultured Pseudomonadota bacterium; assembly: GCA_950059285.1. GTDB lineage: Bacteria > Myxococcota_A > Bradymonadia > Bradymonadales > Bradymonadaceae > CATLTV01. Next base: position 2,588 of record CATLTV010000403.1, on the reverse strand, counting down.
TGAGGACGACGAGACCTTGCTTGTACAATCTGGTAAAGCTGTGGGTGTCTTTAAGAGCCACGCCGACGCCCCTCGCGTCCTGATCGCAAACTCCAACCTCGTGGGGAAGTGGGCCAACTGGGAGCACTTCCGCGAGCTTGAGAAGAAGGGCCTGATGATGTTCGGTCAGATGACCGCAGGAAGCTGGATTTACATCGGCACACAGGGCATCCTCCAAGGCACATATGAAACCTTCGCTGCCGCTGCACGCGAGCACTTTGATGGCACACTCAGGGGCCAGTTCCTCCTCACCGCAGGTCTTGGCGGAATGGGCGGCGCACAACCCCTTGCTGCGACCATGTGTGACGCTGCATTTCTCGGCATTGATGTGGATGAAAATCGCATCAAACGACGCATCGAAACCCGCTACCTCGACAAGATGACACACGATCTTGATGAGGCGCTTGAGTGGGTTCTTGAAGCCAAGAAAAACGGCGAGGCGCTCAGTGTCGGCCTCGTGGGCAACGCTGCTGAAATCCTCCCCGAACTTGTTGAGCGCAACATCATCCCCGATGTGGTCACGGACCAGACCAGCGCGCACGATCCTCTCAATGGTTATTATCCTCCTCATATGAGCGTTGAGGAAGCCAACGCCTTGCGTGAAAGCGACCCCAAAGCCTATGAACAAAAATCACTCGATGGCATGGTCGCGCACATCAACGCCATGGTCGCCATGCAAGACAAGGGCGCGATCGTCTTTGATTACGGCAACAACTTACGCCAGTTCGCATACGATCATGGTGCCACACGCGCCTTTGAATTCCCTGGCTTTGTCCCCGCCTACATCCGCCCTCTCTTCTGTGAAGGTAGCGGCCCATTTCGCTGGGTCGCACTCTCGGGCGATCCCGAAGACATCTACGCCACAGACCGAGCACTCAAGGAACTCTTCCCTGAAAAAGAACATCTTATCAAATGGTTAGACATGGCTCAGGAGAGGGTTGCGTTTCAGGGACTCCCCGCACGTATCTGCTGGCTTGGTTATGGAGAGCGCGCCAAGGCGGGCCTGAAATTCAACGAAATGGTCAAATCTGGCGAGCTCAAGGCTCCCGTGGTTATTGGTCGTGACCACCTTGATTGTGGTTCTGTGGCAAGCCCCAACCGCGAAACAGAGTCGATGAAAGATGGCAGCGACGCCGTCGCCGACTGGGCCATCCTCAACGCCATGATCAATGCTGTAAACGGCGCAAGCTGGGTGAGCTTCCACCATGGCGGTGGCGTTGGCATGGGCTACAGCCTCCACGCAGGCCAGGTCATCGTGGCTGATGGCACCGACGAAGCCGCTCGCCGACTTGAACGCGTCCTCACCAGTGATCCTGGCATGGGCGTGATTCGCCACGCAGACGCAGGATATGAGCGCGCACAGGAAGTCGCCAAAGAACGCGGCGTCCGTGTCCCTCACCTCGACTCAAAATAATCATTTTAAATCTGCTGCATTTCTCATAAAAGAAGAGGAGCGCGCTGCTCATATTATGAACAGCGCGCTCCTCTTCTTTTTATCCCGCTCCCTGGACTCTATACAAAGACACCACAAGCTATGACACAGACACTTGATACATACCTCATCCGAGCAAAACACCTCCTCACCATGCCCGAGCAAAGCGAGGACCTGGCACACTACGATCCTTCCATGGACCTCGTCGCGCGTGACGCCAAACTCACTGGACTCATTGAAGATGGTGGCGTCCTCGTGGATCACGGCAAGATCGCCTGGTTTGGCCCCTTTGAGGAGCGCCCCAAGAAGACACGCAAGGACAACTTCCCCACCATGCATACAGGCGTGTGTACACCTGGCCTCATCGACTGTCACACACACGCAGTCTTTGCTGGTGAGCGCTCACATGAATTTATGATGCGCAACGCTGGCAAAGCCTATGTCGAGATCCTTGAGGCTGGTGGTGGCATCCTCAACACCATGGAAGCTGTCCGCAGAACCAAGCGCGATGCGCTCATGCACCAACTCCTTCGCGACTGTTATGAGTTCATGCGTCGTGGCGTCACCACCATCGAGGTCAAGAGCGGCTATGGCCTTGACTGGCCCAACGAACGCAAACAACTTCAAGCCATCAATCGCGCCAATGCAGAGATTCCTTGCGAGCTCATCCCCTGCTTCCTTGGCGCACATGCAATCCCACCAAAATACAAAGCCAATCCAAACGCTTATGTCGACATTGTCTGCGAAGAGATGATCCCCAAGGTCGCCGAGGAAAACCTGGCAACCTACTGTGATGTGTTCTGCGACCGAGGCGCATTTACCGTGGAGCAAGCCCGCAAAGTGCTTGAAACAGGTAAGAAATACAACCTCACTCCACGCATTCACGCCGATGAAATCGTCTCGTTTGGGGCCACACGACTGGCCGCTGAAGTCGGCGCGACAAGCGCAGACCATCTTGAGCACACACCTGATGATGAGCTCAAAGCCATGGTCGAAGCTGGCGTCACTGGCGTACTCATGCCCGCCGTCAACCTCTACCTTGGCACACTCGACACACTCGCTCCAGCGCGCAAGATCCTGAACCTTGGTGGCGAGATCGCACTCGCTACAGATTACA
>CATLTV010000402.1 GCA_950059285.1 uncultured Pseudomonadota bacterium | reverse complement strand
CCCCTCCTCTTTTTTGAGCATTGCTTCAGCTATTCAATCGGTTCTGGTGCCTTTGGCAGTGCATAATACACTGAAATGGTGTGGCGTCCCGGGCCTGTGGAGAGAATCCTCTCAATGCTTGGACCACTTGTGGCTAGCTTGCGTAATGAGACCTCTTCTCCATCGACCACCACCTTATCAATCTCGTGGCCGTTGAAGGTGCGAGGGAATGCAATGCCTGGCAGCGCGCCATCTGTGATGGTTCGGCTAGTAGAGCCAAGCAGGTTGACTGAAATGGTGAGGCGCTGTGTCGTCTCGTTCCATCGGCTAGTCATGACGGATTGTCGGCGCGCGTACAAAAACTCCAGCAACTCTTGCTCGGTGGCAATCCAGTGGTTGTGCTCTCTGGCAAGCTTGTGGGCATCGCGTAAACCGAGGAGCGTACCTGCGCCAGGACTGGTGCGCATGGCGTGTGATGGCACTGCAATGGAGATGCTCTGGTGGAAGTAACTTTGACTGTTGACCAGCAGGCGTTCAAGTCGCTTGTAGGACAGGCTGTCTTCCTGAAGCAAATAGGGAAGCTCAAGCAGTGGTAAGACCAGTCCACGCTCATCAAGAGGGTAAAATGGAAAACCTGTGCCAAAGAGGTAACCGTGCTCTTCCTCGTTACTTGGCCCAAGGCTGTTGTCCAGTCTGACCTGCGCGGCTGCAAGTTGTTTGAACGTGGTGCTCCAGTCATCGGTAAAGAGTCCACCCTCGACATGTGTCATCAAGACGCTCTTTTGATTGGGGAGGAGTTGCTCAAATTGTCGTGCCTGTTCGCTCAGGTTGAGTTCTTGTTCAAGAGGTTGCAATCCACCCACGCCCATCGATTCAACGAGGGGAGAGCGCTCTTCTCCACGAACCCACAACAAGCCAAGCGCGGCATTTGCCTCTTCAAACAGCGCAAGTTGTGTGGGGTTGACGTTGTCCACAGCGAGGAACACGGTGGAGACGCCTTCCTGTTTGCGACTCCATTCGGCGTAGCCAATGGCAGCGCGCGTGTCTTCCTGTGCAGGGTGCGAGACGAGTAACGCACCCGAGGTTTTGCCAGGAAAGGGCCACAGGCGTGGTAATGGACGTTTTGTGGAGAGGTGTTCAAGTACGGCGCGCTCAAGCAAATCAGCGTAGGGGACGCGTGATGTTTTTAGATCTTCGCTGAACATTCTGGTGGAGCTTTTTACAAGCTCCTCAGGTGGGTTGGCAAAGGGGGTCGCGGGATCAGGTGCGCCCTGTTGAATCGCTGTGGATGTGCAGCCCAGATCAAAGAGGAGCGTGTAGACGCCGCCTTTGCCTTCTTTTCGCCACAGCAGTCCAGGTTGGGTGTCAATCTCCATGAGCGTCGGACCATTGGGCCAGATGTCCTGCGCAGGCGTCAGTTGAACCTCGCCAACAAGCGGTACATTGGGCAGGTGCTTACGCATTGGACCATGAACTTCAAGCCCTTCTGTGGATGTGATCTTGCGCGCGGTGCGCTTCTTTTTGGGTGTGGCAATGCCCGTGAGATTTTCCCAGCCAGGACCAGGTTGCTCAATGATTAACTGGCCGCCCGTACGCACAAAACCTGCAAGAGCGCTGATTCCTGTGGCAGGCAAAGATTCGGCGACTCGACGCGGCACGATGACCACACTTCGACCTGCGAGCGCTTCGGGGCTGAGGTTTCGACTCATGGATGTGGCAAAGCTTCCGTAGTGCTGCCACATGGCGTTGAACCAACCGTAACTACAATCAAGCTCTCCAAGCTGTGTGGCTGATGCAGCGGGGACATCGGGGAGCAATAACAGGATATCACCCTCGGTGCGATCGGGTGGGCGACTCCCCTCGGAGATGTTCTCGTCAGCCTGTCGCAGATATGGTCTGTCCACGAGGCTGTACACGACCACCACGACGATGAGCGCTGCGATGGCGAGCAGGTCCCATTTTAATGCTCTAAACAAGGTCTGTCGTTGCATGGTCGTGATTCTCTCTGAGCTGGTGGGTGGACCAGGTGCTCTTAGGGTTCCTGAGTGGTGTAATAAATATCGATGGTGCTGAATCCTCGCGCGACAGGAATCCTGACTTTGGGGAATCCAGTCAGGAGCACTTCGGAGGTTTCAATGCGCGATGATGAGCTGTCTTTGCCTGCTCGGTTTGCACGTAAACGTGCGCTGTGGAAGGTCCTTCCATCAATCATCATCGGGACGCTGAGCGCCATGCCTCGGGCCTTGGCCTCGACGGTCACACGCATCATGTGTGCACGCGTGCTCGATGAGGATGTACTGCTGCTGCTGGGAGATGCATCCTTGTTCTTTTCATTGCGCTTTCGAAGCGCTTCTTCTTGCAACGTGGGCAGCGAGTTTGAGTCCGATGGGAGTCGCGCATCCTTGACCACGCGGCTGCGCAAGCTTGAGGCTCTCCTGCGTCGAAGATAGACATCAAGGTTGTATGCGCTGGTCATGATGTGACCATGTTCGCGGATGTGATCAAAGAGTTCGAGCCAGTGATTGAACCTGTCGAGATCGGGATAACTTGCAAAGCTTGAAGGAGACATGGAGATGGCCATCGCCATGTGTTGTCCCTGTTGGCTCTCTTCAAGGAGTTTGAGGAGGTCTGCGCCTTCAGAGGAGCGGTCTGGATAGATGACGGGCATCTCTCGCACGCCATAAGGCACGCCTTCTTCGCTCATTGTAAGGAATGGAAAACCTGTGCCCCAGGCGTAACCTGCTGTGCGAGGGACTTCATAGCTAAGGTCTAACCTCAGATTTTGTTTGGCCATTTGAGAAAATGGCTCGCTCCATGAAGGGTTCCACCAGCCATTCATGCTGCGCACGGTGCGCACGTAATTCACGGGTAAGGTGTCTTTGAGTTGAGACAGTTGTTTTTTTAGCGTGATGGGGCGTGCAACAGGTTTAAACTCCCCGACACCAAGATGCTCAAGTTGTTGCGCGGGTGTGTTTGGCATTCTCCACAACAGGCCAATATCACCACCTTTTCTGTGTAAGGTCGCCGCGCCAGATGCGGTTAGTCCTGAATCGATGCTGGTCAGTAGAGATGACAGCGACTTCTGATCATTTTCATGATCAAGCATCCAACCACCACGATCGCCAAGCGAGCTGTCCTCATGAATGGAGACCACCACGCCATAAGCGTTATCGGGATAGTACCACATGACAGGTGCAGGCATGTAACGCAGGATCACACCGTGCATAATGAAGCGCTCAAGCAGGTCGGCGTAAGGCACGGTTGCGCCAATGAGCTGCTCATCCATCACCAGATCGCGTGTGATGGGAGGCAGGTCACCATCATCGCCAGGATTGGCGGCCTCGACCATCATATCTTCGCGTGGTTTGCCCTGCTGCATCGCGACGAGCTGTTCACCAAGATCAAAGTCCACGGTGATCACGTTGCCATTGCCAACCTGACGCGCGTACACCACGGGAGCGCCATCCATGGAGAGCAGCGTGGTGCTCTTGGGCGCAGCGCGCGTGGAGCCAATGTACTCGGTGGACAGCGGCATTTGCTTGAGTTGGGATGCGTAAGGCTCCGCCATATCAAGCGTAAACGAGAGTTTTTGAGCGCGTCGTTTACCCGCGCGTCCATCTGCTGCCCACTCATCACGCAGCAACCCGCGGGGGCGCTCCATCACAAGG
>CATLTV010000401.1 GCA_950059285.1 uncultured Pseudomonadota bacterium | reverse complement strand
ACTGGGTCGAGGTGAAGGATGTCCTCGACATCTTTGGGAATCCCATCTCTACAGTCCTCACTCGCCTTGCCGATTCTGGCATGTTGATGAGCGAGGAACGCGTCGATCTCAACCCCGATGTCCAGAGCTACGAACATAACGTCTATGTGCGCGCAACCTCACGTGCGATCGCCTCGGACTCGCCCTCTTCACGACAGCGCACACAGACATCCTCGCCATTGCTCCCACCACGTGTCTCTCAGGTCGAGCTCTCCTCGGGTGACAAGGTCTCCATTCGTGACCGTACAAACCTCAACCTCATTGATACCGCCGACTCCTCGGGCGCCCACCACATCTATTACATCGGACGCATCTTTGAACATGCTCAGGGACGCTTTGTGGTCGTCGCTCATGGCGTCCACGACGAAGAGTCCAACGAAGACCTCATCTCCAACGATATCCTCGTGGAGCCCTACCTTGGCGATGGCATTTCAAGCCCTCGTCGTCGCATCTGGGTCTACCATTGCTCCGAAGAAGAAGCCCTCGAACGTCACCATACCCCTTACCATCCTGCGATGACTGCCCGTTGCTCTCGTCGCGAAGAACTCCCCGTCTCCGAGCCTCTTCTTATTGGAGATTATCCCATCGCCACCGCGCTCGCGTCCATGAGTTGTATCATCGATGCCATCGCGACCTTCAGACTGGATGAAAAACACGGTGACATCCGTCAACGCCTCCTCTTTGACCCTGCACAACGCAAGCTCTCCTTGCGCACCTTCCACACCATGGGCATGGCGCTCTACCCAAACCCTATCGCCATGCACAACGAACACGAAGAACCTGCGCCAAAGCTCCGCCTTGAAGAGGCTCGCTTGATCGCCGCCGCCATGCGTGCTGTCCTTCCCTCCATCTATCGTGGCGCGACATCCTCCATTGAGGTCGCCATTCATATGGACGCTCGGAACCCTGCACCCGATGCCGAACTTGCTCCGCATGAAGGGTTCTATTTCTACGACCCTCAACCAGGCGGAACGGGTGCAGCGCGCGCCCTCCATCGCGATGGTCCAGAGCTCCTTCTTCGACTCTGTCGCGTCTACATCGAGCGCGTCCTCTATCATGACCGACTTCGCGCACGTTACGACGATTGGGGTGATGAACAAGAGGTCTCCTCCTCTCAACCCGAACCGCTCGATCCTCAAGAAGGTGGCGTACAGGGCACGTGGTTTGTCGATATCGATGATGAGCCTGCCGAAAAATCAAGCGCATCAACCTCCGAGGAACAGGACGGAACTCTCAATGATCCTCCTGACTTGCTGCGCGAGCGTGACAGGTTGCTCCGCAAACGCGCCTTGATCTGGCTCGATAGTCGCCTGCGCCCCGAAGGTAGCCTGTCTGGTGGTCGTAGAAGCGGTTCCTATGGTTCGGGCTCCGAGGATGGCGAGGGCGATCTCTGGGATATTGGCCGCTGCTGGTACTCCGATTCAGGTGAAGTCATTGATCTGCTCTGGACACGACACCGATGGCGTCTTGATGATGCAGGTGGTGAAGCCATGGTCGATGTTGGCTTCGATCGACAGACCGCCGCTGCATCCAGATTCCTGCACGCTGGAAACGAACGCCTCAAGGGCTACATCAAACCACTCACAGAACAGCTTCAGAACCCTGCATTTGCAACCTCCGATCAGACTGTCTGGGGCACACCTCGACCTATCTGGATCGCCGAGGAGAGCTCTGGCGATGTCCCCGTATCCTCCGACGGCTCCAAACTCGCCGAGCAACCCTTGCTTGATCATCAGTTGCTCCAGTGTGCGATTGCCATGCACGACTTCAAGGCGCATAAACCACTCGCTGAACTCCTCAAGGACAGAAGCTTTACCGATACCTCCACGCTCTCGGGCCGACTCGCATTGGTGGATTACATTTCGAGGTTCGTGCAAGGCATACCATCCACTGCGCCAAGCCAACCACGTGGAGGCCAAAAACCTCCTGTCCACACCTTGTTACACCGCGAAGGGGACATGGACTCCAAGTCCCTCTTGCTCGCCATTTTACTCCGTCACTGCGGCTTTGACACTGGACTGTTCATCAACCTTGAACCTGCTCGCGCCATGTGTGCCGTCTCTCTGTTTGAGTCTGGAGACACCACGGCACAACTCCAACAATGGCGCAAGGAAGCCTCTCTTCATGGTGAACAAATCATCTTTGGAGAGCTCCCCGAGCGACCCACTGAGGGCAGTGGTGATGGCGCAAATATCTACATGGCTGTTGATGTCATGCGCGATCTTCCCCCTGGAGTCTCTCGTATCGAGAAGCCCGAGAGCTGGTTGTTCGTCCCGCTCGCTGCCGCCTGGCTCAAGGCGGGCGTCTACGAGGAAATTGCACGTGAAGAGGCTTCTCGTCAGGCCGACACCGCGTCGGCAGAGGAGGCAGAATGATAATGCGATTTCAGTGTAAGTGTTTGATTGTAGTGTTGATTTTGTTTGCTCTGTGGGCGCTGCCTGCTTGCGAACGACCCGACGGGCCTCGTCAGGCCCCGTACCCCACCTTTGATCCAGTTCAACCCTTTCCCGAACTGGATGCCAAAAAAGGTGGTGCCAACCCCGAAGGTTCAGACAGCTTTGAGGACGCTATCAATCAGGCTCAGGAAGGTGAGGAACTTCCCACGGGTGATGAAAATCAGGCGCTCGCTCAGAGTGGAAGTTATCAGAAGATTCCTCTGGCCAGCTTGTTTGTCGCCGAAGTCCCACTCGTCTTTGATGAATGGCAATACGTGACGGATCGACAGAGCACATTTCTCGTCCACAGAAAACCTGGCCAGATGCCCGATGCGCTCGTCTATGTCGAGGCGTTTTCTCCTGCGATCGAAAACTTCCCATCGTATGAAATTGCACGATTTCAGTTTACCGTTGATCCTGGCTTGTCGCCCAACTCCATTTATCCTCCGCTTGGGGCGATGCTCGTCACAGGCAATGATGCAGGTGAGTCCCCCGCGTTTGATGTCGCCATGGCCTTGCAACTTGCCGCCACACGCACCATGGGCAGAGGACTTGGTTATCAGTCCTCACCAGGATCATTCACGGGCTGGAAATGGGTTGGGCACACACCTTATGGGATGGATATTCGCCTTGGTCGTTCTCAAGGCCGCTGGGAAGAACAGCGACTTCCCGTGGGGGCCATCGTCAAGCAAATCCTCGGACAGTATGGTGCACAGTATCCAGAGCTTCAACAACTTGCGGAACAGTTTAATCAATTAAGTCAGACACAAACGACACGTTCCCCAGGTGCTGCATGGATGGTGGTCGGGAGCATCACACGACAGAGCAACCTCTCCATGGGCGTTCACATCGCGATGGTGTGCGAGCAAAAGCCTGTCTGCCCAGTCTCAAAAGAATTGGCCCACCTGCTTGAGTCCATACGTGGTCTTGATGATGCAGGACTACTCGCTGCACCTGCCTCCGACAATTATGTGGAGTTTACCTCACAAGCAGGCGTTGAACTTCTTGGCATGGGCGAACAGGTGAACGCAGCGGATATGATGCGTATCCTGAATCAACCTCCGCCCACTGAAGAACTCTCCGAATAGTTCTTTATTGCGTTCTTAGAGCGTGATGGAGAAGGAGCTGTTGGAAGAAAAGCGAAGGAGAAAGCGTGGAGTTTAAGGAGCAAAAACCAAGAA
>CATLTV010000400.1 GCA_950059285.1 uncultured Pseudomonadota bacterium | reverse complement strand
CACGCACGGACCTTGATGCGATCATCGATCACACCCTCTCCTCAATGCGCACCAATCACCACAAATTTGCCTACGCTCCAGAGGAAGTCCACAACCCTGCCCCACTGATCCATCAGATGCGTGCCATCAAGGATGAACATGAACTCACCCTCATGCGCACCTCCTGCTCCATCGCAGCAAAGGCACACGCGCTCGCCATGGCACACACGCGCACGGGCCTTGAAGAATACCAAATCCAGGCGCTCATCGAGTTTCACTTCCAGTACAACGGCGCCACAGCTCCCGCCTACGAAACCATCGTCGCGGGCGGAAACAACGCCAACATCTTGCACTACACCGAGAACAAGGCCACGCTCAAAGATGGCGACCTCCTCCTTGTTGATGCAGGCTGTGAATACAACTACTACGCCTCTGATATTACACGCACATGGCCCGTCTCCGGTAAGTTCTCACCTGAACAACGTGACCTCTATCAGGCAGTGCTCTCACTACAACAAGAACTTATTGATGCCTGCGCCAAACACCCCACATTTGAAGAGATCTCAAACCTCTACGCCCTGCGTAGCGTCGAACTCCTCAAAGACCTCGGCGTCCTCAAAGGTGATACCGAAGATATTCTGGCCAAAAAATCACACAAGCTCTACTCTCCACATGGGTTTGGACACTGGCTTGGCATCGATGTCCATGACACCTCCCCTTACTACAACGCTCAGGGATCTGTGCAACTCTCACCAGGTCACGTCTTGACCATTGAGCCAGGACTTTATATTCCTCTGGAATCAGAACACGTCCCTGCTGGTTTACGAGGTCAAGGTGTGCGCATTGAAGATGACATCCTGATCACCCATAATGGCGTGGAGGTCCTCACCCATGAATGCCCCAAAAGTATCCATGACATTGAGGCTATTACAGGAACCAAGAAAGACACTTTCACAATATAATACAACCACTTAAAAACAAGGACCGCACATGTCTGATGATCAGTGGAACAACAATAACAACAAGCCTGGCAACGATTGGAACACAGACCTTCCTGAACCTGGTGAAAGTTGGGACTCCAAGCATGAACCCAAACCCATCTACAAGGATGATGACAACTGGGGAACCGCTCCTTTTGATGGCACTGTCAACCCGCAACAACCTCAAGGACAGCAACAGCCTCAGGGACAACCTCCTTACCAACAACAGCCACAACAACAAGGTTACACGCCAAGTGGCTACCAACAACCACAGGGACAACCTCCCTACTCCTCAAACCCAAATCCACAGCACAACATCGTCTACCAACCAAACGCCATGACGACCAGTAACCAACTGGATAACAACGATATCGTCGCGATCGTTCTCAGCATCTTTTTCCCTGGCGCAGGCCATATCGTGCTTGGACAAACAGGAAAAGGCATCGCTATCATCGCTGGTATGATCCTCACCTGCGGTATGTTTGCGATCCTCTGGCCTATCGTCATTATCGATGCTGTAATGGTGGCTCAAGCCTCGAAAAAACGCCCTGTTGGTGACTGGGAGTTCTTCCCACGATGAAGTACGTTTTACTGTTCCTGGTGGTGTCTGTCGCTCTATCCGCCTGCGATAAAAAGAAGCCAGACACCGCCACACAACCCTCCAAAACATCACAAAAGCAACCCTCAATTCAACCTGTTGGGTTGCGAAGCCCTGCGTCCTTGCTGATGCAGTCAAAAGAGCTGCAACAAAAAAAAGCAACCCAGATAGGCACGATCACGCTCGCAGATAACAACACACTCCCCGTGCTCTCGGCCTACACATCCCTCTGTCATGAAGGGATCCTCATTCAAGCCGTTACCACAGAAGAACGCCACGGCAAGTCAAAACCTGTCACGTTCTCCTTCCTGCTTCCTGTTACGGCACTCCCTCAAGACGCACCCCTGACCGTTGAAGAACCTATCCACAGCGAACCCAGAAAATTTACGGTCACACCCTCCCCATTCTCCATTGTATCACAGCAACCTCCATTAAAACTCGCGCTCGATACAGCACCATCCTCACAACAAAGCCCTGTCCCCACGCCTTACCTTGGCTCAGTGGGGTGCTTCCACACGGGCTCCCTGGAGTTGACCGCTGGCAACACAGCACTGCTCTCAGCATCAAGTGTATTTGCCTATTATAATCAGACACATGAGGTCTACCACCTCACCCTTGAAGTCACGGACAACGTTGCTATTTCCGTGCTCCTGTACAAACCATTCCACCTGCTCAACCTCAACTCCCCCTACGTGTTTGATCTCAACAAGGCATTCAAGGATCCAGAAAACACCACCATCCGTGCCTTCGTCAAAACACGCACGATCCTCCCTGACCAAACTTTCTTGTGGGAGAGCACACCGATCAAAGAAGGAAGCCTCTCGCTTACCTTCTCGAAATCAAAGCAAAAACCTGTCGTGCAACTCTCCATTGAAGGCCTCTCACTTCCACTGCCCGATATCCCCGATGCACTCACGCTTCGCGCTTCTGCACATGTGCTTCAGGATGCAAAGACCACGCTCATACCAAGCCCAAAAACAAAATAAAAACAACAACTTGAACACAAAAAAAAAAAAAAAAAAAACCTCTTGCATCTCGCATCAAAGTTTGAAAAGGTATCCATCAAAAGTTTGAATATCTTGACGTCGCCTTGCGTCCAAACTTGTAATTTCAATGGTATGGCCTCCTCTGAATGGTGAATTGTATGCGTCAGGTCTCCCCCTCATCTTCACGCTCCCTTACCACACTTGCTGGTGTTGCTCTGCTGAGCCCTGCGCTCCTCGCATGCCTCGTCCCCGTGGGACAACGTACCGAAACACAATACGTGGTCACACAACAGGCTCGATTACCTGCCCCTGAAGGTCCAAAGTCCATCGGCACAATGACCGAACAGGGCAAGCTCTCTCTTCAAGGTGGCTTCTCCTACAGTTATGTCCAACCAGGCGAAACCAACGAAGAACGCGCCGCGCTCGGGCACCTCATCCATGATCGCACCATGCACGCTCGCCTTGGCTTTGGCATCGGCAAACGTCTTGAACTTGGTCTTGGTGGCACATACAGTCACAATACATGGACCACCGCCACAAGTGATATGACTCCTCAGGATGCTCCTGATGGGCCTCAATCCCACAAGTTTCTCGCTTCATTGCAATCCAGATTCATACTCGCTGGCAATCGCAAAACGGGCATTGGATTCATCGCTGAAGGCGACTTTGGCACGTCCAACTATCGACGCACCACACAGATCACGACCACCACGGTCCTTATTAATATCGATGGCTCCGAGACTCGCTTGCCACCCACAGTGGAGCGCGAACAGGAGAGCGACACCGACTTCTTCTGGGTCGCCAAAGGCGGCGTGCAAGGCTTCTACTCCCTGCTACCCTGGCTCTCGATCAATGGCGGCATGATGGCTCAAAACTATCCGCGCTACTGGGCACGTCGTGTCATGGGCACCACCTGTGAAGATGACTTCATTTACGACGAGCAACCCGCCACATGCGATGGCAGCACTCCTGATGATGTCAACGCCAGAAACATGCTCCTCCTTGGCACTGTCTTCGCAGGCGCATCACTTGAACACCCCTCACTCCCCTTGAGCGCACACCTGCAAGTCCACGCCAACGCGCTCGCCCCCAAAGTCGTGCGCGACGCGGTCCCAGTAGGCGCAATGCTTGCGCTCAGATTGACACTCTAATGAAAAAGACAAAGGGGCGG
>CATLTV010000399.1 GCA_950059285.1 uncultured Pseudomonadota bacterium | reverse complement strand
AAACCAAGAATAGTAGCCGTGTTACATTCTGTTTTTGCGACACCAAAATACGCGCTTTCTACGAGCTTTTCCCAACAGATCCTTCTTTATTACGCTCTAAAGTGCCTCTGGCTCAGGGCGTGACCATGCATTCATCACAACGCTTGCAATCGTCGCATGTATTCATGGCTCCTGAACATGGAGTCCATCTCTGTGCTGTCGTATTAAGAAAGGTAAATGAGTATGATTATCCTGGCATCCCACAAATATCATACTTCGAACATCGCATGGTTTATGGTGATTTCATCGCTCAAAGGATTTCACCGGAGCAGGTTTATCACACCAGTAAGGTCACGCATTGAGCACGTCTTTCGCTCATTGAAAGACGTGCTCAATGTGTGACCTTACAGCCAGATTTTAAGGAGGTATTTTCGTGGCTTGATTTGAGCATCTATTTCAGGATCATGGGCAGTTTTTACCCTCATCATCAATGACCCAGCCATGCATATCAATAAGGGTTTGCCGCGCTTTTTCCGAGGTGCAATACCTTTGATGATATGCACCAAGAGTAATGTCTTGTGGGACGTTTTCAAGCTTGCTCCATCCCTCAAGCGTACTGTCGTAATTGACCTGACCCATGGCAGACACAGACAGCATGCGACTCATATCTGTTACCTTCGAAATGTTCCACGTGCCAAGTGACTGGTCGAAATTAAGTGTACCATAAAACATATTTTTCATGGATGTGACATTGTGGACATTCCAGGTGTCCAGAGGTTGGTTAAAATTTTTAGCAACCGAAAACATGGACTCCATCGTTGTCACATGACTTACATCCCATGTATCCAGAGGTTGATTGAAGTTATCTGTCAAGGCGAATGTATAGCTCATGTCGGTCACATTGGACAGATCTGGTGAGTCCAGTGCAGTCCAGCGCTCAAGAGTATTACACCATCTGAACATGCCACGCATGGACCTCCATGGGATGTCACCCCATTGGATGATATCCGTCAGCTGTTGATTTGGAAGTTTAGAATGCTCTTCAGAGCACATAAAGAGGTGAGGAATCTTGCCAGCAAGTCTGATTGTATATGTACCAGGAGCACCAAACTTGTGCACACTGTCACGTGTTAACCCGTGCACATCAAATACGCCGTCATTGTCCCAGTCCACAGCATAATCAAACTCGCCTTCTCCTGTATTGATCATGACTTTTCCTTCTTGATCCGTACTATGTACAACGATCACGAAGTGATCTTGTGAAGGTATTTCACTGGTGAGTGAATGAGGGGTTGAGGTTGACGATGATTTGAAGCACTCCTTTTTATCTCCTGTAATTTCCCAACCATGTGTGTTGATGAGCTCGTTTCGTGCTGTTTCTCCTGCACAGTATGATGCACCATGTGCACCAAGCTTGATATTCTTGGGTAGACTTTGTTGTGAAGACCATCCAAGCAGTGTGCGATCATAATGACCTGTGCTATAGATGCCTGTATGATCAAACATATCATCCATTGTATTGACGTTGGATATATCCCATTGACCCAAAGACTGCTCAAAAGAAAGCGCGCCTGCAAACATACTCTTCATCGTGGTCACATTGGATGTGTCCCATGTATCCAGAGGTTGATTGAACGATGCTGCACCGAAAAACATATGCTGCATGTCAGTGACACGTGAGGTATTCCATGTATCAAGCGGCTGATTGAATATTTCTGAAGAAAAAAATAAGCGATACATGCTGGTGACACGTGAGGTATCCCATGCATCAAGTGGCTGGTTAAAACTGTTCGTGAATGCAAACATATTTGTCATATTTTCAACACGACTGACATCCCACGTATTGAGAGGCTGATTAAAGGAGAATGCCAGGGAAAATGTTGCGACCATCGTGGTCACATTGGATGTGTTCCAGTCTCCAATGGGATGATTAAACTTGTTAGCGTTCATGAATGTAAATTTCATACTCTGCACACCCGAAATATCAGGCGTATCATGCGCTGTCCATGTTTCCAGATCATAACAATCTGCAAACGTGCCCTCCATACTCTCCCATTGAATAGCTCCCCACTGCACAACATCCACTAGCGTGCGCTCAAATGTCTCATAAAGAACATGGGACCCATCGGACTTGTGTTGACGACAAAATGTGAGGTGGGGAATCTTGCCAGCAAGCCTGATCGTATATGTGCCAGGACGACCGTACTGATGGAATGTATTACCACTCAACCCCTGTTCATCAAACACGCCGTCATTGTCCCAGTCCACAGCATAATCAAACTTACCTACCCCTGTGGCGATCAACACATCACCCGTGGGCACATCTGTTCTGATTTTGATTACCAGATGCTTGTGTGCAGGCCACATGTGCTCAAAACTATCGTTTTTGATGTCTTCCTTGGGCTGTTTTGATGTCACTGACGAGCCTGTACAGGATAACAGCATCCACATGCTCACCAAAAATACAGCCTGATAAGTCTTCAACACCCTCATTTTTTTATCTCCATAACTCAACTGAACAGATTGCTGTGGCAAAGCGTATATCGTCTCACCAACTGGGTTTCGATGCCTGGCTTTTTATTACAGGAAAAGACTCTTGGCAATAAACACATCAGATTCCTCACAGAAGCCCTTGATTGACTTAAGTTATTGAAATAATTTATTTTATTTCTATTGTTTTGGCATTTGTCGATAGATGCGTGTAGTACAATAAGTCAAAAAGAAGCATTCAAAGTATGGATAGGACTTTTTAAAATACGAAGTACATTTCAACAGGTTTGGAGTAATTATGGACATTAAATAGTTGAGAGTTGTTGAACGAGAAAAAGCGCCCAGGGGCCATCAATGTAACGAGTTGATTTTTTGGGTGTTCCGACAAGATACCGAAGGCTTGTGTACAGGCTCTCATCAGCATGTTCTCGACCCAGTTCGAGTGCTCTTTGCTCGGCAAGCATGGCCCATGTGAGGTCTGTAAGACTGATGCGACGTGGGCTGAATCCTCCGTCGCCGCCATCAATTAAAATGTTGCCACGTGTGGTGTCAATCTCTCTGATGACACAACTACGCCCGGCCTGTTCAATCCGTGTATCGCGTTCGAGACGTTCGCTTGCAGACGCGATAAAAGCTCTGGTGTATGTTAAAAACTTGTCTGAAAGTGTACGTGATGTTTTGCCTCGTGACCCATAAATCTTCCACAGGGTGTATGTGGCTTCATCCATGTGCCAGGTGTGTTCACCTTTCTGACGTGTAATCACGCCGTGAGCTATCCATGGCTTGGATGGTGTGGATGATGGGTCTGCAAAGAACAGATGGGCTTCCAGTGTGTCGTGTCGAAGAGTGGGGGTATCAAGTTTTAATACAGTGTGATCCGTGAGCACCTGACCTTCTCGTACAAGAATAAAGGCGTCTCCCTGATCATTGTATCCTGCGATAATTGCGCCTTGTTGACCTGCAAGTTCGGTGGGTGGTGTCTTGTAATCGGAGGTATTAATTGCGCGTACATTCCAGCGGCCTGCATGTACACTGAACTCAATATCAAGAACTCCTTCCTGTTGACCTGTCCATGCCACAAACCAGTCATAGGTGCAGTCGTCAAAACGTCCGGCAGGTCGTGCGCGTGAGATGTGGTGTTTTTGCACACGAAAGCGCCAGAGGTTTTGATAATGACGTACGTCTATTTCACCATAGGAGTTACGCAGTTGAAGCCAAAAGATGTTAGAATGAGGATGGAATTTAGACAAGGAAGAGTGAAATGAACCCA
>CATLTV010000398.1 GCA_950059285.1 uncultured Pseudomonadota bacterium | reverse complement strand
TGGTATCCTTGGCGGAAGAGAATATGGAGAGGCTGAAGCCTCTGGAGGGAGCGCGAGGAATCTGGCGAGTGAGCTGGCAACATAGTTTGGAGCTCGCGTGTCTTGAGCTTGGGCATGGAGAGTTTGATGTCTGGTTGGTCGACGAGCTATTGCTAGAGCATGACCCGATGCTGTGGGTGGAGAATGTGCAGACACATTCTCCTGATTTATGTGTGGTTATCTTTCAGACCACGATGCAGGGTCGTCGCGATCGTTTAACGTGGCTGGAGCTTGGTGCCTATGATGTGGTGCACTGGGACTGGTTACGTGATGAGTTGAAGGTCGAGCGACTTTCGATGTTGTTGGATAGTATTCTTCAGCGCTTCAAGAGGAGCATGGAGTCGTTTGAGCAGCGTCGGTTGTTGGGCAGGGAGTTGCGGGATCTTTATCGTTTCATTCATGCGCTTGGTGGCACATTGGATGAGCACGCTATTATTGCCAAGGCGATGGAGTTGTTTCTGGATGCCTGTCATCTTGGCGCGGTGGCTTATTTGCAGTTGGAGCCAGGGGAGGGACAACTATCCGAGGGGTTGGACACGCTCTTTTCCGAGAGTGAGATTGACGGAGTGGATTCTCATCTTGATGTAGTTCAGCGGGTATATCAGGAGAGTTCGGAGGGATTGGACCTGAGTCGATGTCAGCTCAATGTGTTGGAGCAGGCTTCAGCGGACAGGTTATTGGTGTGTCTTGGGCCACAGATGGACCAGTCCTGGGTGCGTGTGCTTGGGCAGCGTCACCCTGTGTTATTCAGGCGAAAACCACTGGCGGGAGAGTTTCCTGGTCTTGATCCTTTGTGGCACAGGATGGAGGAGGGGCTGGTCTTTTTCGTGCCTATTTGGGGGAGGACAGACCCACTGGGAATTTTTGTGGTGGCAGAGCTTGCGCCACAGGCATCGGACGCGTTGATGCTGGGTGCAGAAGCGCTCTTTGCGTTGGGGTCATTGATTGGTTCAAGTCTTGAGAATGCGAGACATTTCAAGCAGATTGATGATGCGTATCAGACATTGCAAAATGCGCAGGAGCAGTTGGTTCACGCAGAGAAGTTTGCTGCCGTGGGTCATCTTGCCGCGCAGATTGCGCATGAGATTAATAACCCTGCGAGCTTTGTGATCAGTAACTTGAGCGTGATGGCCGAGTATTCACAGACGTTTCAGCAGTTTATGAGCGAATGTGAAGGGCGCTTTTCAAGACCAGAAGACGCGCATGTGTTTTCAACGCTGAGGCAGGAGCATGAGCTTGACTATATGTATCAGGACCTTGATGTTTTGTTGGATCGTAGCCTGTCGGGGATGCAGAGAATTCACCAGATCGTGAAGGATCTCAGGTATTTTGCGCATGACTCTGGTCCTGAGTTTGGGTGGGTTGATATTCCTACGCTGCTGGATTCCACGCTCAACCTTGTCAGGCATGAGATCAAGTATCGAGCAACGCTGGAGACGGCGTATAATCAGGTATCGCAGGTGTTCAGTGATGCTAACAAGTTGAGTCAGGTGTTTTTGAACCTGTTGGTGAACGCATCGCAGGCGTTGGAGCATGGTGATGTGACCGAGGACTTTATCCGTGTGGGGACGTTGCCTTTTCCTCAGGCGGTGCTTGTGTTTGTGGAGGATAGCGGCGAGGGCATGTCCAATGAGGTGTTGCCCCATATCTTTGAGCCGTTTTTCACGACCAAGAAGAGGGGTGAAGGGTCAGGCCTGGGGTTGTCGATTACGCGTGATATTTTGCTCTCTCTTGGGGGAGATATCCGTGTGTACAGTGAGCATGGAAAAGGGACACGCTTTGAGGTGATGATTCCGCTCAAGTATGACATGCCAGGGGCATCGAATGTGTTGCGTCAATCAGATGGCTACCCTCAGGTTCAGGATAAACGAACACCTCCACTGCCATTTATAGACAAGAAAAAAGAGTGAAGTGACTTGAGCAATCGGGGATTCTGTGGAATATACAGCGAGGTAAGGAGCGCGCGGATTCTTATGTGTTTGCAACAGGTGCTGCACCTGTCACGATAAAATCCTGTTGTTTTGCACTCTTGTATGCGTCTGCGTCATGATGTTCCGCGTGTCACTGATACCCTGATAGATCAAGGTTAAATCCGTACTCTACATTTTTACATAAGGTTAAATAGCGCCATGCCAAACGCCAATATCATTGAACTTGAAACCTGCCTCGCTGATTGTCTGCACGTGTTTGAGCAGAACCCTCAAGCCGAGTATACCAAGCTCTACGAAGAACCCACTCGTAAGGTGATGACGCGCTGGAATAAAGCCATTGATTTGAGCGAAACGCATCATATCAAGTGGAGGCAAGAAGAGAAGGAAGCTCGTATCGCATACAAGAGCATTGCGCTTACATTGCGTGAAGTTCAGCGTGAGCTCAGGAGCATTGGTGCGGTTGATTTCCCTCAGTCTCGCGTGATGTACTGGGATCAGGAACTTCTCCTTCAGGCTGTGGACCAGATGTGTACCTACCTCAAGGAGCAGAAGTCAGATATCGATTTTGCGGACTCTTACCTTGAGCGTTTCGACCGTCTTATTGGTGGTGCAACCAGCGAGACCAAGGAAGTGGACAGCACACTCAAGGAGTTCCAGCGTTTTGTGGATATGCGCCGTGAGTCTCTCCACGAGGTGACTGCTCTTATTTATGACATGCGCGTGGGTATGCGTCGCATGCTTGGTAAGAAGAGCGATATCTACAACCAGATCCGCTGGCCATATGCCATCGCATCTGATGAGAACGTGTTGTTCTAATTTAGAGCGCAATAAAGAAGGATCTGTTGGGAAAAGCTCGTAGAAACCGCGTATTTTGGCGTCGCAAAAACAGAATGTAACACGGCTACGATTCTTGGTTTTTGCTCCGTAAACTCCACGCTTTCTACTTCGCTTTTCTTCAACCAGCTCTTTCTCCATCACGCTCTAGAACTTGTTCTTGGTTTTTTTGTATAAAAAGCGGACCTTGTTGCACAAGGTCCGCTTTTTTATTTTTAGCCACAAATAGGGTGATTTATGAGTAAAGAACTTCAAGATAATGTGATTCTAATTACAGGTGCGAGCAAAGGGATTGGGCGTGCGCTTGCGTTGGAGCTTGCCTGCAATGAGGGGGCACACGTGGTGGCGTGCGCTCGCTCTTTTGGGGAACTTCAGGCGCTCAAGGCTGAATGCGAGGCCATCTCCATTCACCTCTGTGATGTGTCGCGTCCCGAGACGATGGACGCGTTGTTCTCTCATATTAAATCGGAATATGGACGCCTTGATATTGTGGTGAACAATGCATCTATTCTTGGGCCTACAACCTCTGTGCGCGAAATTGATGAGCAGAAGTGGCAAAAGGTTGTGGATGTTAACTTGAATGGGAGTTTTTACATCGCAAAGAGGTCTTTGCCTTTGCTTGATAAGAGTGTGCGTAAGCCAGGTGTGGTGTTGAATATGTCTTCAAGTGTGGGCCGTAAGACCCGAGCGCAGTGGGGGGCATATTCGGTGTCCAAATACGGTCTTGAGGGCTTGAGTCATTTGATCTCCACTGAGGAAGATCCTCGTGCGATTATTTCTGTGACTCTGAACCCAGGTGGAACGGCAACGCAAATGCGCGCCGAGGCGTACCCCGATGAAGATCCTGCGACGTTACCATCGGCGCGCAAGGTCGCGCAGAGCGCGATCTTACTGATGAAGTTGGTTGGCGCAGAGCAAACAGGAGCACAGTATTCTAGCCGTGCATTGTTTGATTTTCTTGAGCGCGACGAAGTATCTGTGTCTGATTTGCCCACGGATAATTAGCGTGCACTGTTCGCAGAGGCGAGCCGAGACGACAAGGGGGCGACCTGTTGCTGCGCAACAGGTCGCCCC
>CATLTV010000397.1 GCA_950059285.1 uncultured Pseudomonadota bacterium | reverse complement strand
CCACACCCCAGCCGAGGACACCAAGGCCGTTGATCATGGTGGTGTGAGAGTCAGTACCCACGAGGGAGTCAGGAAGTGCGACGGTTTCGCCGTCCTGCTCGACGGTGAGTACGCCATTGGCGAGGTACTCAAGGTTGACCTGGTGCACGATACCTGTCTCTGGAGGGACGACGGAGAAGTTACTGAAGTTCTCACGGCCCCACTTGAGGAACTCGTAGCGCTCCTTGTTGCGTTCAAACTCGCGGTCACGGTTGACCTGGATCGCCTGAGGGGTGCCGTAGGCATCGACCTGTACAGAGTGGTCAATGACGAGGTCGGCGCGAATCATGGGGTTGACCTTGTCAACCTGTCCGCCCATGCGGCCCATGGCGCTACGAAGTGCAGCGAGGTCGACAACAGCAGGGACACCTGTGAAGTCCTGAAGGACCACGCGACCTGGTGTGAAGGGGATTTCAGCTTCGCCCACATCCTTGGCGTTATAGCCCGCGAGGTTTTTGATATGATCGGGAGTCACCACATAGTCATCGAAGTTGCGCAGGCAGCTTTCGAGGAGGACCTTGATGGAGTAAGGGAGGCGATCGACGTGACCAACGCCAGCTTCTTTGAGTGCGTCCAGCTTGTAGACGGTCACTTCGCCAGCTTTGGTCTTGAGCGTGGCCTTTGCGTTGTAGGCATCTTTCTTTTGAGACATGTGTGCTCCTTTGGGTTGCGTGAATTATTCTTGGAATAAGACAGGATACGTGTGGTGAGTTGGAATCATCCTTGGGTTCGTCCGCATCACCTTTCCAGTTGTTGAGCACAATTTAAGGCACCACAATCAATAATCAAAATTGATTCATATTATAATTTCGATAAAAATAATTTATCGAGATAGCATGGAGAATGAATCACGATGGACATTGATAATTTGCAGACCTTTTTGACCCTGGCCAGGTTGGGGCACATGACACGTGCCGCGCAAGAATTGCACCTGACGCAGCCTGCGGTGAGCGCACAATTAAGCAAGCTGGAGGATGAGTTAGGGCACAAACTTTTTGATCGCACACCCAAGGGCATGAGGTTGACCGAGGCGGGCCGTCTGTGGCGCACATATGTGGAGCAGGCGTTGGTCATGTTGCAGTCGGGTCAGCAGTCGATTGATGCGCTGAGCGGGTTGCAGCAAGGGTCTCTGTCAATTGGTGGAGGCGCCACGGCGACGACGTATCTGTTGCCAAGTCATCTGGGGGCATTTCATGCGAGGCATCCAGGTATTCAGCTCTTTGTCAGGGAGCAGGGCAGTCAGATTGTGATGGAGAGTGTGTTAAGCGGTGAGCTTGAACTTGGCATTGTGACCTTGCCCACACCGACAACACACAAGCACCTGCATATTGAGGGTTGGATTGAGGATGAGCTCTTGTTGATTGTGCCATCCAGGCACCCGTTGTCAGCGCGCAGTCGTTTTGAGTGGGAGGAGCTTGATGGGCAGGACCTCGTGTTGTTTGAGGCGGGTAGTGCGGTCAGGGAGCTGATTGATAGTCACTTGCAGCGCGCCAATGTGCAGACTCAGACCGTGATGGAGCTCAGGTCGATTGAGTCGATCAAGCAGATGGTTCGAGAGGGGATTGGCGCGGCGTTTGTGAGTCGATTTGCGCTTGGTACGACAGAGCATGGTCTTGCGCCGAAGTCTGATCCTATTTTACGTGAGCTTGGTATTGTGTGGCGTACAGATTTGACGCTCAGCTCTGCGGCGCGTGAGTTTCTGGATATGTTAAGGGTGAAGCTGTAGTCAGCTTCACCCTTGTGTGATGTGTATCAGAGTTTGGGTTGGTGTTTACTCCACAGTGCCGCCATCTTCGATGACTTCTTCTCCACCTGTAACGTCACCGCCATCCTGAATTTCTTCACCGCCATCTTCGATGACCTCCTCACCGCCTGTAACGTCACCGCCATCTTCGATGACTTCTTCGCCGCCCGTGATATCGCCGCCATCCTGAACGTCTTCCTCGGTGGGGGCGTTGGGGTCAAGGCGATCAAGGATGATGAATTCAACGCGGCGGTTCTTGGCGCGGTCATCCTTGGAGAGCTCCTGAACCAGAGGTTGTTCTTCGCCATAACCTGTGGCGACGAGGCGTTCTGGCTCAACGCCCTTGCTCACGAGGTAGGCGACGACGGATTCAGCGCGGCGCTGTGAGAGGGCTTTGTTCTTCTTGTCATTGCCTTTTGAGTCGGTATGTCCGCCAACCTCAACCTTGAGAATCTCGGGATACTCGCGCAAAACTGTCGCGACCTCATCAAGCAATGGGAAGGACTCTTCAAGGATCGTGGCGTCACCATTTTTAAAGTAGACTTTTTCAAGGATGGTGATGGTGTTGTCGACAAGTTTGACGTTTTTGACCTCGGTGCGAGGACAGCCTTCAAGAGCTGCGACGCCAGGTTCTTGTGGGCATTTGTCCTGAGCATCGATGACACCGTCGGCATCGGCATCGGGCCAGGGGCAGCCTTCATTTTCTGCGGGGCCTTGCTCATCAATGCATTTGTCCTGAGCATCAAGCACGCCATCCTGATCCTTGTCGGTGATGGGGCAGCCTTTGAGTTCAGCAACGCCAGCCTCCATGGGGCATTCATCGTCCTGATCCTCGATGCCATCCTGATCGTTGTCAGGATCGGGGCATCCATCTTCATCCTCAAAACCGTCGAGGTCTTCAGGGGCGTCCTTGCACTGATCGATGTCGTCTGGGAATCCATCTTCATCGAGGTCAAGCACAGGTTGCATCTCGGGTTCATCAGGGGTCATGGGTTTGACGTAGCTCAGGCCGATGAAGCTTCTGAACGCTGTTGTCCCCACGCCCGAGAGCATGCCTCCGCCAGCGCCTGACATGACCTGGAATCCTGCAGGTGTGCGGAGTTTGACACCAATAATAGCCTCCATGGGGCTGACGGGTGCGCCAAAGAAGTCGTTGAAGGGAGTTGACCCATAAACTTCAGCGCTGATGCCAAGCACGTCTTCAAATACGTTCCACTGTGCGCCAGCGCTGTACATGAATTGATGGCCCACCTCGATGTTCTGATCGACGAGTGTGAGTTCACGTGGCGCGTGGAAGCTTGCACCAAGGTTGACGGCCCATGTGATGGGGCCAACGATACCATCGACGATGAGGTCGGGCTGTACGGCGACGCCGTTTGAGCCTGCGAGCGCGTCTTCGTTACCTGTGGGAAGGCGAGCGTTCAGACGAGCGCCAATCCCGAGGAGTTCAGAGTCGAGGGTGAAGATGTTGGTTTTTGCGCGCAACGCGAGGTCGCCAAGGACAGCGCCTGTGAATTCCTGCTCATCGAAGATGCCATCATTAACGAGGTAGAAAGGCATGCTCGCGTCGATTTGCAATCGGTCTGCAAGGCCAATACCCGCTTGAACCTGAGAGACGAGCTGTTGGCTGATGATCGCGTTGGTGGTGTCATCATCCTTGGTTGTGATCAGGGGTTCAGCGCCATAATGGAGGACCACACCTGCTGTGGGCTGGAGATGTTCAAGCGTCTTGGAGCCTTCTGTAATCACAAGTCCGTGGGGGCCGACTGCGGGCCAGAACATCTGTGTGTCAAATCCAGTGGCGGTGTTGGTGGAGGTGTCCTGGGCGTGAGCAGTGGAGGTGATGGTGAACAAGGAGAGCATCCCGGCAAGCGAGCAAAGCACGCGGCGTTGGGTTGTCTTTTTATCCCATTGAGTGAACCTGGTAATAAAGCTCCTTGCGACCATCTTGTGTACTCCCTTGTTGCAGTGGTGTTGAGCGTATCTCTGGGCATTCATGTGCACCTTGAGCGCGCGTTGTTTCGCCCGTATGAGTATGGACACGACCTTATTTCTTTACATACTTATCCGCTGAAAACCAAGATTCAAACCATTCTTATTCGGTTTGGCGCGTAAAAAAGCAAGAGGCGCGGG
>CATLTV010000396.1 GCA_950059285.1 uncultured Pseudomonadota bacterium | reverse complement strand
CCCCCTCCTGTCTTCTCTTCATAAATTACTTGTTCAATGCTGCCTTGATCTGACCCAACACGTGATCCTTGATCTGATCAAGCGCGATCTCCTCAACCTCACCTGTTGCCCTTACCTTGAACTCCACATTGCCGCCCTTCAAACCGCGAGAACCAATGTTAACGTGCAAGGGGATACCGATCAGGTCCGCATCCTTGAACTTGTTACCTGCACGCAGGTCACGATCATCAAGAAGCACCTCACATCCTGCGGCCTGAAGCTCTGCGTACAGATCCTCGGCACACTTGACGACATCCTCATTCTTCATCTGAAGAGGAAGGATCACCACATGGTATGGTGCAATCGCCATGGGCCAAATGATGCCGTTATCATCGTGGTTCTGCTCCACAGAAGCAGCGACGATACGAGTTACACCAATACCATAGCATCCCATTTCCATGGGCTTGAGCTTGCCATCTTCGCCTTGCAAGGAGGCGTTCAATGCCTTGGTGTACTTGTTTCCAAGATAGAAGATGTGTCCCACCTCAATACCACGCACAAACTCGTAGGGCTTGCCACTACGTGCACAGATGTCGCCAGGCTGAGGCATACGAAGGTCTGTGAACCCAACAGGCGTAAAGTCCTTGCCCCAGTTAACGTTCTTGAAGTGCATGTTCTTTTTGTTTGCACCCACAATAAAGTTCACCATGGGCTTGACGCTCAGGTCCACAATCACAGGGAACTCAAGACCCACAGGACCGGCAAAGCCCACAGGTGCCTTGGTGAGTTTGCCTGTCTCTTCCTCGCTTGCAAGCTCAAGCTCATTGCAGCTTATTTCGGTGTGCTCCTCAAGGTAAGCCTTGAGCTTCACATCGTTGACCGTGTGGTCGCCACGCATACATACAGCAACAGGCTGCCCATCAGCGATAAAGATAAGCGTCTTGACGACCTCTGTAGGCGAGCACTCAAAGAAGTCACACACATCGGCAATGGTGCGGACTTTGGGTGTTTCGATCATCTCCTTGTCAAGAAGCTCCGCACCTGGGTCGCGGTCAGCCGTCTCAAGGACGATCTCGGCCTTTTCCACGTTGGCAGCATAGCCAGACTCGGGACAGCTTGCGATCAGGTCTTCGCCAGTCTCGGCGAGCACCTGGAACTCGTGAGAGAGATCACCGCCGATGTTGCCTGTGTCGGCTTCCACGGCGCGGTACTCAAAACCAAAGCGTGAGAAGATGCGCTCGTACGCAGCGCGCATGATCGCGTAGCTCTTCTTTGCGCCAGCCTCATCAAGGTCAAAAGAGTAGGCATCCTTCATGATGAACTCGCGGCCACGCATCAGTCCAAAGCGAGGACGGGGCTCATCGCGAAACTTGGTCTGCATCTGGTAGAGCATGACGGGGAGCTGCTTGTAACTTGCGATGTCATGACGTGCGATGTCCGTGACAACCTCCTCATGTGTTGGTCCAAGCGCGAAGTCTGCTGACTTTCTGTCTTTGAAACGGAACAGGTCAGAGCCATAAGCAGCCCAACGTCCAGACTCTTGCCAGAGTTCAGCAGGCTGCATGGTAGGCATGCGAACCTCCTGAGCGCCTGCACGATCCATCTCTTCGCGAATGATCTGCTCGACCTTGCGCACACTTCTCCAGCCCAGCGGGAGGAAAGAGTACACGCCACGCGCCGTCATACGAATATAACCTGCGCGAAGCAGGAGCTTGTGGCTGATCACCTCGGCATCAGCAGGATCTTCTTTTCGAGTAGGAACGAATAACGTGGAGAGACGCATAGTCTTTTTTCATCCTTGGTAGTGAGATAGGTCATGATTAACATCAAAGGGTGCCCACCTGCATTCAGGTCATGGCATCCCCTTTAACTTGCATAGGTTCTGGCCAAAAGCCAGGGACTTCACCTCTATGAATTATGCCCCGAGGCTGCACTATTCCCTATAGGCGAAAAGAAAGTCAATATTGCAATCTGACAATCGCATGGATTGAGGTTGTCATGAGGATCTGGCACAAGCGTCAGAATCGTGGCATAGTTTTACCCATAAAAGAGTGCAACAGATGACCTCAATGGCAAGGACACTCTTCCCAACCACTTGTTTTCGTGATGATATCTATGAACCTCATGTCCTATCAGGCAATCCACGCACAGGCGCAACCTCCCATATCCCCCCCTTCCTGGGTCAATGGGTACTGGACCGTCCCCTTTGAAGCGGTCGGATTTATTGTTGGAATGATTATCCTTGGTGGATTGCTTTACTTTGCGTTTAAATACTTGCGCTCTGCCCCTGAAGATCGCGCGATACTGGAGCAGAAGAGCCGCTCCAGAGCAACAGAACAGACAGTTCACAAGTAGCCGCTCATTTCAGGCGATTTATCCTGAGTTGGGCGACGTGAATTATATAATTGCACGAATTGATCCATGGTCATGTTCATGCTATAAGGCGCAGGCCTACTAAACAGCATATTTCGAGCGACAAGAAGTGTGCAAACCACCTTCACCATGGGGGTTATTAAGCCCCTGCGTGTTGTTCGTTCACAGTCAGACTGTTTCTTTATTATATTACCAAACACCCTTTTCACCCACGATGTGTGTTTATGTATCCGGCTTCTCATTCAAATGATCTCGTCGGCCAAAAGATATTTGGCCAATACTCCATCATAAAAAAATTAGGAGAAGGCGGCATGGGGGCCGTGTATCTCGCCAGACAGGAAGACATTGAGCAGGATATTGCCATCAAGGTCTTGCTGCGAGAAGCTGCCCAGAGCCAGGAGATCGTGCAGCGATTCTATCGTGAGGCCAAGGTCATCTCGATGTTGACGCACCCAAACATCATCCGCGTCTTCATCTTTGGGCGCCGAGAGGGGTTGCTTTATCTTGCCATGGAGTTTGTCAAGGGCCGCGAGCTGCGCGAAGACCTCAGAACAGGTCAGCCCATGGATGAGCTGCGTGTGATTCGCATCATGAAGCAGGCATGTTCAGCATTGGCAGAAGCGCATGATCTGGGCATCATTCACCGCGACTTGAAGCCTGACAACATTCTGTTGACCTCATTCCGTGGCGACAACGACTTTGTCAAGATCCTCGACTTCGGTATCGCCAAGATCACCGAGAACAATGACAGCAATCAGGCAAAACTCACGCAGGCAGGCATTGTTTATGGTACGCCCGAGTACCTCTCACCAGAGCAGGCACAGGCGCTTGAGCTTGATCACCGCACAGATATCTACTCACTGGGGGTCATGCTCTACGAGATGATGACAGGTCGCGTCCCCTTTATGGCTGAGTCTCCTGTCAAAATCCTCACCAAACATGTCTTTGAGGAACCTGTATCTCCATCACAAATTGCACCAGGCCGCGTGTCCGCCACGATGGAAAACATCATCATGAAGGCCATGGCCAAAGATCCAAAACAACGCTTCAGCAATGCGCTCGATATGTTCAAGGCGTTGGTACGTCGTGAACAGGAGATCCTGACACAAAAAGGTCTTGGAGCAGACGCGAACTGGATCCCCGGAGGCGAGCTCACTGGTATGTTCCAGGCAATCGAAGTCCCCAATTCGTTCAAGCAGAGGACCACAGGACCTAACGCTGCGCCCCATACGCCCTCTCCCACTGCACAGGTCGCATCACAGCCAGGCTACAGCACTGCCCCTGATGACACCATGACCGTGGCCTTCCCTAATGAATACGGTGCGCAACAACTTCAGGCCCGTCAGGATAGCTCCAAGAAGCTCATCCTGGCAGTGATTGGCGTGGGGATTGTTGTGCTGGTCGCATTGATCGCATTGATCATCGTCTTGCTCCTGCAACGCTAACACCACAAATCAACTGTAACCCTGAGAAGACAACCTGACATTATGCGCTGCTGTCACTCAGCCTATCAAAGCCATTATCCATGCTCCTGTTTGACATCGAAAACTTACAAAAGCGCTATGGACACTTCCAGGCAATCAAGGGACTGACACTT
>CATLTV010000395.1 GCA_950059285.1 uncultured Pseudomonadota bacterium | reverse complement strand
GCTGGTTAATTCACTCTCTTGAACAGGTCGCGACGTGGGAGATTGATTTTTCGCATAAAATTAATTAAGCCGCAGTAAGTAGTATGTATATCTGTGTATGCGAGCTCTTTGAAATTACAAGGTTTAACAATAAATCAAATGCATCAACAACTTTAGGTAAGAACAAGCACCTGTTTAATGTAAACGATGCAGATTTTTATATTTGTTTATATTTATTTACATTTATTGCATGTCTTGAAGAAACAGCTTCTTCAGAGACTGTTCAGCTCTGGATAAAAATGTCAAAGAGTCTCTTGTTTTGGGAAGAAAATTCATTTCAAGTATCAAATACAATATATACTCCTACACATACATATTTTATTGGTGATTTTGATACGGCTGCTAAAATTTTAACTTGGTGTAATCAAAAGTAATTTTTTGGAGGGTGTTGACAGATGCTTGATCTGCTTCTTGGTCCGCGTGCCAGCACACCTGTCTCAATCCAGTCTCGCGACCAGGTCAAGGTGCGACGGGTGAAGGATGATCTCGAACTCAAAGAGGGTGGATTTGCAGTGATCTCGAATGTCGAGCAAAAAGCGCGTGCTGGTGCCTCATGAAGGGTGCCAAGGATCACTCGGCCCGTGTCTCGATGTCGCAGGAAGGGAAGGTCTACATGAAGGATTTGGTCATGTTGATCACGCCCTACAGGGGGGCGGGCATATGAAAGAAGAGATTTATTAAAAATAGAAATAGTTATTTAGATGTACATTATTTTATTTTTAAAGCGGTTTATCATCATATGTGGTACTCGAATGTCCCTTCATCGTTTTTTTGTCACCTTATAACAAGGTCTTATAACAAGGCATGGGTATGAGACATCACAATACATGGCAGCAACATATGAAACGATGTGTGTTTCATACGGGGTTCATGGCGTTGATGCTCTTCTGGTTCATGATCATGCAGACAGGCTGTTTTGAACGACGCGTTGGCGACAGCTGTGCGTACACTGGAGGTCATGAAAGCACGAGTTGTGATGAGGGCGTTTGCGTTCAGGATATCTGCCGTGAACCTGCTTATTAAGGCGACTCATGCATCGATGGGTTTCACTGTGTGGAAGACGACATGCATTGTTATCGAGAAGACCCTTCGGCATCTTCTGGAGTGTGCGCGCCTTTTCGACAGGAAGGTGAGTTCTGCAATTTGCCTCATGCATTATATGACAACAGTCTCTATTGCTACAAGAAGGTTTGTACACCTCCACAACCTGAAGGGGCAGGTTGCATGATTGGTCGTGCTTCCTGTCAGAAGGGTTTGTATTGCGTCCCTCCTGAAGGCCTTCTCATTCAAGATATTTCCTCTCTGGATCGTGAGTCAGGAACATGCCAGCCAGGTCAAGGGGAAGATGGTTTGTGCGATGTCCAAATGGGCGTGGGTTGTGCAGAGGGCTACATTTGCTCCATCGCATATTGGAACACCTGTCAGTTAGAGGGGACAACACGCTGAAAGCAAGGAGAGTTCTGACGGGGTCGATTGTACTTGCGCATCTGCTCACCCTTTCCGGGCTCACGCAAAAACCTGACCCGAGATAAGCCTGGACGCAATGACCCATGTCGCTGTGGCTCGGGTAAGAAGCACAAGAAATGTTGTGGCCGCCCTCCCGCTTGAGCGCCGGTGGGCTCGCGCTCCCCAGTGACGAGCTCGGTGTGGAGGGG
Source organism: uncultured Pseudomonadota bacterium (assembly GCA_950059285.1). GTDB lineage: Bacteria > Myxococcota_A > Bradymonadia > Bradymonadales > Bradymonadaceae > CATLTV01. The sequence continues at coordinate 2,266 of CATLTV010000395.1, read as the reverse complement.
ATACATATCGGCTTACGGAACCAGAGTGACAGGGAGGTCGCAAGATTGCCCGAGGAGCGAACGGGCGTGCTCTTGCCCTTTGATGTGATACGCGCTGCAGATGGATCTGGTGAGCCCCGGCGGACTCGTCAGAGAAGAGAGTCGTGACGTGGACTTTCGCAGATTCACTTTGGATGCGCTCTGAATCCAGAATAGCTGTCACAAATGGTGCAGGTCAGGTTTCCCGCCACATTTTGTCATGGCGTCCAGAGACTCTCAGGGCACATACTCACCACTCGGAATCCAAAGCAGCCTGGGTCGATCCTGCCTATCGTATGGAAGCGTCCTCCAGGGCTTACCTTCCTTTCAGTCAACCTACGCAGCACGTCCTTTCATTTTTCTCGAGCATCATCGAAAATGAGTGCTAAAGGCGTACCGAGCAGCATTGTTCGCGATCGTGGCGAGCATATCGCTCGGCTTCTTGCTCAAGCTTGCTCACGATTCAGAGCATGACATTGACTCTTCCAAGATCGAGTATCCAAACGGTCCGCACGACAGCTTCTTGCCGTCCTTGCACTCGGGGACCGTCTCTTCGTAGCACAAAGGCTCCACACTCTCCTGTCCTGAACATATCGCCTGATCCGCGAGAGATGTGTTGTTTCTTGACGCTCCTACCACACAATGCGGCGCAAATGATGACCAAGAAGGACTCGAACAGTCTGCGCGTTTCCATGCGAAGCTCTCCGTGTCATTGATCCGTCCACATTGCACAGCGACATTCCCATCACAGTATCCTCTGTCTTGTTCGGGGTCACATTCGTCGGATGGACCACAGCCATGCATGTAAAAAGTCATGGATATTAGTGCATTATAAATGAGTAATGACTGCCGCATTTGCGCTCCAATGTCTCAGGCTCACGCGGTCCGTGATGCCATTATTCAACACGACCAGATGAAGCTGTCCATTCACCCCGGGTGGATTGAAGGGGTCCACGTTCCATAGGGTTTGTCCCTGCAACTCTTCGTTGAGCACATCACCTCCCCCACTGGGAAGATAAAGCAAATTGGCTCCTGATACCAGGTCGATGCCGTAGATGCCCCCCTGTTCAGAGAGATCACGATCGACTGTGACATAAAGTCTCATGTTCGAAGACACCACGCCCCCCTGAACTCGTTTGAGTTCCAGAGTCGTGTCAGCAGAGCTGTGCTTGATCTTGATACCGTCATCTCCAAGCCACGTGACATTGGGGAGCTCGAGCGTGCTACCGGCTACAGCATTCGAATAACGATAAACCTGGATATGGTCCGTATTGAAGGTGGAGCTATACATCAAAGATCCACCTGGATTAAATACAGCCCATGAAGCATTTGTCCCGAAACCGACTTGAGGCCCTGCCGCAATGACTCTGTACCCGAGAAAACTCCATCCACCGGGTCCGGACTGAGGTGTAGGTCCAGGGTCCTGGAAAGAGTGAAATACAAAACAGTTGGGCTCCCCAGAACCTTCTACTGCCGTGACTGTGAGCCATCTGTCTGCTTGAGAGACGTAGAGGGAATCACTGTCACCATAGTGGTTATAACCAGCAGGGAGTTGTGTTGATGAGGCTTGAATCGTGTAACTCTGGGACAGGTTCGAGTCTAGATCCTGGCCCACAGGCCAAGCCATGAGTTCTCGCTCTCGCAAGCTGAACATCCAGTAGAACTCTGAATGTGTTACGCCCTGAATATTCTGGCTATAGGGTGTGACCTTGTTGTCAGGATATGTGGCGGTTGAGGTGAAATCAGCGGCTTTTGGCCAGGTGTCCCAGTGAACAAGCGTTTGAAACAGACTTTGCCTGCTCTGAGCATTCTGAAACGGGAAAGCTGTGGGGTGTTGGCTGTAGAAATCATCCCATAAACGTGCTCGTACGCCCTGACTCAAGTTCGAGATGCCAAACGTGTCTTGAACGACCTGTCGTAAACTGAGCATGTGTCCTCCTTCGAGAGATTCAGGTCTCGCCCGAACTGAAAGTCGATCCAATCACCTTGCCAAAGTGACTGGCCAGATGTCGACTCCCACGCGTTTTGATGAGTCCCTTGGCATAGGCTGCGCGAGCAGAAAGGCGTCCTGACTGAAGCTGTGTCAAGGTATCTTGGGACATGAAGATCTGAACGCCGGGGTCCTCGAGCTTGTAGTGCCCCCGAGAATCAAGCCACTTTGTGTGAAAGCCGAGCGCGAAACTCAGCGGGTGAAAGATAACCAAGAGACTGGTGAGGACGTTGGGTATTGTAGAACTCCACCCACTCC
>CATLTV010000394.1 GCA_950059285.1 uncultured Pseudomonadota bacterium | reverse complement strand
TCCAGCGCCTCGCCCACGTCAAGCAGCCCCTCGCCCACATCAGCCACAAGCGCCCCAGGCGGGATACAACCCAAATATGGGGAGAGCGCCGCAACCACATCAGCCCTATCCACAGCAGCAACAGCAGCAGCACTCTGCACATTCACATGGCTACCTTGAGGAGACCTACGAGGACGATCCCCATGAGGCCACGCAGATGGTGGATATCAGCGCATTTAATGCACCTCCCTTGCAACAGTCACCTGCACCACAACAGCCCAGCGTGCGTATTGGAGGTCCATCCCCCTCACCATCATTTGGCAGCACACCTGCAAGTTATAATGAGGCGACCCAGTACAACGACATGAACAACTTTGGTCAGGAGCCTGCCTATCAGAGCAACTACCAGACTGACGCTGTTCCTGCCGTACCACCAGGTCAGCCGCCAATGATGCCTGGACGACATGAGGGCACACAAACACTTGATCTGGATGATCTCCAGGAAGTTGATCCGATGATGGACAGTCACGGGGCGAACTCCTCGGGATTCTCCGAGGAGAGCACCCAGTTTGTGGATCTCAACTCACTTGCGGCGGGTGCACCTTCGGTGACATCGCCTGCAACCTTTGGATCACAACCCGTGGGCTCGGTCACACCTCCCACACAAGATCCGCTGCTCTCACAAAGTTATCAGTTCACACCTGATGCCGTGCAACAGTTTGGCCAGAACACGCTTATTTTTGCACGTAATCAACAGGGACAGGAAGTTGTCCTCAAGAGGGTCTGGGAGGGACACTCCACACAGATCCCCGAGGAGATGCGCCAGAAGTTGACCTTGCTGATGCAAATTCAACACGAGCACCTCGTCAAGACACACGGCGTGTTTGACTCTCACTCGGGCTGCTGGGTGGAGCTTGAACGCCCACCAGGCGTGCGCCTCTCACATCTGCTTCAAAATGGCCCTCAGGAACGCACCGATGTGGCGTTGTGGGCCTACCCTGTCGCTGATGCAATCAAGACCATTCACACCTACTCCATTCTCTACGCCAACCTCACTCCCGACGCGATCTGGATTGATGAGGCAACTAAAACGATCCTCATCGAACCCTTTGATTTATTGAGCTTTGAGGACCGTGGTGACCTTGGCCCTTATGGACCGCCAGAACTCAAACAACCTGGCACATATCCCCCCACCCCATCCACCGATGTCTACTGCTTTGCCGCAGTTGTGGTGGCGGCGCTCACTGCGACACCTGATCCAAACCAGGTTGGCCTCATTCAGAACAACAAGCTCAAACAAGAGCTAGTCAAGAGCCTTGAGCTTAACCCAACCTTACGTCCCACCGAGTTTGAGCCCATTCTTGGCGCGATCGGCGATCGTATCGAACTCAACGCCGAACCCAAGAAGGGCTTTGACAAGAAGCTCATCATCCCACTGGTTCTTATTGTGGGACTGCTTGGCTTTATCTTTTTCCCATCAGGTAAAAAAGCCAAGGTCACCTTCACACAAGCCAACCTGCCAGAGCTTCCCGCCGAAGATCGACAACCTCTGACAAGCGCGCCTGGTGAGATTGATCCTGATGACAAGGTCATCGTGCTCAACAGCTACATCTACAATCCTCCAGAAAAATCAGATCTTTCTGAAGAGGTGGACGTTGATATCTCCGAGCACCCCGAGAAGATCAGGAAACTTCTTGAAAAAACCAAGGGCGTCAAGGAAACCAAGGAAGAGTTCAAGGAGATCCTGACCTTGCTTCGAGACATTCAACAGGTTCAGAAAGGCAAGCTAGACAAGGAGCAACAAGAGGTCTTTGATATGGCGATGAGCGACTCCAGACTGCGAGACTATCGCAAGGAGCTTATGGAGCAGGTCGAGAAACCTCTGCTCGCCGATCCCGATATCTCAAACTCACGTATTGCTTACACAGCGTTTAGCATTGACCCCAACGCAACAAGCATCAACTTCTTCAGCAAGAACAAGTCTGCAAAGGTAGTCAAGATCAAGCCCTCCGCTGAGCCCGCACCCAAGAAAAAGAACGAGGATCAAAAATGAACACGCCTTTACTCTTGAGACTGACAGGGACATTCCTTTTGACCATGGCTGCGTTTGGTTGTGGTGAAGAAGAGCCAAAAGCACAGGCGCCATCCCTCATCTTCAAATTTCCTATCAGCGCACAGGCCGTCTCATCCTCGGGAGATCCCATCCCTGGCGTCTCTGTCCTGATGACTCTTGGTAAAGGCGAAGACGTTGAAACCAAGGTCATTGGCTACACAGATAAAAATGGTGAGTTCAAGGCGCTCGTCGAAGCTCAGCACGAAACTCCAATCGTCATCGGCTTGAACGCTCCCGAAAAGTATAGCTTTGTCTCGGGAACGGACTTACTTGAGGACCAACTCAAGGCCAAACGCGATGAAAAGGACAAGACCCTCGTTCACACCAACACATTGAGCGTCAAGGCCACATATCAGTCCAAAGAAGTTGAACACCTCGTCTGGGTTAAACTCGACTGCCCCACAAAAAAGAAGAGCAGCGACACGCTCTGCCAGGATGTACAGATCAAGCAAGATGGTGAGATCCTCGCCACTACAGATTATCAAGGCCGCGCACACTTCACCCTCACCGCACTCCCTACCGAAGATGTGCGATTGACCATCAACAACAACGTCATCCTCTCCGAAGAAGATGGCAGCGCGGTGCAACTTGATCCTCCCATGCCTGGATTCACACTCCCCGCATCACGTACTCCTCAGGCGTATGTCATTGAACAAACATTCTCCATGCCTGAGGAAGTTGAGGAAGAGCCTGAACCCAAAAAACCTGCCGCGAAAAAGAAACGCCGCAGGAAAAAAACAAGGAAGAAGGCCACCAAGAAGAAGAGCAGCGTGAGCTTCTCAAAGAAGAAGACCACCACGAAGAAAAAGAAGGCCACATCCAAACCTAAAAAGAACGACAATGGCATCAGCCTGTTCTAAATACGGCCTGTTCTAAAACGACTGAAACGAGGAGAGGGGCGGCAATTTACTGCGTAAATTGCCGCCCCTCTCCTCGTTTCAGTCCAGTTCTTTCAACCTAGTTCCACTCCACAGACACGCCTGATGTCCAACCAGCGCTGCTACCACCTGCACTTGCTGCATTGCAGTAAATCCATGTCGTACCACCATCCTGACTGATTCTAAACGCAGCCTCCTGTGTAGCGGTCACCGCAGAGGTCACATCAAGGGCAAACACATCGTTGTCTGTGTTGATAGCATCATCTGTCCTTGAATCACTCATCACGTCCCACTGCTGCCAGGTCACACCCGAGATCACATCGTAGGGAGTCACACCAACATCGTAGTAACCTGCCTGAATCACCCAGTCTGGAGGCAACATGCCGCCATCTGTGACGCCGAGCGCATAGACCTCAACCTCCAGCGTGATGGGCATACCCGCTGAAACCACGGCGGTCGCAGGAGCGCGCGTTGCACACTCAAAATCAGCGCTCATATCCTGCTCCATCGCCTCGAGGAAGACCGCATTCAAGAGTGTATAGGTCAATGGAGCAACGCGTGGTGATACGACAGGTGCGCCCTGAGCATCTTGCACGTATTCACTCACACGCTGCCCCACAAAGCTTGTGTAGCCGCTATCAGTTGAGGGAGTGCTGAGGTCAAGCTGACAGGTCAAACCTGTGATGCTTGCAACACAGGAAAGAGGTGTCGTACCGAGCACAAAGGTGTCGAGGGCAAGATCAAAGCCGAAACCAACGACATCAAAGGTGCCCTGCGTTGCAGTGTTGGGGAAACGCACAGGCGAAATGGACTGTACAAACATTGGAGTGTTTGGGAATCCCGCCTGTGAGTCCACAAACACATCATGTGTAGCGCTCACACGCACAAGGGAGTTGCCCGAGGCAGGAACCGCCGAGATCTCCACATCCACAGCACCAGACTCATCGGGAAGCATCTTGGTATTTGACGTGCCCCAGATCACCGAGCGGGGAAGCCAAACTAGTACCCAAACATTCTGCGCTTGGTCTTAGAACAGCGCGACCCCCTCTACCCCCATGGAGCAAAAAACAAGGGCGGGG
>CATLTV010000393.1 GCA_950059285.1 uncultured Pseudomonadota bacterium | reverse complement strand
CAACCTCGCGTGTCGCTCCATGCACATCCTTCCCGTAACTCCCCCTCTCCTATCATATCACTGGCACACAAACCAGACCTATCCTCGGTGCTTGGTCAGGTTTAATGTCGACCATACCATCCAGATTGATAACACCAGACTTGTCACATGACCCATCATCACAACACGGCCATCACACCCTGTCAGCGCACTTGTAGCCACCAACACCAACACCCACATGACCAACATCTGTCGCTTCTTCATTCTATCCTCCTTGATTCACACTAAGCTTCCCATGGCCAAGAACAACGCCCATCAAAGACATGCACCGCTGGACCAAACATCCAGACCTCTTGACCACGTAAATACACTCCAAGACCTCCACCAGGCAACCTGATACGAACCTCGGACTCCACATCCTCTATTCCTGACTCCCACAACGCCACGGCGACCGCACAGGCCCCCGTACCACACGCCTGAGTCCTGCCAACCCCACGCTCGTACACCACAACATCATACTCCTCACGAGCATCGTCATAGCTCACAAACTCCAGGTTCACCCCCTCTTCAAAACACTCTCTTACTGCGTTTGCATACACGCCATATCGGTCCACCTCATCAAGAGGTGGCATCGTATCCAACACCACCGCATGAGGGTTCCCCATATTCACTCGCCAGAGCGAAAACAACTCGCCATCAAGCTCAACATCGTCGAACCTCTTCTCTAGCGCCTCCCCCATACCAACATGCGTCATCACCACGCCATCAGCGTCCACGCCGCCAAATTCGCAGCGGCGCAACCCCGCATCGGAGTACACATCAAGCACATCATCTTTCACAAGACCATGTCGAAATGCCCACGCCATCACACAACGTACACCGTTTCCGCACATCTGGGGACGACTGCCATCCTGATTAAAAATGATCATCCTGACGCCCCCCGAAAGACCTCGACGATCACACAAAATCACACCATCAGCGCCCACGCCACGATGACGATCACACACCGCCATCACATGCGCTCGCCATGACTCCGTGGCACACATCTGCTCCACGTCCAGCGCGGTGTCAGAGACATCCACCACGACAAAGTCATTGCCCAAACCATGATATTTTTCAAAATTATTGGAAGCGTCCATCTTACCCTCAATCCTCACAGCTCTGCAACCATGGCCGCCAGGCTGTAAAATATCTCGCGCTCTGATGGTAAGAACTTGTATGCCATACCTGAATTATTCCCAAGCTCCACACGCACAACCTGACCCGTCAAACTGATGTTGTGACGACCATCATCCGTACGCAAGGAAAGCTGATGCACCTGACCAACCTCATACAAGTACTTTGAGGCCACAAATACACCAGACTCACTCACATCCACGCTGTCAAAGGGAATCTCCGTACCACCCTCATCATGCAAGACCACATGCAATGATGCCTTCTTGCGATCATAATGCCTTAAACCCGCAAACATCGGGCGCACCTGAGGATATCTACGTATTGAGGTGGGCTTCTTCTTCATCTTAGCACTCCTTGCTAGTCTACCTGATAAGACAGGACCACTTCCTTGTTCGACTCCTGAATAACTGCTTCATGCAATCATCCTGCAAACAGCGTCTATCATCGCGTCTGCGCTCATGTTTCAAGAGTAACCGCTCTCATCACCATCCTAGCCCGATTCCACAGTTACACAAAAATTTTATCCAAATTTCCCCTTTGAACTTCACCTCGCTTCTTCCTATGCTCTAAAACCTTCCCGAGAATCACCGTGCACAACGCACAACAAAACCAAACATAACCCAACAAATACAACACCTTGAACACAAATCCACCCAATACACTCCCCGACATTGACGCATTCCCCGAACGCGTCTACTGGCTTGTCACGCAGATCCCAGAAGGCAAGGTCGCCTCCTATGGACAAATCGCATACCTTGCTGGCGCCTACCGCGCTGCGCGCGCCACAGGAACCGCCCTGAAGCAATGCGTTCAGGCTGGCCACGGAGACATCCCCTGGCATCGCGTCATCAACGCTCAGGGTGCAATCTCATTCAAAGGCGACCTCGCACGCGCAGAACTACAACGCAAACTACTCAAGGCTGAAGGCGTAATCTTTAAATCCTGGAAGTGTGACCTCGAATCCTTTGAATGGTCCCCTGACACACCGTTCTGGGCCACCAAAATCAACGATCAATAAACCATGACAAACTCCATTCCTGACCACATCCTTATCAAAGCGTTCGTCGCAGTGCTCGCTGTCGCCTCACTCCCCGAGCTTTATGTCACGTTTGCACAGTCCCCCTCTCCTGCGCCACCCCTTCAGGATGTCGCCCCCCTTACGCCTGAAGACTTCCTATCCATGCCCTCAGCCGCGCCATGGAACATATCAACATCACAGGACGCCATCACACAAAGCACAAACCCTACACGCTGGCTCCCCCCAAAACTCTCTTCAAACGCCATGACCACACACGTGGATAACACATGGAAAAAACTCGAATTTCCAAACCATAACACGCTCCCTCAACTGAGTCAGGCACATGTCTCCTTGCGTTCCACAAAAACACCTGAGAAATCACCACCAACATGCAAAAAAAGTGGCTTAGATAAGTTCTCCTGTGCTCCCAATTCATGGGCGTTTGTTGGCCCCAAAGAACTCACCGTTCAGGGCAAAAAGGTCACCTGCACATGGGCTCACCCCCTCAAAGGCAAAACCACACACATCGAATACCCCAACGTCAAACCGCCCAAAGACAACTCAAAACAACTCGTTGTTCAGGTCGCGTTCAATGACCCCATTACAAACGATCCTTATAGTCCTGTCTCATTTGAAATCTCTCACGGCTCCATGGATAAAACGCTTCTGGCCAAAAACACCACGCGCGGATGGCAATCCATCCCTCTTGAGTTCCAACAGGAAGAAGCACCTCTACACATTCACATCAGCGCACAAAAATCAGGGCGCCATCACCTCTGCTATCGCTTTCAACTTCAGCCCAAAGCACACTAAGCCATGCTGTCAAAACTCAAACATATCTCCAACTCCTACCCCCTCGTCCCCTTCCTCCTGATTGCCACACTTATTATCGCAATTTTTGGTGGTTACCAGGGGCTCTCACTCGCCTCAGAACAGTGGCTTGTTCAGGTGCAAAAACTCGCGTTCTCACTGAACTCCCCCACAGCGCAAAGCTTTCAGGATGCACTACACTCGGCACACCCACACCTCGACCTCATTGGCGCGCTCTGGCTAAGATTACTCCCCCTGTCCAATGCAGCACTCTCACTGACGATCCTCTCCTCACTGGCCACACTCATTGCCATCACATCACTCTGGAGAATCATCAGCAGACTCACACACAACAACACACTGATCACAACAGTAGCTAGCCTGCACTTCTTGCTCCTCCCCGCCACAATATCACAACTGCAAGGCCCATCCGTCACCATGCTCGCGCTGATGTTCTGGCTCGTCACATGGGACATGTGCACACTTGAAAAACCAAGGTGGTGGCACATGGGCGGCGCCTGGATTGCTGGAGGCATCGCACTTGGAAGTTGGTCCCCCATGCTCCTGTGGGCAGCCCTGCTTTTGCTGGCAAGCCTTCAATCACACACCAGAAAAGATGCCGTAAACCACACACAGGCTGGTACAATTCAGGCCTCTTCTGTCCCCGCATACATCTTGCTCTGCGTTCCGCTTGTCCCACTTGTCGCCACCATCACACACCCTGGCCTACTGACATCTCCCAAGGATGGCTGGCTCGCTGTCCTCTCCACGGCATGGCTCAAATACCCACTCGCCAAGGAAGGCGTCGCGCTCGGAGGTCACTGGTATGAAATGGCAAAAGTCCCCTTCCTGACATCCTTGCTGCTCTCACTCAAAGCACTCCCCCTGACCTCCCTCCTCCTTGGTATTCCTGGCGCGCTGTACGCACTCCATCCACGTCACGCCTCCGCGCACACAAAAATGCTCATCTACAGCATCCTGTTTATGCTCATCGCACTCTGGGCTGTGCCTGGAGCTGGCGACTATGGCTCAATTTCACAGGTCACGCTCATGCTTGCACCAGCATCCATGCTCGTGGCTTGCGGACTT
>CATLTV010000392.1 GCA_950059285.1 uncultured Pseudomonadota bacterium | reverse complement strand
CCGCCCACCAACACACCCTTGTTGTCAATCAAAGCTGATACGAGGATCGACTAGCGCGTAGCTCAGGTCGGAGACCAGAAGGCCAAGCAATGTCAGGACCGATGATATGAGTAGCACCGCCATGATCGCGTTGTAGTCACGCGCGGTGATGCTCTCAAACAGGTAGAGGCCCATCCCAGGGATGTTGAAGATAACCTCGATAATCACCGAACCACCAATGAGGACGGGAAGCAGTGAGCCAAGCAGGGTAAGGATAGGAATCATGCCGTTTCGCACAGCGTGCTTGACGATCACCACGCCTTCGCCAAGACCCTTGGCGCGTGCTGTCCTGATGTAATCCGCGCGAATCACGTCAAGAACACCTGTTCTTGCGTAGCGACTCAGGCTGGCAAGTCCGCCATAGCTCAAGCAAATAAGGGGGAGGGTGAGGTGGTATGCCACGCTCTTGAGCTGCTCAAGTGTGGTCATGTTCTCTGAACCTGTTGCAATGAAGCCACCCGTGGGGAAGAGCTTGAGAGGATCGCCAATGGTGAAGAAGTTCAGGAGCAATACCGCAACAAAGAAGCTTGGCAAGCTGTAGAGCATGAACAAGATGACGGTGAGAACTTTGTCACTCATGGAGCCTTGCTTGTAGGCACTCCACACACCAAGAGGAATACTGATAATGTAGCTGATGAGAATTGAAAGGAGGCTCAATGTGACGGAGTACTTGAGCTTGCTTCCGATGGTTTCAAGCACGGGCTTTTTGTCGACGTGGCTGACGCCGAAGTCGAGCTTCACAAGGTTAGACATGTACTTGTAGAACCTTGTGTCAGTGAAGAAGATATTGAACTTCTCACCCGAGGTGTAATCGTACTCCTCGGTGTGTGCCTTGATCCAGGGCTGCCATTTTTCGCTTGTGATCTTGGAGAGGTTCTCCTTGGTGGGCTCTTCGCCTGGAGGAATGATCCAGCCCTTCATCTTCTGGTTTTCTTCCTGCGCAGCATCGTTGAACGTCTTCTCATCTTTGGTCAGGATGCGACCATACTGAGGAATCAAACGACGCTGAGCGTTCTGTGAGAGCGTGGACAGGGCGATGCGACGTGTGCGCAAATCAACGCTTTCATCCGACGCGACTTGGTAAAGGAAGGGGACCGTGTAGTTACCGAGATCCTCAAGCTCCTCGACAGCCTTGACCACAGATACGCTTGAAGGCTTCTCCTCAACAGTCAAACATCCAGCAGGCTTTGTGCCCTCTGCGGGACATGTAGGAGCCTGGCTTTTGGAGATTGTCTCAAGCTTCTCCTCAATGTCTTCGCGTTCAAGGGCAAAGCGCGTATTGAAGAGAATTGGCTTATCAAAGTTAAACTGTTCTTTGAAGATACGGTGACTCTCACGCGCGTCGCCGCTCTGCTGGTTTTGTGTGCCGTCTGCTCCCACCTGTGTCTTGCCTGGTCGACCTGGCGCAAGGTTAAGCACCATGAAGATGATCAGCGTGATCAGGAACAAGGTTGGGATCATCAGCAGAATTCGTTTGATGATATAAGAGATCATAGGTTCTTCTACACTTTATGTTGAGCAAATCCACAGAGGTTATATCCAGCATGTGCGCGGAATATAACCTTGTGGAATGTGCACTTGAAAGAGTCTTGTCGTTGCATGTGCTCACACACGCATGCGTGTGTGAGCACATGATGTCGGGCTTACTTTGCCTTCTGTTTGCTTTCGTCGATGGCCCAGGGCATCTGGTAGAACTGAGGTCTGATAGACTGGACCTGGAAGTTCACAAGCCTTGGCTGCCATGCTGCGACAGACTTGGGGGAGAAGAAGAAGGTGTAAGGTTGCTCTTCATGAAGAATCGCGTGGAATTCACGAAGAAGCTTCATGCGCTCTTCTTCATCAAAGGTCTCGCGGAGCTTGACGATGATCTCATCAGCGCGCTTGTTGCGGAATGCGACGCGGTTTGAACCGCCTGGCTCATCGGCCTGGCTTGAGTGCCACAACTGGTAAGGATCAAGCTCCCAGCTCAAGCCCCAGCCACCTGTGAATGCATCAAATTTTTTCTCATCCATTTTCTTCTGCATTGTGGGCCAATCCACAGGTGAGAAGTCCATGGCGATATTGACCTTACGGAGGTCTTCCTTGAGCACGGACAACGCACTACGCCACTCCGGGGAGTTTGCATAAGAGAGGATGGTGAACTTGAATGGAACCTTCTCGCCGTTGATGACCTTGTCGCGGATGCCGTCGCCATCGCTGTCTTTCCAGCCAGCTTCATCAAGAAGCTGACGAGACTTGTCGAGATCAAACGCGTAGGGCTGAATGTCGGGGTTGTTGGCGGGGTGTTTGTAGTAGAATGGTCCAGTCTGAAGTGTGCCCAGCTTGAAGAAGACGTTGTCCACGATAGCCTGACGGTTAAACGCGTGCGTCATGGCGAGTCGAACTTTCTTGTCCTGGAAGAAGGGCTTCTCTGCATTCCATCCAAGGTAGTAGTAAGCAAAACGGTCCACTGCCTTGTAGTTGATTTCCTTGCGGGTAAATGGAGTGTCATCGCCCTTGAGGACTTCGGAGTTGTACTGAGATGCTGACAGCACGGAGAAGTCAAGCTTGTCAGCTTTCAACTTGAGCAAACGCTGCTCGTTGTCCTTGATGATGCTGAAGTCGATTTTCTGGATCTTGGGCTTGGCGCCAAAGTAATCTTCGTTGCGCTCAAGTTTGAGGGCGACGCCTTTCTCGTAGCTGATGAATTTGTAAGGACCAACGCCGATGGGGTACTGGGATGCCCAGTGGTTGTTGAAGCTCAAGCCAAGTGTGGATGCCTGAATGTCGCTTCCGTCCTCGTTCTTGGTAAACAGCCACTTGGGAAGCGGATACATGCTCAATGTCGCGCTCATGGACTGGTATGTCTTCTTCTTCCAGATGACTTTGAAGGTGTACTTGTCGATAACCTCTGCTTTCTCCATCTCCTCGAAGTAGTTGCGCAATGAACCTGCTTCAACCTGAGAGTTTTTGATCAGCTCAAAGGTAAAGACAGCATCTTCAGCGGTCAGCTCACGGGACTCACGAAGCCACTTGAACTGCTCACTTGCGATATCTGGGTGTGCTGGTGTGTGCCAGTACACGCCTTTTCGAAGGTGAATGGTGTACTCGGTGTAGTCATCGTTGACCTCCACCTTGTAGGCAAGGTCTGGCACGAAGTTGTCTGGCTCGTTGAAGTCACGACGTGCGTAGGTGCTGTGCACAAGCGCCTGGAGGTTTGACACGTCCACGGAGCTTTCGATAAGCCAGTTGAATCCCTTGGGATCACTGGAGAGCGTGTCGCGAAGTGTGCCTCCGTCGGGGCCAATAGGAGAGACAATCTCATCGGTAGCACGCTTCAGGATGTTGGAGTCATCGTTGAGGTACTTGTCATAAGGATCTTTGCCTGCAACAGCGGAACCCTGTCCTCCGCCAGCGACCGAACCTGAGACGGCCACGCCTTTTTTAAGCTGTGACTGAATCTCTTTTTGAGCTTGAACGAGCTCCTGCATTTCGCGCTTGAGCTCAATCACCTGAGCTTCTGTGTTGCTTGTCTGCCAGACGTTGATAATGGTCATCAGGGCCATGGCGGCGAGCGAAATGATCAACGCAATTGTCGCTTGGAATGTCCTTGGCATTGGGGTTCTTCTCCGCAGTTTTATGCCACCTCAAGATACGGCTCCAGAACATGGTGCCTTGTCGCTTGATGGTGGGCAGTCAATCCTTTTCTATCAGGACCTCCGCTGTGTAGGTATATCCTCACAAGTTGCGTGGCCTGGTCATAGATAACAGTGTGATTTCTTCATGTAATAAGCTCAAAATAACACACCATGTTCTTCAAGGTTGCCGTTCTTGTGTGTGGCAAGTGTCTGATAAACAAGGGTGATTTTGATGGCTTTGTGCAAATTGTAACGATGTTGAGAGCGTCATCATTGGAGTGAATCGGTCTCAAACGCTAAATTCACGTTCGCGTCACACTACGAGACAAGTTGCGGCGATGTCAACGCTTACAATTCGCCTCACAAAGAAACAGGCCCGAGGGGCGCGTGGTGGAGTGCATTAATGCACTCCACCACG
>CATLTV010000391.1 GCA_950059285.1 uncultured Pseudomonadota bacterium | reverse complement strand
AGGCTCACAACGCTGCGATCTACAACAAAACATATGTACCGCTGAAATCAGCAACTGTGGCGATGGACTGGTGACAGGGCTTGAGCAATGTGATCCTGAAAGTGATGAAGACCTATGTCCATACAATGGCAGCAACTGTCTTGTCTGCACAGCCGAGTGCACCACAGAAGCAGCCATCGCACCACGATGTGGCGATGAAGTTGTACAACCCGAGTTTGGCGAAGAGTGTGACAACGGAGAGAATCCTGTGCTTGACTGCGACTATGGTTTGCAATCCTGCCAGGTCTGTTCTGCACAATGTCAACTGGTGGAGGGGAAGGTCTCTACATGCGGAGACCTTGTCGTTGATGCTGAACATGAAGAGTGTGATGAAGGTGATTCCCCTGAAGATACCTGTGCGTATGGTCAAACAAGCTGCCAGGTCTGCTCAACAGGCTGCAATCTAACAGCAGGTACAACCAGTTATTGCGGTGATTTTGAACTCGATCCAAATGGCCGTGAGAAGTGCGATGAAGGTCCTGATCCTGATCAGGATTGCGCTTATGGTGAGCGCAACTGTCAGGTTTGCTCACTTACATGTGACTATACAGCAGGCAATACACGCTATTGCGGCGATGGCATGCGCACCGACTCTGAAGAGTGCGATCCTGGCTCCGCACAAATCGATCCAGACTGCGCTTATGGCGAAGAAAGCTGCATGATCTGTAACGAGAACTGTAACCTTGTTGCTGGCAATACGACTGGCTTTTGCGGTGATGGCGTGGTGCAAGAAGATCACGAACTCTGTGATGGTCAAACAAGCCTCGCAGGTTCGACCTGTGAGGATGTTGCCAACCTGCATTATGGCACGCCTTCTTGTACTGACACATGCAGTGTTGATGTTGACGCATGCTTTGGCACATCCATGCTCGCGCTGGGAGGACAGCATAGTTGTGCTCTGCTCTCATCTGGCAAGGTTCGCTGCTGGGGAGACAATATAGATGGCCAACTTGGCACAGGAACAACCACATCCTCACTGGCCCCTGTGGAAGTACCTGGATTAACAGATATCGTTCAAATATCCTCAGGAGCAGCACATACATGTGCACTGAATCAAAGCAATGAGGTCTATTGTTGGGGGAACAACACACAGGGTCAGATTGGTACAGGTAATACCCTAACACAAACCACACCGCAACGCGTGACAGGACTACCTAACTCCATCAGTAGCATTGCTGTTGGCAACTTCTCCAGCTGTGCTCTCGACACCACAGGCGACATTTATTGTTGGGGAGATAACAGGTTTGGCGCTCTGGGTTTCGACAGCATGGGGAATATGGTCACTCAGCCCACAAAAGCTGATCTGACAGGCGCAACAGCCATCGCAGCAGGTGGAGGTAATACATGTGCCATCAAGAGCGGCGAAGTCCACTGTTGGGGAGATTTACTCACGTCTGTGTCGCCAGATACACCATGGATGAGCGCAGAGATTCAGGGTGCATCAAACATCACTCAAATCAGCGTGGGGCTCACACACGCATGTGCACTGAGCAACAACAATGCGGTCCTTTGTTGGGGCGCTAACTTTGCTGGGCAACTGGGTACAAATGACATGATAGATAGTGCCATTAACGCAAAGGTTACCCTCAAGCCTTCAGGCTCACAACAGCTCTCAAGCATTGTTGAAATTAAAGCAGGCGGCTTCTTCTCCTGTGCTATTTCGAGCCTCGATAAGGTGTATTGTTGGGGACAGAATGGGCAAGGACAACTAGGCATCAACACTGGACAGGATCAGCTTCGTCCTGTTGAGCTTGTCACACTCAATGCCAGCTCTACAGCAACACTTGGCCTTGGCACATTCCACGCGTGTCGTGCATCTGAAAGCGGTCAGGTCGATTGTTGGGGAGAAAATCAATCAGGTCAACTTGGTAATGGTCAACAAAACCAAGGCGAATCGTTACCTGTATCGACAACAGGTTGGTAACTCATGAATAAGCAAAAATTTTATACAACTCTACTGTTATCACTGGCCACACCACTGATACTCACTGGCTGTCCAGAGCCTGATGACATCATCTATAAATGTGCCCCCGAGACCGAGGCGAATGATTGTCCTGGCACCCAGGTCTGTCATCGACAAAACCTCATATGTGTATCACCTCAAGACGCATGTGGCGATCTTTACACCCAACGCGATGAGGAGTGTGATCAGGGGCCTAACCCTTCACAATCATGCGCTTATGGAGAGCTCTCATGTATGGTGTGCACGTCAGAATGCAAACTGATTGCAGGCACAACAAACACTTGTGGAGATGGCATAATCGATCCTGTGAACGGTGAGGAATGTGACGAGGGCCTCAACCCCACTCAAAGCTGTGACTATGATGACACCGAGTGTGAAGTATGCTCTCCTGAGTGCAAACTCATCGCTGGCACCACCAGGTTCTGCGGTGATCAGCAGGTTGATAGATTGAACGGCGAAGAGTGTGATGAGGGCCTCAACCCCACTCAAAACTGCGACTACGGCGAGGAGTCCTGCCAGGTATGCACGCCAACGTGCACCCTGATACAAGGCACAGTCACTGGGTTTTGTGGTGATGATGAAGTCCAAGTAAATCAAGGTGAAGAATGTGATCTGGGACCTGCTCCAGAGCAGGATTGCCCCTATGGAGAGCGCACCTGTCAGGTCTGTACTTCAACATGCACCTTCACCGATGGACTCGAAAACTTCTGCGGCGACGGCAACATCGACAACGGCGAAGAATGCGATGAAGGTCTTACTCCCGAGCAAAACTGCGATTACGGCGAGGAGTCCTGTCAAGTTTGCACATCAGAGTGCACCCTGACACAAGGCACAGTCACTGGGTTTTGCGGTGATGGTGAAGTCCAGGGCAATGAAGAATGTGATGGTAATGCAGGCGTCAACACCACAACTTGCTTGCAGGCAACGGGGCTCCCTTACGGCAAGTTAACATGTAATGCCACATGCCAATTTAACGAAAACGAATGCTATGCGATTGAAGAGCTAGAAGGAACATTTGATAATGTGTGCGCACGAGATCAAGCAGGACGCTTGTATTGCTGGGGGAGTAACGTCCACAATAAAAGTGGCCAAACCGAACTGAACTTAGCAATTTACACCCCAACACAAATTCCATCATTTGAAGGCGCCGAGCAAATTTATGCAGATGCATACTCATTTTGTGTTCTAAAGAACGCAGAACTCTACTGTTGGGGAAAAGTTGTGAATCTGCAAACTTCACCCCATACTCCTACCAAGGTTCTTGGTGTGACCAATGTGCTCAAAGCAAGCGTGGGTGATGAGCACCTGTGCTACATTACGCACAACTCTCAACTGTACTGTATGGGAAACAACTTGGAGCGACAACTCGGAGTTTCCTATACTGACACCTCAAACACACCAATCCAGCTCAGTAACATTACATCACCACAAGAGATAATAGTATCAGGGCGGAGCTCATGTGCAGCGAATCAAAACAATGTATACTGCTGGGGTCAAGGTGCTGGTAGCGAAGGGACGATAACTCTGATCAATAACACAGCGAATCCAACAGACCTTGCGGTCAATGCGGATGGTGTATTCAAAGGATGTGGTGTCACAAACCAGAACCTATATTGTTGGGGTGATACAAGCGCCTACATACCTGGGATCTATGCTGACCCATGGTACAACGCGATTGCAGTCCCTGCGAATGACTCAGGCACATTACTTTCAGACGTTCAGCGCGTTGAGCTCGCGCAATATCATGCTTGCGCCATCACATCATCCGCTGACCTTTACTGCTGGGGAGAAGATGGTACATTCGGACGCGTGGGTGTCGCTGGAGATATATTCTCACTTAGCTATCCAAACAAGGTTGTGCACCCCGAAGGTGATAAACACTGGGTTGATGTAACCCTCGGAGAGGTGCATACATGTGCGCTTGACTCGATAGGTCAAGTGTGGTGTTGGGGCACCAATCACAATGGTGTACTGGGCCTTCAGGCTCCCGACACTTATAAAGCCACGACGCCTGAAAAGCTCGAAATATGGCCAGCACCGCAATAATTTGAGTCAACGGCGAGGGGGCGACCATTTACT
>CATLTV010000390.1 GCA_950059285.1 uncultured Pseudomonadota bacterium | reverse complement strand
GTCGTACTTACATCCATGCTCGGACCACCGATTTTGTCAAGTTTTCATACCTTTAGCTTATGTCAACAGAACCTAGTCGACTTCAACAACGCCTCCTGGGAGCAACTCTCGATCTTCCTGAACTTCCTGATCCCCAAGCTTCCAGCCCCCAAACAGAGTGATGAGGACGCCACACGCAACCTCCTTGAGACCGTCAACCTCGACAGCTACCGCAACGAGATCCGCGCCCGCAAGCAGATCAAACTTGAGGATGCAGAAGGCGAGTTAAAGCCGATTCCGATGTCTACCCCGTCGGCGAGTAAACAGACCGAGCTTGATTTCCTGAGTAACATCGTCAGCACGTTTAACGATATCTTTGGCGGAGCACTCAACGATCCCGAGTTTGCGGCGCGTGTCATCGCTGAAGAAATTCCCAAGCAATTGAAGGAAGATAAGCGGCTTAACAACGCGATAAAGCAAGGTGATAAAAAGAAGATCGCCATGGAGAAAGAGCGTGTCATGCTCGACGCCATGGTCAGTCTTCAAGTGATCCACGCCAATCACATTGACGACGTGGCCGTCTTGCTCAAGGGTTTTGTGGACAACGAGCAACAGCGCCGTGTCTTGATCAACATGGTAGATGAGTACATGAAGAATCCCTACCCCAAGGCAGTGATGGAACATCCTGGTTGGGACGAGCTCTTCGACCTCATCGACGACGAACGCGCTCTTGAGCTCGCCAGAGGTCTTAAATCCCACGGCGTCCCCGCCCCCCTGGATGTGGATGTCGACATCCCTGGCTCCAACAACGAACGCGCCCTGATGGTCTGGAGTTTTGAGGACAATCGCCCACTGCTTGGGCTCGTCGATCACGAGATTGGTGGTGATCCTCGCGACATGACACTTGTACGCCTGGAGGACAACACCACAGCAGCGACACTTGCACCACAGCTCATCGCTCTGTTAGAACAAGATTATCACTCAGCGATGCAATGACGACAGCCCATGGTGTGTGTTTAAATATTTGAATTATAAAGACTATTAACAAATCAAGGATCGATATTGGCGAGGTTTTATAAATAAAACCTCGCCAATATCGATCCTTGATTTCAAGAGCATAAAGGGGAGCTATGAACTTCTATCTGGCGAGGACGTTTACCAAAGCACTGGATAACCTGGATAAGCAGAGCGCGGCGCTTGCAAAGCGTGCGGCGCTGGATTTTCAGATTGATCCCACGCAGCCAGGGTTCAAGTTTCACCGCATTCAGAACGCACGCGACCGTAACATGTGGAGCTTTCGCATTAACCGCGACTTGCGCGCCATTGTGCACCATGAAAACGAGGCGTTTATCCTCTGTTACGTCGATCACCACGATGAAGCCTACACCTGGGCTGAGCGTCACAAGATCGAACAACACCCCACCACTGGTCAGACTCAAATCGTCGAGGTTGTCGAGCGTACAGAGGTCGTCACACGCACCATCTACGACGATCAAACTATCGTCTTGCCTCCGCTGGCTGACGCAAAACCCAACCTACTCCTGAGCATCGGCGTCCCGCCCGAATGGGTGGACTGGGTCAAGGCCGCCAGTGAGAGCGCGCTGCTTGAACACATCGACCGATTCTCCGAGGACGTACAACACAACATCATTGAGCTCATGACAGGTGGCCTCGTCGAGCCACCCGCGCTCCCTGAACTTCCTGCACCTGGCGAGCTGAAACCCTCACGTGAGATCGTCCCGATCGAGGATGTCGATGAGCTTGAGCGTGCGCTCAACTCACCCTGGGAGCAGTGGTTGGTGTTCCTTCACCCCGAACAACGCGAGGTCGTCCACCGAAGCTACTCGGGCGCAGCGCGCGTCTTTGGCTCTGCGGGCACAGGAAAGACCATCGTCGCACTCCATCGCGTCAAGTGGCTGCTCGAAAATTACGACGATGAACGCGTCCTTTTTACCACCTACACCAAAGCGCTCACATCCAACCTCGTGGAACGCCTGGAGCTTTTGCTTGGCGAGGACGTCAATGAGATCCCAGAACTTGAAGTGACCAACTTTCACAAGTGGTTGATGCGATGGCATCGCACGAGGTTCGGTCAGATGGATATCGCCACAGAGCAAGATATCATGCGCCTGATCGAGGAAGGTCTAAAGGAGCATCCCGACGTCACCTTCCGCGCATCGGACATCTTCTCAGAGTTCCGCGCCATCATTGACCCCTACTTCATTCAAACTCGCCGCGAGTACTTTGACACCCCTCGCACAGGTCGAGGAAAGCCGATGGGAAAACGCCAGAAGATGATGCTCTGGAAGGTCGTTGAGCACGTCCAGACCTCGCTTAAATCCATGGGACGCATGACCCTCAATCAATACAGCGGCCAGGCTGCCGCCTACTTTGAAGCTCACCCCGAACAACGCCCCTTTCATCACGTGGTCGTCGATGAAGCACAGGACTTCTCCCCCATTGAACTTCAAGCGCTGCGCGCCATCGCAAAGGAAGGTGATGATGACCTCTTCCTCTGCTCCGATGCAGGACAACGCCTCTACGGACGCGCCTTCTCATGGTTCAAGAATGGCATTGATATTCGTGGACGCTCCACACAACTGACCATAAACTACCGAACTACCGAACAAATTCGCGCCGCCTGTGAAGCGCTCCTCCCCGAGGCGCTCGATGGCCCCTCCGATGAAGCCGAGTCACGCTCGGCGCGCTCACTCAGGCAAGGCACCTCGATCACGCTCAAGGGCTGCAAGACCTCCAATCAAGAGGCACACGCGCTTAAACAATGGCTCCAACAACGCATCGAAGTCGATAAGATCGATCCTGACCAGATCGCAGTCCTCGCCCGAACAGCCCAGCTCGCCTTGCGCATCCTTGCGCCTATCGCTCGCGAACTTGAGGTCGGCTACAGCATGCTTGAGTCAAGCAAGACCGAGACCCGAGGAGTCGCCTGCGGTGAGATGAAGAACGCCAAGGGCCTGGAATACAGAGCCGTGGCGATCGTCAACTGTGACGATCACACCGTACCCCTTGAATCCGAGCTTGAGCGCGCCTCGGGCGATCGCGGCGATGTGATTGATGTGCTTGAAATGGAACGTAACCTGCTCTACGTCGCAGGCACTCGCGCAAGGGACCACCTGTTCATTTCGTATGTCGGACAACCCTCACAATTTTTAAACCTCCTCGTCGATCCTCCCACACCCAAACCTCGACCACAACTCCCCGAGGTTGAAGCTCCAACACCAGAGGTTGTCGCTGAAGATATTGAAAAATTACGCGACAAAAGAATCCCAAAAGCCGTTGAAAAACAAGATGATTTAGCCAATAAAGAGCAAGAGAAACCAGCGGGTGAACGCATCGCAGGTGTGCTCATCGACTCGCAATTTCGCATCAGCCCATCACGCATCGCACAGTATTTTGGGATGAACTGTCAGCGCTATTTACGCTTCTCCTCGGCCTCAAGTCAGGCACGCATCTTTGCTGATCATGTCCCCGAAAAAACCTCCGAAGGAGACTACTCTCGCGCCATCTTTGAGAGCGGGTATGTCTGGGAGCATCAGGTCTTACATGAACTCATCGACCCCGAAAAACTCCACGTCGCTCCTGGTGATAAACCACTGACAGATCGCTATTTTTCACCCGAACAAACCGTGCAGATCTTGCGCTCTGCACAACCTGGCACCTACATCTACGAGATGACCCTTGTCGCACCTGACGCGTTCTACAAGCGCTATGACATGGACACAGACCTCGTCATGATGAGCCCCTGCCGCCCCGACCTCGTTGAGGTGATTGAGGCCCCTGAAGGCGCTCCATTCAAACGCCTGTTTCGTATCATTGACATGAAGCGCTCACACTCCATTCATGCCTCACACTACATCCAGCTCGCCATGTACGCGACCTTGCTTCAGGAGGTCCTGTGGGCCGAAGGCATCGAGGATGCTCGCGTGGACCTTGATCATGGCGCGATCTGGTTAGGTGGTCATGAACAGCCCTCACCATGCAATCTCACAGGGATTTACGCACACATCCACGAGTTCTTGCGCGAGGATGCACACAGCATCTTCTCAGCACCCTTGAACAAGGTCACATGGCATGTCCAACCCAAGTGCGAGTGGTGCCCTTATCTTGAACACTGTGTCGTGCAAATGAACCGCGATGATGACCTCTCACGCT
>CATLTV010000389.1 GCA_950059285.1 uncultured Pseudomonadota bacterium | reverse complement strand
AGAGTTTTGACCGTAGGGGTTATTAGGAGCCATGCTCGTGAGGTCCTTCGTCATAATAGAGGGGGAGACCTGTGGAATAACCTTGATAAGCACAGTCTGGCCTGTACTGACAATGTTGTGTTAGTATACTATCGCGCCTTGATGAGGTGCGCAATCCTGGGATGAGTACACCTGTCTATCAAGGTTTGTGTCGTGTGTATTCACAGGGCAGGAGCAGCAGTTCTGTGCAACTTTGCTTTGAAGGTAAGCATGTTCGATCAAGTGGAGCGCTTTGGTAAATACACCCTCGTGGAGAGGTTAGCTGTTGGGGGGATGGCCGAGATCTTTCGGGCGACCGTTCAGGGGATGAGTGGTGTGGACCGCGTGGTTGCTATCAAGCGTTTGCATCGGCACCTTGGGCACGACGACGGACTGGTCAAGATGCTCATGGATGAGGCGCGTCTTGCGACTCAATTGCGCCATCCCAACGTGGGTCAGGTATTTGACCTTGGGTGTGTGGACAAGCAACACTTCCTCGTCATGGAGTACATCCCTGGCGTGGATATGCACCGCCTGTTGCGTCGCTTGAAGGAACAACAACGACTGCTCCCCACCGCGATGACCATGTATGTGATGGTTGAGATGCTCGCAGGTCTTCATTACGCCCATGAACTGTCTGGCATGGATGGTCAGCCGCCGCATGTGGTGCACCGCGATATCTCGCCTCAAAATATCATGTTCTCTACTCAGGGAGAGATCAAGCTCATCGACTTTGGCATCGCCAAGGCAAGATCCCAGATGATGCATACCCAGGCGGGTATCATCAAAGGCAAGTTCTATTACATGAGCCCCGAGCAGGCACACGGTCAGTCTCTGGATCGTCGCTGTGATGTCTACTCTGCTGGAATGGTCATGTATGAGCTTCTGACAGGTCGTCCTGCTTATGAAGAAGCTGGCGATATTGCGCTGCTACGAAAGGTGCGCGCCTGCGATTTTGAAAAACCTTCGCACTGGAACAAGGATCTTGATCCTAACCTCGAAAAGATTGTAATGCGCGCGCTCCACAAGGACTTGCGCCAGCGATTCCAGAGCGCGCAGGATTTCCGCGCCGCGTTAAAACACTACGCACAACATCATTTCCCTCCCATGTCGAGACAACAGGCCGCCTCTTTTCTAAAGCAGGTTCTTGAGCCCCAGTCCTTGAAGAAGGTGTCCAACGCTGGCGACCTCATGCGCCGAGAAGACTTCTCGGCCACTGAAGACTCGCTCATTTTTGATGCCTCTCACCTTGCCGTCTCCATGGAAGGCCGAGCCGTCTCACGCAATCAGGTTCCGCAGGCTCCGCGCAGCTTTGCTGACCAGCTCTCACCTGATGAGAATCCTTTCGCAGCTGCCGATGAGCCCACATACGTGTACAACTCTGCCGAGGACGAAAACCCATTTGCCATCCCTGATGAGCTTGCAATCACAACGGCAAAACCTCCCCGACGATCATCCAACGCCAGGGAAGTCACCTCACGTGCACCTATTGATGAGATCACCACACCAGAGATCAAGGGGAGAGGTCGTAAGCCTCCGCGCAGGAAAGAAAAAGCGCGTGATGATTTGATGTTGTCTCCTTCATCAGTACCTGCCCAGTCGATTCGAATTGGTCCCCCTAAAAACAATAGACCTCCCAAACCTTCGCCTGCTCCTCCTGCCATGGCCCATGCAGTAATCACAGCAAACAACATGATGGATGTTGTGGATGACTCCACCTTGCCACGCCACACTGTGCCAGCAAGCATGGATTTTGATGATCTGTATGAGCCTTCCTTTGATCCTAATTACGAAATGCCTGCGGACTTGATACCTCCATCTTCAGATGTGTGGGGTGGGAAAGAAGTGACCCAGATCACTAAACCCGAGCGAAAAGCACTGGGGTATGGTTTTCGCACCACAGGAGAGGATGCTGCGTTTGGCGCGTCCCCCAATCTGGCCAGCGCAAATGGCGCTCATATGGGCCAGCAATCGTCAACAGGTGGGGCTGAACCTTCACAGTCACTCCTGGACAAGGCAAAGGTCGCCGTCGCCGATCCGTCTTCAAAAAATCGTAAGGTCCTGCTCGCCTCTGTGGTCGGCGTGGGGCTTGTGTTGGGCATCCTGGTGCCATCGTTGTTCTTCTCGAAAAAAGAGGAGCCCACCACCAAAGACGTGATCAAGGAGGATATCAAACCTGCGGTGCAAAAAGAGGACAGCCGCCGACGTGTCACACTCTCTATCAACACCAATCCTCCTGGCGCACAAATCCTCATTGATGGTGCCTATGTAGGAGTGACCCCTTATTCTGTGTCCTCACTGTACTCTGATGATGTACCCAAGATTACCTTGCGCTTAAAAGGGTATGAAACCTGGGAGGAAGAGCACAGGATGATGAACACGCCGCCTGATCCTCTCAAGGTAGAACTTGTCAAGGAGGCACCTCGCGGACGTATTGTCGTCAACAGCAGCCCCTCTGGTCTTCCCGTGAAGATTGATGGCAAGGATGTGGGCGTGACTCCATTCACACTGGAGGATGCCGATCGTTCAAAACACTACTCCGTGGCTGTCCTTGAATCTGCGGACTCCTCGGTAAGTAAAATCAAGAACATCTCCTGGAGCGAGAGCGATCCTGTGGATCAGGTTTTTGATGCAGAGTTTCAGGTCGAGCAGGGTGACAGCGACTTGCCTCCTGTGACAACTCAGGACAAAAAGAAGTCGACACGCAAAAGCTCACGTAGACGACGCACAAGGCGCACTCCACGACGTACCACCAAGTCAACAACAGACACCAAAACCACAAGTGGTTCTGAGGACAAGTCTCTGAATGTATGGGGTAATTCTGGAAGTAAGTCAGACTCAAAATCTGGTGAGAAGAGCGACTCTCTTAACATTTGGGGTAACAACAACAGCGCGACAAAGAGCTCCAGTGATGATGCTCAGGTGGGCTATGTCAACATTCGTCTGATTGATGAAACAGGCAAAATCTATATTGATGGTAAGGTCGTGGGGAGCGGCTCCAAAATCAGTAAGAAAGCGCTGTCTCCTGGAAGCCACAAGGTCAAGGCATACTTCACCAAGCTCAAGCGCTATTCCGCCGAACGCACAGTCAAGATCCAGGCAGGAAAGACGCGCACCATCACGCTCTCCCCCTGATATACTCATTCATGGGTATGTTCTTCGAGTTCATGGCCACCAAGTTCAATGGTTGCATTCTCAATGCCAAACTCATCGTGCAGCATATGTCGAACCTGTGCCGTCACATCTTCGGCATGGTGATGTGCTGTCACGTGCAGTCTTGTCGCACACACCACATTTCCCGAGTCCAACTCCCAGATTTGAAGTGTGTACACATCATCAATGTGCTCCTGTTCAAGTAGGCTCTTTCGCACATCATCCACACGAATATGATTTGGCGCACGTTGTAACAGGATGTAAATCGTGTCGCGAACAAGAGGAAGACTCCCCACAAGGATCAATAGCGCAATGACCACGCTTGTAATTGGATCTGCCAGATAAAAATCAAAGTAGTAAATGGCACCCGCCGAGAGGATTGCGGCAATGGAACCAAATGCGTCTGCTAACAAGTGCAACATTGCCCCACGTGTGTTGACGGACTGATCCTGACTACGTGCCAGATACCAGGCGCTCATCAGGTTGATAAACAGACCTGCAAGACCTGTGAGAAAGACGATCCTTGCATTGATTTCAGGAGGGCTCTGCAAACGTTCTACTGATTCTCTGAGGATGAATATCACAATGAGCAGAAGGCTGATGCCATTGATTAATCCACCGAGCACAGGCGCGCGTTGAAGCCCAAATGTAAACTGGGCAGAAGGTTTTTTACGCGTCAAACGATGCGCAATGAGCGCAATAATCAATGCGCTGACATCGGAGAGCATATGGCCCGCATCAGATAAAAGCGCCAGAGAGTTTGTCCACAATCCAAGAATGGTTTCGAGGACAAGAAAAGCTGCATTGAGAATGAGCGCGACCCAGAGCGCTTTTTCTGGTGTGGGTCCATGGTCGTGGTTATGTGACATACATGATGCTCTGTGTGTAGGTGATGAGATGAGCTGCTTCTTTGATTATCAACACCAGAATAGACCTGTGTATGGTGTGGGCCATTACAGGTCTGATGTGATTGTACGCCAAAACAGAGGCG
>CATLTV010000388.1 GCA_950059285.1 uncultured Pseudomonadota bacterium | reverse complement strand
TTTAAACTTCCTTCACCTGGCCTGTTGCATCATTTGGCTTCGGTAGCAAGTTTCCTTATGTCAACGGAACCTAGAGCAGGTGACCCGATTTATTCTTCTTGGTCTCAAGGTAACGCTTATTATGCACGTTGGGCGTAATCTTCAGAGGCACACGTTCGTCAATCGGGATGCCAGCCTTGCGCAAACCATCGAGTTTACGAGGGTTGTTTGTCATGAGAATGATTGATTTTGGGGCGAGGTACTCAAGCATACGTGCAGCGACAGAATAGTCGCGCATGTCATCATCAAAGCCGAGGTGGAGGTTGGCCTCAACGGTGTCCATGCCCTGGTCCTGAAGGCTGTATGCCTTGACCTTATTGGCAAGCCCGATACCACGACCTTCTTGACGCATGTAAAGGATAATGCCCTGGCCTTGCTCCTCGAGGTGTTCCAATGCGGCCTCAAGCTGAGGACCACAATCGCACTTGAGACTGCCGAACACATCACCAGTCAGACATTCACTGTGAATGCGACAGAGCACGCCTTCCTGATCCTTGATGTCGCCTTTGATAATCGCGACATGATCCTTAAAGTCCTTGTTGTTCTTGAAAGCCACGATCTTGAAGTCGCCATACGCGGTGGGGAGATTTGCGGTGGCAAAGTGATCGACTTGAAGTTCGTTGGGGTTGGCGGGCTGTTCTTGTGTTGTATGATCCATCTGGCGACTTTTCGCTATATCAAGTGTACGCTGCATAAGTATTCTCCATGTATCACTAGTTCGAGAACTTTCACACCTGTTTTACACATACAACGCATATGGTGTGAGGAGCATGAACCAGTCTTTGAAATAAAAACCAATCGTCAAAACAATCTATCCAAAGCTCATCATGTAAGCGGATAGAGCGAGGCGCTCGGGTGCTCAGGAGCTCGTGGTCAACACGCGCAAGGTTTACTTATGGTTTCACACTCGACTTGGCGCCAAGCCAAGTTAAGCACCAAGCATATCTTCGACCATAAAAAAACTTGGACCTCTTCATGAGACCCAAGCTTCTTCTTTCAAGCAGGACTGCCTGTCAGGTGTGTCGACTCAATTGCCTCACCTATTATAATGCAGCTCGATGCCCAAGCGTTGCGATTTGTGATGAAGAAAATGCTGTTGCAGCAGAAATTGTTGAGCTCACAGCGTCCACTACCACGGGGATCATATCCACCTTGTGGCCGTTAAGCGCAGCAAAGTAGTTCTGACGATCGGCACCGTGAATCACGGCTGGTGGATAATCATGACGCATCAGGATGGCGTTGAGCATCAGACGGCCCACAAGACCTGTACGCTCATCAAAGGGGAACACCTTCATGAACTCCCAGTGCGCAAGCGCTGCGGCGCGTACGGGGTGCGCATCCACAAGCTCGCTTTCGTAGGTATCAAGGAACTTACGCAAGTGATACGAGATGCTCTGAGCCTGCACCACATCAAGGTTGTACACGCCCGGAGAGGTGTCTCTCTTGCGGTAACGCCCTGCGCCCTCTTCCCCCACATCACACAAAGCGGAGTGTTGTGCTCTGAGCCACTCCATGGTGATTGGCTCGCGGCTACCTGCCTCGCTGACAAGTTGCATAAAGGATGCATGCAAGCGACGGATCAAACGATCACGTGTGGCCTCGCAGTGTGTCCTGCATGGCTGGTTGTTCAACGCCCTGAACAACTCTTCCTTGGTCAACACCACGCCTTCAAGAGCGCACTCATGATACAGCCAGGAGGTCACCAAACGCTCTGTAAAATCCTGCCGCATTGCGGTTGGAATGGCATCATAATCTGAACGATGGTAATCCACTTCGAGGTATACGAGGTTCATAGCTGGCTCCTTTGACTTACTGAATCCGTTTCCTAAACAAGGCCGTGACTCCTGACTCATTTTGTGTCACACAGTTTGAGTCTCGACCTCTGGACATCTATAAATGCAGAGACCGTGCCAAAACGAATCATTTAACAAACACCCCCAACAACAATCGCATTACGATCAAAACAAACACACTTCATGCGGACACCCTGACATCCATGGTGGATCTTTATGTCATTGTCTGACATGAATGTCAGAGTCCTCTCAAACTTCACAAACACCCACTCCACCAGAGCTTTTTTATGGCTGTTGTCCTCACTGCTGAAAATATCTCCAAGTCCTATGGTGACAGACTCCTGTTCAAAGATGTGAACTTTGGCATCGATGATCAGGATCGCATCGGCCTCATCGGTGCCAACGGCACAGGGAAGTCCACCTTGCTCAAGATCGTCCTTGGGCAGATCGAAACCGACTCGGGGCGCATCGCGCAACGAAATAGCGCAAAGATCGAATACCTGTCCCAGAACCCATCACTTCAGGACGACCTCGGCGCACTGGAGCAAGTTCTGTCCAATGGACCTGAATCCTTCCAGATCGTGTTACGCTACAATGAGGTGTGCACCGCGATCGCGGCTGCGCCTTCTGATCCAAAGCTCATTAAACAGATGGAGCAGCTCTCCTCAGAGATGGATCGTGTCAAGGCATGGGGCATTGAGAGCGAAGCCAAGGCTGTGCTTGGTTCTCTTGGCATTCAGGATCATACCCAGAAAATTGGCACCATGTCTGGCGGCCAGCAAAAACGTGTCGCGCTCGCCAGAGCACTGATGCGCCCCTGTGATTTGCTCGTATTGGATGAGCCCACAAACCACCTCGATGTCCAGACGGTGGAATGGCTTGAGGTGTATCTCTCACAACGCAAGGGTGCGCTGCTCCTCATCACACACGACCGCTACTTCCTTGACCGTGTCACCCATGTCATCTTCGAGTTGGCCGAGCAGACCCTCTTTCGCCATGAAGGAAACTACTCCTACTTCCTGGAGTCACGCGCAGAACGTCAAGAAACACAGGTCAAACAAGAGCAAAAGCGTTCACAACTTGCCAAGACAGAGCTCGCCTGGCTCAGGCGAGGACCGCAAGCGAGGACAACCAAGGCCAAAGCACGTATTGAAAGGGCCAATGAGTTGATCAACACCAGACTCGGTCCAGAGAGCACCGATCAGGTCAACATCGATATGATGCACGCCAGACTTGGTAAAAAGATCATCGAAATTGATAGCGTCTCCAAGTCTTATGATGGCCGCAAGGTGTTGGATAACTTCTCCTACACATTCAAGCGCTCAGAGAGGCTTGGTATTGTCGGGCCAAATGGTGCAGGAAAATCCACGCTGCTCAACCTCATCACACAGCGAATCAAACCCGATGAAGGCAGCATTGCAATCGGCGACACGGTCGTCTTTGGATACTACGATCAGCAGTCCATGGATCTTGATGAGTCGATGCGTGTACATGATTATATTGTGGAGCACTCCAACAAAATCGAGACACCTACAGGCACGCTGAGCGCATCACAGCTCCTTGAAAAGTTCCTCTTCTCAAGACAGCGCCAGTGGGATCTTATCGCCAAACTCTCGGGCGGCGAGCGCCGACGACTCTACCTGCTCAAAATTCTCATTGAGCAGCCCAATGTGTTGATTCTTGATGAGCCGACCAACGATCTTGATGTCGAGACGCTCTCGGTCCTTGAGGATTACCTCGATAACTTTGACGGCGTGGTCATCACCGTGAGCCACGACCGTTACTTCCTTGATCGTGTGGCAGAGCACCTGCTGGTCTTTGACGCCGAGAAAAAACTTGAAGAGTTCCCTGGAGGTTATTCACTCTGGCTGGAAGAACAGAAGAGGCTTGCAGAGCAAGTATCCGCTGCTCCCACTCAGGCTGTGTCCGAGGAGGCGCCTGCACCTGCACCCAAAAAACGTGAGAATACATCCAAAAAGCTCTCATACATGGATCAGCGTGAGTATGACTCGATCCTCCCCAAAATCGCGGAGATGGAGGAGCAGCTTGAGAAGCTCAACGCAGAGATGAGCGTCAAACATGATGATTACGAAGCGTTGCAGGCGTTGATGGAAAAACAACAGGAACTTAGCGCCAAGCTTGAGCAAACCATGGAGCGATGGATGGAGCTTGAGGAGTTGGTGGAGCAGAGCAAGTCCTGATGCAATAAAGCACAGACACAAAAAAAGCAGCACTCGTGAGTGCTGCTTTTTTTGTGTCTGTGCTTTAGGTTCTGTTGACATAAGCTCCCGTCGCGGAGCTTGCCCCGAAGAAAAGAGGAGAAGAGAAGCATCTTCAGGCGA
>CATLTV010000387.1 GCA_950059285.1 uncultured Pseudomonadota bacterium | reverse complement strand
CGGAGGTCTGTGGACATGTGGTACACGCGTGTACCACATGTCCACAGACCTCCGCGCCCTCCTCTCTCTTGAGGTGCCAGAGGTGCTGTGAATTGAGGCGTAAGTTGATGCGCATCCCAGAGCTCCAGTTTGGGTGGTGACGTGATATCGCGGTGAGTGATGAGGATGAGTTGATGAGCTTGGTGGGGATTCTTGGCGAGCAGAAAGGGGATGTCTTGATGGTCGAGCAGAGTTGAAGCAGGTACACCCCCAGGAAGAGGAGCCTCAACGAGGTTCTTGCTCAGGGGGTGTACAAAACAACAGCGGTGTTGGGGGGTGATAATCAGAGCGTTACTTTTTGATGTGTGAAGGGGCTACTTTCCCCATTTTAATTGAGGGTTTGGGGATTGTTGGGGATAGTGTTGCTGGCAGTGTGTTGGTGTGTGCTGAGGTATCTTTTTCTGAGTCCTTGTCACATGCTTCAGTGTCGTCCTTCCCCTCTGGTGCAGGGTCAGTGTGTTGTACGGGCGCGATCTCGCCTTTTACCATATGGACGTCATCTTCGGCAGGCTCTTCCTCTTCCACGTAGGCCACATCGCCGAGCGCTTCAATGATTTCGGGTTCGCCGCGTGTGGCTTCGATGTCATTGGTGGTTGGAGGAGTGGGCTGAAGCCCGGAGCCAGGTGTGTTGGTTTTGAGGGTGCCATCGGGGTTGATTTGAATGACAGGAGGGACGGCATCAGGGGATAGGTTTTCTTGTTGTTCATCGCATCCGATCACGCCAGCGAGCATGGGGATGGAGAGGGCAGCTGCGAGGAGTTTTTTAGCGCCTTGCATCTGTCGGTACATGCGCCACGAGGAGTTGTCGGAGTCCTTGAAGTAAACCTCACCAGACTTGGTATTGGAGTGGTACTGGATGCAGAGGTTAGGGTTGGTATTCAGGAGGTGTTTTGCGTCATCTCGGGTCATTTCAGAGAGGTTGTGCACGTGTTTTGTGCACGCGTCGCAAAAGCGTTTTTGTTCGTCGCCAGTCATGGCATCCCAATCAGCTGAGCAGGGTTCTGGAATGTGAAGGTCGCTACGTTTCATGAGAAGACTCCGTGAGATAGGTTGTGTGTCAATGCGTCCATGATATCACAAAACGCAATCGCGAAGAATTGGATCTGAATAAATTGAACTATTTTTAATGTGATCGGAATACATCCTGGATATTCCCAGAAGAACAGTTGAATTGTGGTTGGAGTTTTTGTAGAGTCGCGGGTCTTGATGCCAGCCTTTTAAATGAACTGTGTGTGTTCGCAGTTTGGGAGTGCTGGTGAGTTCTGTTCTTAATGAGGGGCGGAGCGTTGGATGAAAATGCATGTCGATCAAGATAAGAAAGGAGGATAGTACATGTTGTTTCGTAAGATGAATGTAGCGTTGTTGGCGCTTTGTATGAGCGCATCTGTTGCCGTAGGTTGCGGTGACGATGATAACAACAACACCGGGAACAATGGTTCCACAAGTATGGACATGGGTATGGACACACCTGATGAGGGCGGTACAGATACCCCTGATTCTGGTGGTGGTGATGTTGACGCAGGCGGCGACGATGTTGACGCTGGTGGCGACGATGTCGACGCAGGTGGCGATGATGTTGACGCTGGCGACGATACCGATGCTGGTGGCGACGACGACATGGGCGGCGAAGATGCTGTCTGTGGCGACGGCGTGGTGTCAGGTGATGAGGCTTGTGACGGCGCAACATGCCCCACAAGCGTACTTGAGTGTGATGACAGCAACGCCTGTACCACAGACGCAATCAGCGGCAGCGCCGCCGAGTGTAGCGCTCAGTGTGTCAACGATCCTATCACAGCATGTGATGGTGGTCAGAGCGATGGTTGTTGTCCTGCTGGTTGTACCGCTGACAACGATGCTGACTGTGAAGGTGGTGGAACCCCTGACGGCTCTGCTGGTAGCGCCTGTACTGGCGATGCTGACTGTGGCAATGGCCTCTGTGCAACTGAAGCACAGGGTTTTGAAGGTGGTTACTGCCTCACAGAGCCTGGCTGTATGGAAGATGCCGTGTGTGGCGGCGACGGCCTCTGCGTGCAGGTGGACCAGAACGGTGGAACCGCATGTATCGATGGTTGTACAGATGCTGCTGATTGTCGCACAGGCTACACCTGCTCTGACATTGGTGGTGTGTCGGCATGTCTTCCTGAAGAAGCTGGCCCCGTACAGGGCAACGGCGACGCTGGTGGCGCATGTGTAGATAGTTCTGACTGTGGTCCTACTGGCTACGGTGCATGTATTGCTGAAGCAGATGACCCCTCCTTCGTGGGTGGTTACTGCTTGACCGCTGTGGGCTGTGGCTCTGGTACATGTGGTGGCGACAACATCTGTCTCGAGGTAGATCAGAACGGCACAACAGCATGTGTTGATGGCTGTACTGCAGACGCAGATTGCCGCACAGACTACACCTGTCAGGACCTTGGCGGTGTGTCTGCATGTCTTCCTGCTCCTGCTCCTGTGACTGGTGAGACAGGCATCGCTTGTGGCGCTGACACAGACTGTGACGCTGCTGAAACATGCGTCACCGATGCTGACGGCTTCACAGGTGGTTACTGTAGCCGCCAGTGTGGTTCTGACGCAGAGTGCCCCATGGGCAGCCACTGTGGCGACAACGGCTTCTGCATGGACGAGTGTGCTGTAGACGCTGACTGCCGTACTGGATACCTCTGCTTCGATTCCGATGCTAACGGCAGCAACGAGTGCTGGCCTGCAGCAACAGGTACAGGTGTCGTCGGTGATACATGTGCTTCCATTACTGACTGTGCTGGTGGCGCTGACGGCTTCTGTATTGATGAAAGCCAGGGCTTCACAGATGGTTACTGCTCTGTGCAGTGTACAGATGACGCTGCTTGTGGTGCTGGTAACCACTGTAGCCAGCAGTTCGGAGTCTGTCTTGATGGATGTGCTTCTGACACCGATTGCCGCGCAGGATTCGTCTGTGGCGATGGCGATGGCGATGCGATCAACGAATGCTTCCCTGGCTCAAACGGTCCTGGTGTAACAGGTGATGTCTGTGCTGCTGACGCTGATTGTAGCGGTGGTGTAGGTGCTTTCTGTATTACTGACGACCAGGGCTTCACAGATGGTTACTGCTCTGATCAGTGTACAGATGACACTGATTGTGCAGCTGGTAGCCACTGTAGCCAGCAGTTCGGCTTCTGTCTTGACGACTGTGCTTCTGACGCTGAGTGTCGTACTGGATACGCTTGTGGTGATGCTGATGGCGACGCCAGCAGCGAGTGCTTCCGTGGCGCTAACGGTCCTGGTGCTCCTGGTGATGCATGTGCTTCCATTTCTGACTGTGCTGGTGGCGTCAACGCATTCTGTGCTGACGACTCTCAGGGATTCCCTGGTGGATACTGCATTGAAGATTGCACCAACTCCATGACATGTCCTGGCGATGCACAGTGTGTGAACCTCTCTGACGACGGTTCATTCTTTGGCTGTGTTGATAGCTGTGCCTCAAACACCGACTGTCGTAGTGGATACGCATGTCAGCAAGGTGTCTGCTGGATTGCTCCCTAATGCTCTTGCATATATGAGATGAGCCTTGGCTCATCTTGAGAAGACGGGCGAACCCAAAAATGGGTTCGCCCGTTTTTTTTGGAATAATTACAGCTCTGAATGTATTAAAGTGTTCAAATGACACAAAGGAGGTTTGTGATGTCAAAAGTAATCTATTTCTATTCTGCCAATGAGAGACCTTATGGTCCGTTCTCCAACTTCTCAAAACATGGGATCATGCTTGATGACCTGTACTGGAAGACCACTGAACACTACTTTCAGGCGCAAAAGTTTGTGGGACATCAGGAGCATATGGACGCGGTGCGCAATACACCTACGCCAAACAAGGCTGCGTCAACAGGACGAGATCGTAATCGCCCGCTGCGCTCGGACTGGGAAGAGGTCAAGGATGATGTGATGCGTAAGGCTGTGTTGGCGAAGTTTCAGCAACATGCTGAGCTGAACACACTCCTCCTTGGTACAGGAAACGCGGAGCTCGTTGAAAACGCGTCCCACGACTATTACTGGGGCTGTGGCAAGGATGGTTCGGGCAAGAATATGCTTGGAAAAATCCTGATGGAGGTGCGCGCTTTATTGAAGGAAGCGCACTAGGTTCTGTTGACATAAGCTCCCGTCGCGGAGCTTGCCCCGAAGAAAAGAGGAGAAGAGAGGCATCTTCAGGCGAT
>CATLTV010000386.1 GCA_950059285.1 uncultured Pseudomonadota bacterium | reverse complement strand
TTGGGTTGAGCTGATTTATCAGCTCAACCCAACCGCCCGTCAATTTTTTGACGATCCGTCCTTGACGCAAATATTTTGCATCATTATGCTTGGGCCAGCTAGAACTTTCACCACAAACAAGGCAAGTTAACCCAATCATGGGTATGCTTCTGTGTCCTGTCCCAGACATGGTCCTGGGATAAAAGGAAAGTGCATATGAGTCATCAGCAACGGTCCCTGCTCGTCATTCTCTCTGCCAGCCTTCTTACCTTTGGCTGTGAGGGACAGATGACATCCGTCGATTCAAACGCGTCGGAGTCTGAGCCTTCCGAGATGATCGATGCAGGCACAATGCCTGATGATAGCAGTGGTCCTGGGCAGACCGATGCGCAGCCTGACCTTGTATCCATGCCTGATATGACAGGTGATGTCGATATGCCTGACATGGCCGAGGAGCAAGAAGAGCCCAAGCTGCTTGCAGGCAACGAAATCCCAACCAGTCAACAGTCCTTACTCTTTACCTGCGTAGGTGAGGAGCAACCTTCCCCCGCCCGTCTTCGTTTGGTGGACCGTACAGAGTGGCGAAAGAACGTCAGCCGTAGTGCAGCAGGTACAGGGCTTAGTCCGTTTGATCCGCTGGCAGCACACGATTACAGCACATACACCGATGGGGAGACAATCAACGCAGATATTTTGGATGTGTACATCAACATGTCTTCATCTGCGGCGGAGGCCTGGCGTGGACCTGGTAACTGGGACCGTGCACTCAGGTGGTCAAGTCCGTTCAAACACAACCCCATGCTCGTCGCCAATGTGAACAAGGTCAACTGCCTGATCAACGAGACATCTGGCACACCTGATGATGCCTGTATTGAGGGGGCGCTTGGACTGTTGTTGGAGCACGCGGTCTTGTATCGCCCCCCTTCACGGGAGGAGCTTGATTCGCTCAAGGAATACGCGGCAGCTGCACTTGCCAAAGAAAGCGCAGCGCCCACACGTGATGAGCGCTCACAAACCATGCGCAAGATTGTGCAGGCAGCGTGGATGATGACAGGTGCGCTGTTCAGGCAAGAAGGGTTTGCACAACAACCTGACGCATCGGGCATCAGCTATCTTGATGATTGGGAGATTGCTCATGCGCTTGCTTATGCACTGGTTCAGAGCGCGCCTGGCTCTGTGGTTGAGTACAGCGAGGATGCCAGCGGTCGGATGTCCGATCTGGTGACCGCTGCGCGCGATGGTGTCTTGCATAAACCCGAGACGATCGAAGCCATGATCGATCTTTATTTCGCGCATAACACTGCGACCAACACTCGCCGCTCCATTTATCGCTCAAGCGACGGGGTACAAAACTTCTTCCGCGAATGGCTCGGTTACATGGCTTATCTGGAAGGCAGTAAGGATAACCCCTCGGCCACCACAGCTTATGATAGCTCGATCATCAACACGACATACCACTTCGCCGTCAATGGCCCGCGACACAGCGGTTCGAGTCAGGAGCCGCAGCTCTTCTATCAACTGGATGATATGATCGCCAGAATCCTGTACGAGGATCAGGATGTGTTCAGACAACTGCTCACCACACGTGACTATTATGTCGCTGCGGATGTGGGGAGTGATGGTGGTAGCCCAAACCTGTTGTACAACCTTGCAGACTCCACAGAGCCCACTCAGGAAGGTCGCTGGGTCACCATGCCCGAGTCCGAGCGTGCAGGCGTGTTAACCCACCCCGCATGGCTTGCCTCGCACTCCTTGAACTTTGAAAATGATCCCAACCCTGTACATCGAGGAAAATGGGTTCGTGAAATGTTGTTATGCGAGAATTTGCCGCCCGTGCCCGTGACCGTGGCCGCTGCTCTTGATCCCGAAACCAAGGACCTGAGTACACGCGAGCGCGTCAAGCAAAAGACCGAGCAAATACAGTGTGTTGGGTGCCATAACCTCATGAACCCACTTGGTTACCCGTTTGAGGTCTACAATCACATTGGCATCATGAGAGAGACTGACCACGGTAATATGCCTGATGGCTCCAGTATCCTTGTCGAGATGCCCGATGAGTCTCTCAACGGACCTGTACGTGATGCTGTCGATATGAGTGAAAAGCTCGCTGAATCAAACTATGTGAAGCGCTGCTTTATTCGCCAGAGTTTTCGATATTTTATGGGTAGAGAAGAGACCATGCAGGACGCTTGCGTGCTGGCCAGCATGGAGACGGCATATGACGATCAGGGCGGAAGCTTCAAGGCAATGCTCAAGGCGCTGTTTACTAGCCAGGCGTTTCTGGCTCGCCAGCACCCCGAACTGGCACAACCCGAGTAGGAGAGAATCATGAAGCGTAGACGTTTTTTGCAAGCCCTGTCACTGGGCGCAGGTGCACCGATGCTGATGCCTCTCTTCTCTCAGATCTTACGAGCAGAAGAGCCAGGATACATCCCCAGGCGATTTGTGATCTTCATGGAGGGCAATGGTCTTGAGGCCAACGCAGTCCTGAGTTCCAAGGTCAAACAGGCGATTGTCGACGCAGGCGGAAGCAACCGTCGTTATGCATATCAAGGTTATGCGCACACCTCTCCTCTTGAGGTCACACAGGCAAACCTTGCAAGCGCCACAGGATTGAGCGCGCTCAACCATGCAGACGGCAACCTTGAGTCCGAGGCTGCGCTTGTGATGGGCCTCTCTAACACGATTTCGGGTGGTGGCCATGCGACCCAAAGTGGAGCGCTATCCTGCGCGCGTCACCGCAAGGTTGGCCCCTCTGGTCCCACGATTGAGAGCACGCTTTCACAATCCGAGCACATCCTTGGAAATACACCCTTTAGTGCTGTGCGTCTTGGCGTGGAAAATGGCAAGGCATCCGTGGGTTATGACTCCTGTGCGTTTGACAAGGGCAAGCCAGCGCCATTGATGATCAATCCCACAGCGGCTTTCAATGTATTGTTTGGCAGTGTGTCTACGGGGGCAGGGCGAGCGGTCTTTGAGGAAAAAACAGACCTGCTTGATTTTACGCGTAAGGATATCAATCGCGCGCTGAAAAGCTTTTCAGGATCATCTCCCGAACGCCAGAAACTTGAGGATTATTTGGAAAGTGTGGAGGATCTTGTCGCCAGGCAAGATCGCCTCGCGATGATGGATGAACAACTTGCTGCCGCCAAACCCTCAGAGCCTGCGGACAACCCATTCTATGGGTCGGAA
This sequence comes from uncultured Pseudomonadota bacterium, assembly GCA_950059285.1. Taxonomy (GTDB): domain Bacteria; phylum Myxococcota_A; class Bradymonadia; order Bradymonadales; family Bradymonadaceae; genus CATLTV01. The sequence continues at coordinate 1,054 of CATLTV010000386.1, read as the reverse complement.
GATCCCTTTGAGCGTCTCGCCGCGCACACCGATCTTGCTATTGCCGCGCTCAAGGGTGGCCTGACGCAGGTTGTTGTGGTCACACTTGGGACAGAAGGCACACATGGCTTTGCGATGTCTTATCCTCAGCTCAAGTCCATGTATCCAGGTGGAAATATCATGGCGGGGCACGATTTGAGGCATGGCGCAGAGCATGGCAATGAGGATTGCATCAACGTGTTGCATGCTGTGACAAAGCAGTTCTTTGGCGAAATGACACGTGTTGCGCGCGCGTTACAATCTACGGCCGAGGTGGGCACATCGGGCACGATGCTGGATCATACGGCGATGATTTACATGTCGAGCAATGGCGAAAAACACCACTCGGAGGCCAGAGAGTGGCCCATGGTGTTGTTAGGTGGCAAGGCGCTTGGCTTCAAGACAGAAGGTCGAGCGATTGTGTACCCAGGGCAAGGACGAGATACAAACAGGCAGGTGTCCAACATGTTTAACTCTCTTGGTCATGCCGCAGGGATTGATTTGAACACCTTTGGTGATGAGGGGACAAAACGTATTCAGGAGGGTCCTCTCTCCGAAATTTGGAGTGCATAATCATGGCAGATTGTGAGTATCTTACCTTATGAAACATAATCTGCTTGACTGCGTCAATTATTTGACTACATTCGCCTACATGAAATAGTCCTCATCATATTAGAGTGTTTTATAGATAAGGAGGCATCACAAGCCATTAGCGCATGTTCGACATAAAAACCATTGAGGAAGGCCCGGGAGTTGCGGGAGGTGTCTTAATATCTTCTTTCACTCCTCTTGTAAGCGTTGCTTTCGGCGACCGTAGAGGCTTGTCAGACTATCGGGGGAGTTCAAGTGCTATTCTTGCACACTCCCTTCCCGTCACCTTTTTTTTCCCACTGTACGCCAGACTTTGTGCGATCTGGGGTCCCACCGACACTATATGTCCTACCCAAAAGACTCCTCTCCCAACTCCCGGGCTTCTCTCATGGTTTTTATGTGCCTCTGAAAAAATACGAGCGGGGCGAGTCACCTCAGGTGACTC
>CATLTV010000385.1 GCA_950059285.1 uncultured Pseudomonadota bacterium | reverse complement strand
CGTAAGGAATGTGCACGCGGCCTGAAGTACCTGTTGACCGATCCTCTCGATGGTTCGGCAGCAAAACGCATGCACCTCTTTTTTCGCTGGATGGGACGACCTCAGGACGACATCGATCCTGGTTTATGGGAGGAGCTTGACCCCAGAGACTTGCTCATGCCACTGGACACACACACCTCAAGGATGTGTCGCTATCTTGGCCTGTGTACACGCAAATCAGCTGACCTGAAAACGGCAAAGGAAGTGAGCGATAACCTGAAATTGCTTGACCCCGAAGACCCACTACGCTTTGACTTCCCACTTTGCCACCTTGGCATATCAAAGGGATGCATTCACACATGGAGTGAGGAGCACTGCCCAGATTGTCCACTCAATGGCATTTGCACGTTGAGTATCGAGAAATAAATCAAGAGGCGGAAGACTCGTGATCTGACTGCATCAGGGTGAGGTTCAAGAAGTTGATGGTAAAGTGTGCGATAATGGGGGCTTCAAGCCCTCCCGTCCACCAGAAGATTGCGCCAAAGACACCACCCATCACGACTGCCATCACGGTCCATGGCCAGAAGGTCTTTGCATCTGGACCAATGTGCATCACACCAAACACGAGGCTTGATAAGATCGTCGCCAGAACCACGGGATAAGGAAAATCAGAGAGCCATCGCAGCGCCAAAGCTTGCTGCAAGAAGCCTCGGAACAAAATCTCTTCGCCCACCGAACTGGCCGCAGCAATCACGAATATCTGAAGCCCATTTAAAGACCCAAGAATATCCTGAAAGCCATCGCTCAAGCGCCTTGCCCATTGCGTGGTGCGCTCAAGAACCTGACTTATCGCCACGCTCAGCAGACCCACCACAGCCCCAACACCAAGAGCAAAGAGAGGATGCGTCATCCATGCCGATGCATCATCCACCCCGGAACTTGCCCCCCAAACAAGCACAGGCAAGTCAAGCCATGCCGAAGCCAGAGCCCAGCCCAACAATGCCATCAGCCCATAAAAAATGATCACGAGTCGATTAGATAACATCTCTATTCCATCGCATCATGTTGCTCAAGCAACGCATCAGCCTGATCAATCAACTCAGGACGCTTGAACGCTCCTCTGAAACGCACGGTATAACCCTCAAAGGGGAACAATCTCCAGTCCACGTGAAAGCGCAAGCTTCTATCTTGTCGAAAGAATTCATACAATTGAACGCGAAGGAATCCAAAGAGGAGATCCATAAACTCCTTGTCACCCAAATGTTCTTGCCACGCCTTGAGATCCTGCTTTGGCATAATCACAGCTTCCACATCAAGTTGAGTGCTGCGATCAGCGCTACGCAAGGACAGCTGAGCATGCACATACTCCTCGGTCGCAGCGCCCTCCACAGAGAGGCGCTCCCCTGGAGCAAGGAACGCTTCGTAGTCGCGATTCAGCGCGCGTGCCATGGAGAGCTTCTCCATGGAAGCAAGTACATAGCGGGGCTCATTTTGAGCGTTTTGTTCTGTCATTTGTGACTCCTCTTATGATATTTACTTTACGGTTTTTAAGGGTTGAGCCGATTATCAGGTACGTGGCCGACTTTCCTACACACAGGCGACACATGGTGCCAACCAAACTCGCTTGTGGATGATTTCTCACACAAGAAGCTATGAGTCAAACAAGCCAAATCAAGAACTACACCCTGAGCACCAAAATTGCGCAGGGTGGCTTTTGCGACATCTGGTTAGCACAACACCATGGTGCCATGGCACAAAAACGTTGGTGTGTGCTGAAACTTCTCAAAGAAGAGTTTCGCCGAGATGATACATCGCGCAAGGCACTCACTGCCGAAGCACTCTTGCTCGCTCAGATGCACCACCCCAATATTATTCACCTCATCGAGTTTGGCGAAGATTCTCCCACACAACAACTCTTCTGTACCCTCCCCTACCTGCAAGGCAAAACACTCAATACACTCGTCGCGCGTGGCACAAAGAGCGCCTATTACGGCCCCGCTGAAGCACTATGGATTGCTGTTGAAATCCTCGATGCATTGGCTCATATACACGACCTCACCGATCAACAGGGTCAACAGCTCAACATCGTACACCGCGACGTCTCGCCAGAAAATGTCATCGTCACCTTTGATGGCAAGATCAAACTCATCGACTTTGGTATCGCTCTTAGCGAACTCATGACTCGCCAAACACAACTACGAAAGGTCAAAGGCAAGGCGCAATACCTCTCTCCTGAACAGGCACGCGGCGAACGCGAGCTGGATCGTCGCACCGACATCTACGCGGCAGGACTCATCCTGTACTTCCTCTTTTCTGGACACGAAGCGTATCCCCGCGATTTTATGGCCGCGCTCAATATGGCCAGAAACCCCAAGATCAAACCTCTCAATCAGGTCGTCGACTTGCCTCATGATGTGGTCCACCTTGTCGCGTCCATGCTTCAAATCGATCCTACACATCGCCCCTCCAATGCACGCAAACTTGCGCGCCACTTCAGAACGCTCCTGCAACGCTATTACCCTGGCTATGACCGCTGGAGCTTCGCTGACCAGACACGTGCAATCCTCAAGCATGACATTCAGAACGAGCGCGACTTCATCTCAGGACTCTCCGCTGGTGGCACACAAATCATCAAGGAAGAAGACCTCCTCGAAGACACCTCTCCCCCCAATCAACTCAACGAATCTACAACACCACTCTCCTCGCCTCATCCCAAAGGCCGCACGCACGCCACCATTCCTGACATCCAGGCAGCCAGCGTGATCAAACAAAAGAAGACCGAGCAAATCCTCGGTGACCTTGAAAACCTCTACAAAAAGTAGATTTCTTACACCTCCATCGTGTAGCGTTTAGAAAATCTTAACATGTGGCATCTTTACCACAAAGAGAACTTGCCAAATCACCCCCATGTGATGCATCCTCGGTCTTGATATAAGGCAGGTTCACCACTGCATTCCCTCACATTGAATCACCGATCATCACAGACCTCACTCATCAAGGTCCTGTCATGATCACGTATCAAGAGCAGCAAGGCCACACCATGAGTGATACATCACGCTCAACTGAAGTACAGCGCCCTACCGTTGAAGTCGATGGACTCCCCCTCTCCGAGGGATTTCCAATCCGCAAGACTACACTCACAATCTTGAATGGCCACGACGCAGGACAGCAAATCACATCGGAGCGTCCTGTACTCAGACTTGGTGCCGACCCCCTCTGTGATGTTGTGCTCTCTGACCCCACCGTATCACGCAATCATGCTGAAATTCGACAACGTGGGCAGCACTACCACCTCGTGGACCTGAACTCCACCAATGGCACCTTTCTCAATGATATTCGCGTGGATAGCATCAGCGTCTCTGATGGTGCCACCTTTCGCCTTGGTCGCACTGAAGTTCGCTTTGAAGTCACCACTGAAAAAGTCACGATTCAAACTACAGAACAAACGCAATACGACAACATCATTGGCCAGTCCCAGGCACTACGTGAAATCTTCAGCATCCTTGACCGTGTCGCACCAAGCGAATTGAGCGTTGTCATTGAAGGCGAGACAGGGAGCGGCAAGGAACTCATCGCACGCGCCATTCACGATCACAGCAACCGTAGCACAGGCCCCTTTGTTGTCTTTGATTGCTCCGCATTCCCCGCAAGCCTCCTTGAAAGCGAGCTTTTCGGACACGAGAAAGGCGCGTTCACAGGTGCCGTTGGACGACATATTGGTGTCTTTGAGCGCGCCGATGGCGGCACGCTCTTCTTTGACGAGCTCGGAGAGCTTGATCCCGAATTCCAGGCCAAGTTCTTGCGCGTCCTCGAAACAGGACAACTTCGCCGCGTTGGCGGAGAAAAAACCATTGAAGTTGACGTCAGAATGGTTTCGGCGACAAACCGTAACCTCAAGGAAATGGTCGAAGCCAAAGACTTCCGCTCTGACTTGTTCTTCCGTCTGGCGCAGGTTCGATTCCTCCTTCCACCCCTTCGTGAACGCAAGGAAGACATCCCTCTGCTTGTAGAGCACTTCCTTGAACAGCAGGCCACACGTACAGGTAGACGCCCCATGTTTGAGCCTGCATCCCTGCACTGGCTTCAACAGTACCCCTGGCCAGGAAATATACGCGAACTTCGCAACGCCATTGAAAAGGCTGTGGCGTTGAGCATTGATGGCATCATCACCGCAGATTACTTCCGCAAGGAACTCTCACAAAACATCTACGCTCCGCGTCCCTCCACAACAACCACACATCAGGACTCACAC
>CATLTV010000384.1 GCA_950059285.1 uncultured Pseudomonadota bacterium | reverse complement strand
AAAAAGTAGTATAGAGCAACGTCAGCGAGCTGGTTCATATGAACCAGCTCGCTGACGTTGCTCTATACTACTTTTTTCATCAAGACAAAAGAGACTGGAATCAGGATGACTTGGAAGCCAGGGCTTTCTGACCAGCTCGTGTAGCGATGGAGATGCCACCTTTTTTAAGGAGGTCATCACGCTGATGGAATGCGGTGGTACGGTCGGTGCGAGGAGCCATGTGTGTACCTGTGTCCATACGAATGGCATCGCAAGGGCAGGCTTCAACACAGAGGCCGCAGACGATGCAGCGAAGCTCATCGATCACGAAGACCTTGGGGTACTTTTCGATAGAGGGGTCATCGTGTTCTGCTGCTTCAATGTGAATGCAGTTTGCAGGACAGATGGTGGAGCAACACATACAGGCCACACAACGGACCTGACCGTCTTCACGTTTCATGAGGCGGTGTTGACCCCTGAAGCGCTCAGCGTAGTGATCTGTACCAGCTTCTGGGTACTGGATGGTGAACGTGTCGCGCTTCTCCTTGTTAGGGGAGAGGTTTTTAAAGAACTGTTTGACAGTCACGCCGAGACCTCTGGAGATCTCGGGGATGTAGCTTTTTTCCCAGAAGGTCTTTTGGTGTCTCTCTAGAACTTTGACGTTTACGGTTCCCATGTAACGATCCTTGAAGTGTTGAATTGGAGCAATATGGCCCTGATATGGAGGTCAGGGCGCTGTTGAGGTTGGGCACCAGAAAGAAGTGATTAGAGGATAGCTGCGACGATGGCAGTGATGACGAGGTTTGCAAGGCTGAGGGGAAGAAGGATCTTCCAGCCAAGCGTCATGACCTGGTCATAACGGAAGCGAGGGAGTGTCCAACGCATCATGAACTGGAGCCAGACAAAGAACAGTGTCTTGACAATCATGGAGCCAATGCGAAGGAGGATGACCACGTAGTAGTTGAGTGCGAGGTCAGGAGTTCCGTTGGGAGTACCAAAGTGGAAGCCATCACCGTAGAGGTATGGAACCTGCCAGCCACCAAAGAAGAGGATTGCGACAAGAGCACCAATCATCACGGTAGCGGCGTATTCGCCAAGCTGCATGGCACCAAAGCTCATGGAGCTGTATTCAGTGATATAACCTGCGACAAGCTCACTCTCACTCTCGGGAAGGTCAAACGGAGCGCGTTTGGTTTCGGCCATACCTGCGAGGAAGAAGACAAAGAATGCGACAGGCTGGACGACCACGCCCCACATGGGGAGCCAGCCACCAAGCTGTGTGCCCTGCATGCGGACCATTTCATTGAGGTCAAGCGTGCCGTAAATGAGGATAAGACCAGCAAGGGAGAGTCCGAGTGTGACCTCGTAAGAGATCATCTGTGCGGTGGAGCGAAGACCACCGAGCAAGCTGAACTTGGAGTTCGATGCCCAGCCCGCAATCGCTGCGCCGTAGATGGAGACAGAGGTGATCGCGAAGACGTAGAGCAGACCTGCGTTGACATCCATGATCTGGAAGTAGTTCTTCCATTCACCGCCAGTACAGACTTCCTGGTATTCGGGGCTCACCATGATCTGACCTGAGCACCATTGATCGGCAAAGGGGATCGCTGCCCAGCCAAAGAGGCCAGGGAGGAGTACAAGACCAGGTGCCAGAAGGAACAGGAACTTGTTTGCGTTCGCTGGCATGGTGGGCTCTTTGAGCACCATCTTGATACCATCGGCGATGAAGTGAGGGATACCTGTATCCTTGAGGATGTTGGTCCCAAAGAGGCGAGCGCGGTTTGGTCCGACACGGTTCTGAATTTTGGCGGACTGTTTACGGTCACCAAGGACGGTGAGCAAACTGGCCACGGCCATCACGAAACCGAAGACGATTACCAGGATTTTGATAAGGCTAATCAACCACTCTGGCATGATACTCTCTTGCTGTGTATATGCTGTTTAGTAAGCGTGTGACGGCTTACATGGACTTAGTTTTATCACACCCGAGGGGACTCCTGATGAAAGAAGGAGTCCCCTGATGGGTGTGGATGACGTTCTCTTATTATCGTACCTGCGCGGATGTGCAAGGGAAGAATGGATCAGGACGGTGTGGAGTCCTGAGGTTCTTCTGTTGCAGCAGCGCTTTCTTCAGCCTTTTTGGCTTCTTCTTCGGCCTTCTTGGCAGCGGCTTCTTCAGCCGCTTTTTTTGCGGCAGCAGCAGCTTCTTCCTCGGCCTTGCGGAGCAGTTCAGTTGCTTCGAACATGCGATCCTGGACCTTGGAGAGGAAGGTGAAGTTGAGGGTAGATTTGCCCATGGCCTTGGCAATGCGCATGAAGATCTGCCAGTCGGGCAGTGAGTCTCCATGTGGCTCATATGCCTTGTAGAATGGCTGTGCGATCCCTTCTTCGTTGACGAAGGTGCCTTCTTTTTCTGCATGTGTACATGCAGGAAGTGCGATGTGCGCCACATCAAGAAGGTCTGCGCCCTGAGTGGACTGAAGGATGAACAGCTCACATTTCTTGAGCGCTGCCACAGCTTCGCTGCGATCGCCTTCACCAAACTCGGTGCCCATCATGTAGACGGTCTTGATGGTGCCTGCGGTGATGTCACCAGCGAGCGTAGCGACGTCCTTGATGCCATCAAGTTTGGCAAAGACCGCTTCGATACCGCGTCGGTTGGGGTTCTTGTCCGCGTTGATGAGGAAGTCATCGTGCTTTCCAGAGGGTTTACCTGCGATGTAGAGCTGGGCTTTTTTGCCAAGGATTTCTTCATGGAAGAGTTTGGCAAGGAAGATGTCTTCGCAAGCAGCCTGTGCGGAGAGGACAAGCGCGATGCTCTCTTCACCGTGTGCTTTGATCTGCTTCTCGAGCTTGGCAGCGACAGACTTGGTCAAGGTGTGCCAGTTGTCTGTAGCGCCGTTGTGCTGAGGTGAGAGCAGGCGATCGGTGTGGAGGTTCTTGTATGTCAATCGACCATCATCACACATCCAGTAATCGTTGACCTCGGAGTTGTAACGAGGGCGATAGCGCTGGGTCTCGTTACGGAAGTGGTCAAGGTGGATGTTACAGCCCTGTGAGCAACCTGTGCAGATGCTCTCTGTGGAGGTGAGCAGCCAGACACGACATTTGAAGCGGAAGTCACGACTTGTCAGCGCGCCAACGGGACAGACGTCCACGGTACACAGTGAGTAGTCGTTATCAAGCTCCTGACCAGGGAAGGTGCGGACTTCGATCTTGTCGCCGCGATCTGCAAGGGTCAGTTCACTTGTGCCTGAAATCTCCTCGCAGAACCTGATGCAGCGAGTACACAGGATGCAGCGCTCACCATCATATACGACACGTGGTCCAATGGGGTAAGCCTTGACCTTGTGCTGCTTTTCAGCGCGCATACGAGACTCCTGAGCGTCGTATGCAAAGTAGTAATCCTGGAGTTTGCACTCACCAGCCTTGTCGCAGATGGGGCAGTCCACAGGGTGGTTCACAAGGATGAACTCAAGGACAGCCTTGCGAGCGCGAACGACCTGCTCGCTCTCTGTCTGCACGACCATGCCATCAGAGACAGGGTTGTAGCAGGCAGGCAGAAGCTTGGGTGCGCGTTCGACCTCCACGAGGCACATACGGCAGTTTGCAGGGGCTGATAGGGCAGGGTGGTAGCAGAAGTGTGGGACGTCGAAACCTGCCTGTGCGGCAGCTTCAAGGATGGATACGTCCTTTTCGACCTCAACTTCGACACCGTTGATCGTGACCATCGGCATAACGTTAGAACTCCTGTATTTGGTGCGCGCCAGTTGTGTCGCGCTTGAAACTTAAAGAAAGTAATCTTGATTCAAAAGGTCGTCGTGCGGCTTAGCGATCGCACTCACCACCGATCATGTTCACGGTATCGAATGTGGGGATGATGTCAGCGATCATGCCACCTTCAAGCAACTTGTGAATGCCACCCATGTGAATGTAGCTTGGGCTCCTGACATGGATCTTCCATGGCTTTCCTGTACCGTTGGACACGATGTAGAAGCCAAGCTCGCCGTTACCGCCTTCGGTGTAACTGTAAGCTTCACCTGCAGGAACCTGAACACCTTCAAACACGATCTTGAAGTGTGCGATCATGCCTTCGATGGAGTTGTAGACCTTGTCTTTTTCAGGAAGAAGGACCCTTGGATCATCGGAGTTGATGGGGCCTGGCTTCATCTTTTCAAGCGCCTGGTCAATGATACGAATGGACTGCACGAGCTCTTCCATACGCACGAGGTAGCGGTCAAAGTTATCGCCCTTGGTGCCGACAGGGACATCGAAGTCAACC
>CATLTV010000383.1 GCA_950059285.1 uncultured Pseudomonadota bacterium | reverse complement strand
CCCCCGTCGATGGAGCCTCTTTTTATGACCTCAAGTATCAGATTTTACAAACAATTCGCTCTATAGTATAGAGCACCCACGACGCTCGCCAAAAACGAGCAACCTTAGTTAACCATACAACGGCGCGGCGGCCCAAACGCCTCCTTGCTGTGATACCTCAAGTGAAGTTCCAATATGTTTGTTGATGAAGCACGGTTTTATGTTGCTGCAGGAAGCGGTGGTGATGGCATGGTCGCCTTTCGCCGCGAGAAATACGTACCCCGAGGAGGCCCCGCAGGTGGCGACGGAGGCAAAGGTGGCGATGTCATTTTCGTAGCCAGCACGGAGGTTAATACTCTGGCCGAGTTCCGTCACAAGCGCCACTGGCGAGCAGATGCAGGTGGTCACGGCGGCCCCAAGCAGATGACAGGTAAAAATGGCAAGGATCTCTACATTCGCGTCCCTCTGGGCACGCTGATCTTTGACGCGGACACCGACGAACAGCTCGCTGACCTGACCAAAGAAGGTAGCGAATTTATCGCCGCCAAGGGTGGTCGTGGTGGTCTTGGTAACCAACACTTTGCGACCTCTCGCAACAAGGCGCCACGCAAGGCTACGCCTGGCAAGCCTGGTGAGGAGATCACCATCAGGCTTGAGCTCAAGCTGTTGGCAGATGTAGGTCTTGTGGGCTATCCCTCTGTGGGCAAGTCAACGCTCATCGCTGCGATCAGCAACGCACGTCCAAAGATTGCCGCCTACCCCTTCACCACGCTCGCGCCAAACCTTGGTGTGGTGCAATGGCGTGCCCAGCGTGAGTTTGTGATTGCAGACATCCCTGGATTGATTGAAGGCGCTCATGAGGGTCATGGGCTTGGACTTCAATTCCTCAAGCACATTGAGCGCACAAACCTGTTGGTGCACGTGCTGGAAGTGACCAAAAAGCTTGAAGATCACGATGATGATCGCGAGCCCATCAAGGATTTTGAAGTCTTGCGACAGGAGCTCAAACGCTTTAACCCCGAGCTTGTGGAGCGACCACAGATGGTGGTGCTTAACAAGTGCGACCTCCCCTATGTACAGGAAGAAGCCGACAGGTTGCGCGAGCACTTTGAAGGTATGGGATTGAAGTTTATGACGATCTCCGCCGCCTCACGCGAGAACCTCGGTGAGTTCATCGAAGCGCTCGGTCAGCGTGTACTGAACCAGCGCGTCGATGATGATCGCGAAGGTGGCCTTGAGTGGTGGGAGCGTGAGGACGCCCTCCCCCCAAAGGCTGAAGAGGAGTAATCCCCTCAACAATGAGCAGAAGACAAAGAGGTTCAGTCGGCAGAAGATGTCGGCTGAGCCTCTTTCTTTTTCAGTGCAGCTTCCTTGCGTTGCTTGCGGCGTTGTTCACGCAGCGCTTCCTGTTCAGCCGCGCGTTTACCTGCAAAGAAGCCACCAAAGAATCCAACCAGCAACAGAATGGGGATATAAAACAGGTGTGCGCCAGTCATGAGTCCTGCCCTCCATTGACACCAAGTTGAGCATCGATCTTGGCCTCGAGTGTTTCGAGTTCTTCGTTGAGTTTTTTCTGGCGATTAAAGACCACCAGCACCACAGCGAGGACGAGCACCCACAGCACAACGTAGCTAATCAGAGCGAGGTCGCCTCCTGTAAACTGGCTCTCCTGGGATGCCTGGGAGCCGCCTGCGGTTTGCGCCATAACAGCCGAAGGTGCCATCACGAGCAAGGAGGTCAGTAGAGGAGCAATGCTCTGTTTTGAGCGTGAATAAATTGAAGTCATTCTGGACATGAAAGAAACTCACAAAATGAAAGGAATCATGAATTGGTGACTTAGCTTAGTGCGTGTTCAATGTCATGAAGTTCGAGGTAGAGGCGATCAATCTCGGCCGAGGTTTGTCGAAGACGCACAACCATGATCACGAGGCAAGCAAAGAGCAGTAGCATGGCGAGCGTGGAAACACCAAAGGTGTGCAGCATCTTGGGAGCAAGTCCGCCACCGCCTTCGCGCTGAACCACAGGATGGAGTCCACCCCAGTATTTCACAGCGTAGTGAATGAAGGGGATCACGGCGCTGGCCACCACACCAAGCACAGCAGAGATCATGCGCGTCATGCGTGAGGGAGGAGAGAGCGTGCGCAGAGCTACATAACCTGTGTACATCATAAACAGGACAAAGGTTGATGTAAGCTGAGCATCCCAGACCCAGAACGTGCCCCACGCCTTGTAGCCCCAGAGGGGTCCAGAGATCATGACAAAGAGGCAAAACAGCAGCCCGATCTCGGCGCCTGTACGCGCAATGATGTCCCATTGTTCGCGAGGTTTCAGGAGGTATGCAAGGCTCGCGACCGCACAGAGGATAAAGCCAGCATACGCAGCAAATGCGGAGGGAACGTGCACATAAAAGATCTTCTGCGAGATGCCCATGGTAAGCTCCACAGGGGCGTAGAAGAAGATCATGCCAAAAGCAATGGCGAGGGCCACACACGTTGCGATGGCCAGAGGCAGAGCGAGTTTATCAATTACACGTAACATAGTCACAAACCTACAGAGGTAGAAGATCCTGATGCATGTGGGGGCACCTCAGGAAGAAGGTCAGGGTATCTGTACAGATGCAAGGGAGTGTATTCAAGATGTTTCTTTCGTGGCCACACGATCCGAGACATGATTTTGATGTGAGGGGGTCAAGAGATTGACGTATCTTCAAGAGGTCAGCTATAGTTACCGCGCAGGCCAATGAATTCCAGCCATATTCTGTTCAACTTATAATTACAGCGCGTTTTCATGACAACAGGTTGTTGTAAGGACGCGAATCAGGACTGAAGCATGATCCCCAAGGAAATTTTCGAGCAATCGATTCGTCGTTATTTCAGCCCCATTGCCCCCTATTTGGATGATGACTCCGTCTCGGAGATCATGATCAACGGGCCAAACGAGATCTGGATCGAGGTCAAGGGTAAGCTCCACAAGACAGACGCACGCTTTGAGGTTGAGGACGATCTATTCAGTGGCGCAAAGAACATCGCACAGTATGTGGGCAAGACGCTAAACGAGCTCAACCCTCGTATGGATGCGCGTTTGCCTGATGGTAGCCGTGTGCACGTGGTGCTTCCGCCATGTGCTCGCAACGGCGTGACCGTCTCGATTCGTCGATTTGGCAAGTTCTCACTGACGATGGAAAAGCTTATTAGCTATGGTTCAATCACGCCAGAAGCGGCCAATTTCATCAACATTTGCGTGCAGATGGAGCGCAACATGATTGTTGCAGGTGGTACGGGCTCGGGGAAGACCTCCTTGCTTAACTGCATCTCCACGTTGATCGAGCCAAGCGAGCGTATTCTGGTGATTGAGGACTCCACAGAGCTTCAATTGCAGCAGCCACACGTGGTGATGTTGGAGGCGCGAGGGCCTGACTCCAAGGGACGAGGCAAGGTTGAGATCGGCGATCTCTTCCACTCGGCGATGCGTCTTCGCCCTGATCGTATTGTGATTGGTGAGATTCGTGGCGGCGAGGCGCTGTCCTTGTTGCAGGCGATGACGTCGGGCCATGGTGGGAGTATGTCAACCACACACGCGACCTATCCAGACGATACCTTGAGGAGGCTTGAGACGATGGCGATGATGAGCGAGGTGGAGATGCCTCTGGTGGCGTTGCGAAGTCAGGTTGCCAGCGCCATTCAGTTGATCGTCCAGACCTCGCGCTTCAATGATGGCTCAAGGAAATTAACACACATCGTGGAGTGTTTAGGACTGAGTGAGAACGGGGAGTACAAGATTTACCCGATCTTTGAGTTTCGCCACCGAGGTTATGGCGAAGGGGGGAAAGTCCTGGGGCAGATGGAGCCATGTGGCAACCTGCCCACGTTCATGGATGCAGCCAAGGAGCGCGGACTTGAGATTGATGAGAGTTGGTTCAGGCCCAAGCAGGACCCACGTAGACGTCGGTAATCACGGGCATAACGGCTCCCACTGTAGACAAGATGGTCTGTCTCAATGAAGAAGGGAGCAAAAGTGACCAAGTTGTGATACACTCGTTTAAAGACGTCGTGCTTGCGAGGACTCATCCTGGCAAACACTCATTCCACTGACTCTCCTGGCGTCACGCGTACAAAGAGGAGCTTGATTTCATGTCTAACGATCGATTCAAACAGGCCAGAAGGAGCCTGATGAACCAACAACGCCAGGCGAGACCGCAGCAGCCAAGGCCAATCTCACCTGACTTTGATGACGATGCAGAAGAGGCCACCGCGCTGGTGGACATCAACGAATTGCGAGCGAGCGCAAACATGCCC
>CATLTV010000382.1 GCA_950059285.1 uncultured Pseudomonadota bacterium | reverse complement strand
TGGGCTCCGACAATGGTGTGTATCTGCTCTTGGTTGATGGCAAAAACCTTGGTGCTCAAAGGCTCACAGAGGTATTACATGTCAACCATTCTTGTACAGTTCATATAGGTGAACCGATTATCCATGTAGAGTTTACAAGCAAAAGTTTAGAGCAATGAGACCAGGCCCTTGACTCACGTACTCTCTGAAGTTGTATCGGATGTTGTTTTCACCGCACCTCTTATTCAATACATTGTGTTCAAATTTGGTAGAGGAGTGAGGCGTGCCGGCTAAACGCACCATCGCAAACCAAAGCGGCCTGTTGTGAACACAACAGGCCGCTTTGGTTTGCGATGGGTTTTGGCTTTGGTCGATTTATTTTTGAGCGAGAATATCTTTGATGGCGAGTTTACGTTTTTTGATGACCATCTTCTCGTATTGTTCTTCAGGGGAAAGAGAGCGTAGTTTTCCAAGCTCCTGTAATCGGGAGTCGAGCTGAGCGTGCTCGTCCTGGAGTTGTTCTGTATTGAGGGAGGCGCGAACAGGATGGCGTGGGAAGTTAGGGTACACTGCGGTTCTCCTTGTGAAGTTTGTGTGGTGTAGAAGGGCGCACACTTGAGGTCCATTGTAAATGCATCCTAAATGATTGTAAATGATGTTAAAAAGGGTGTCAATGAGGTGGGGCTGTAACCTGAGTAAAGACGGGAGGTTAGGAGGAGGGGCGAGAATTAATATGAAAAAAAGAATAAAATAGTGTTGACATGGGTTCTGAAAATCCATATATACGCTTCCCCTCGAGGCGATAAGCCTTGCAGGGAGAGAACGAGGCGCTCACAAAGCCTTATTCGGGAATCGTCTAATGGCAGGACATTGGTTTCTGGTACCAAGTATCTAGGTTCGAATCCTAGTTCCCGAATACGGCCCGTTCGTCTAGAGGTCAGGACACTGGCCTTTCACGTCAGTAACACGGGTTCGAATCCCGTACGGGTCACTCAGTTTCGGCTACCAGAGTACATGCCGATATGAGATTAAAACAGGGCGGCGAGGTTGTCTTCACAACCTCGCCGCCCTGTTTTTGGTATCGCGCACAGTTGCATTTTATGGGATTGTGACTATACATAGGATTAGTGCTTGATTCTTTTGTAAGAATGTGGCACTAATCCTGTCCCTTGAGTCCTCCTGTGGCTTGGAGGGACCAGGAAATAAGAGAGTTTAACACAGTTTGGGCTGTGAATATCTATTCGGGATAACGATACATTTGCATCACGGTAGTGTGACGCAAAGAGCTAAGGAGAAGAGATTATGGCAGGTAGACGCCCCGCGAAGATCGCTAGTAAGAAAAAAGGTAAAGCAGTAGGCAAAGTTTGTCCTGAGACAGGCAAAAGCATGATCGTGGTCAAGCTCATCCGCGCAAACGGACCATCTGGTATGTTCTGGGTCCACGAGGACTTCGATGGTTCCGATAAGGCTGTTGGTTACGCCATCCCTGTGCGCTAAGTGATGCGGGCGGCATGGCCGCTCATCACTCATTCGCTTAAAGCAAAGATCCTGGTTGGTTTTCATATCAACCAGGATTTTTATTATTTATTCGTGTGTTACAATCGCGGCGCTCGCTTGTGGTGATGCTTCTTTTGAAGATCTTGCGTGCTGAATGCGTCTACCCCTTGTGTGTGTGTTTGGCACAATGTGTGTTTTGTTCAAACCACGACTTGCATCACTGTTGTGCTGTCCGATAAAATCAAGCCCTTCATCAGGTTTGTTTTTACACATGCCTGCATGATAATTTCATGCTGTTTATTGTTGCATACGTGGTGTTGATACTGTGCCCTTATTTTTTATCACACCGCTGACTCATGCTTTATGGCTGTGGCATTGTGCGTATCTCTGCTGGAGATTTGCAATGCGAGCCGCCCTTGTATGACCTGTTCTATCTTAGAACTTACCCCCAAGGAACTGATCTACCATGTCTCTGATTCTACCTACTTCTGGTTCTTTATATGGCGCGTTGCGTAAGGCTGCTCCTGCATGTCTTGCCAGCGTTCTCTTGCTTGCTCTGAGCGCAGGTTCTGCGTTGGCCGCTGGTGGGAGCGTGCGTTACTCCTATGAAAAGGTTGATGTCGCGGGAGCCCAACAGTGGGTGCTCGTGCCTCACGCAGAACTCAAGCTCGCTGTGGGCAAAAAAGGCCCTTCAAAAGGTGATGTGATTGGCGCATTTAACCTGCTCAAGCAAAAGAAAAAAACCTCGTATGGTGACGCCAAGATTAGCATCGGTCGTGGTAAGTGGCCTCAAAAGGCCGAGATCTCTGTCGCGGTGGACCCCAAGTTTGCCGCCTACGCTCCAATTGTCATGGCTGAGGTCGTGTACACACTCACGGAAATGGGCATCGAAGGTGTGAACTTCCCTGGTTATTCCACTGGAAACCTTGGTCGCGAGGACATTCCGTTTGCGGTCTACACGCTGACTGTACCCATGTGGCAAGCGCTTCCTCCTGGTGAGCTCTCCGCTGCTCAGGTTGTGATGAGCGATGGCACAACGCTCCATGTCAGTGAGCTTTACTCTCGCTGGAAGTCCAAGGACAAGGCGCTCTACAAGGATCTCTACGCCTTCCTCAAGTCCGAGAATATCTCCAACGCCATCTTTGTGTTGCGTACGCTCCCCACGCTCAAGATTCCTTATGTGGATGAAGTTCTTCCGCTGCTCGCTCACGAAAACGCGACCGTGCGAAAAGAAGCACTCGCGGCTCTTGAGTCCGAGATGAACGAGAAGAAGGTGCTTACCGCTGTGGCAAAACAGCTTGATGCCGAAAAAGATGAGCCCACAGCTCTCGCCATGGCTGCGTTCCTTGGTAAGGCAAAGGATGACAGCTACGCTGTACTTGAACCTCTCTGGATCATCGAAAAGGCAGGTGATGAGAAGCTCGCAGTCAAGGCTGCCAGTGATATCGTCAAGTTCAAGAAGGATGGCCGTGTTGTCCCTGCGCTCTACGCCCAGCTGCTTGGTAAGCGCAAGACCGTGGCCGCTGCAAGCGTGAAGAGCATCGCTGCTATCGATGATGACGCCACACAGATCAAGGCGCTTGGCGAAGAGAAGATCCCTGCCGCGCTTCGCAAGGAAATTGCTCAGGATTTGACCGAAGATAAGGACGCATCCTCACAGATTGCTGGTTACGTTTATCTCGCAAATAATACGGGAGAACGTGAATCAAAACGAGCACTTGACTCACTTGGCCAGATGAAGGGTGATGACGCTCGCAAGAGCCTTGAGGCAATGCTTGAGGACAAGACAGACTGGCGTCGTCAGTACGCAGCCACGATCCTTGCCAAGCAAGCAAAGCTTGAGTCCATCCCTGCATTCGCAAAGGCGATCAAATCCTTTGAAGACGATGCCTCTCTCGAGAAGGCAGGCTATGCAGTCATGCTTGATCAATCTTTGAAGACAATTCAGGAGCAGACCAGGTCCAAAAATAATGTGGTCCAACGCCTCGCTTACCTTGCTCTTGGTGAACGCTCCAAGAAAGAGAAAGCTGGCAAGAGCGTCTTTGAGACGCTCAAGGCAGGAACATCCAACAAGGATCCTCTGATTCGTGGCGCTTCCGCACGTGCCCTTGGTGCGTTTGCAAACAAGGAAGCTGCCGATGTGCTCGCTACACTCAAGGCGGACAAGAGTGCTGCGGTCAGGCGTGACGTCGCCATCGCACTTGGTGAGTTCAAAAATGGTGAGCTTATCGAGGTGCTGATGGGTTACATCGATGACTCCTCTCCCGAGGTCGTCGCTGCTTCTATCGATTCGCTCGGTCTTCGCGCTGAAGGTTCTGCATGGGACCCCATTCGTAGCGAGGTCAACAGCAAACATCCCGAGGTTCGTGCAAACGCACTTCGCGCGCTGTCTCGCCTTGTGAACCGCCAGGATAAGGTCGCCGTGACCGAGATGGTGGGAATGCTCTCGGGTGCTGTGAGCGACAAGAACGTCATGATTCGTAAGCGTGCGATTGAGCAACTTGGTACGTTCCAGGATGAGAGCGCTGTGCTCGCGATTTCATCTCAGCTTGGTGGCGATGACATCTCCGTGCGTGAGACCGCACTTGATGCGATTGCTCGCACCAAGCACCCCAGCGCAGTTGAGCTGATCACGGATTCACTTGATGATCCTAACGTGGATATCCGTTATGCCGCCACGGAGGCGCTTGCCACACTTGGAAACTCCGCTGCCAAGCCCAAGCTTGAGGCTCAAATCAAGAAAGAGTCCAATGATGAACTCAAGAAGTTCATGGAGCAAACAGCCAAGAAACTCTAGTCTTCACACAGAGCATCAGAGACGGC
>CATLTV010000381.1 GCA_950059285.1 uncultured Pseudomonadota bacterium | reverse complement strand
GAAGGAGCGTGGATGCTGCGAGCCGTGTTTTGAGTGTCGAGAGTTTCACGAGTACACCAGATGAAGTGAGAGGAGGTGATTTTCTTTACGATGATGGATGAGATTCGCGTGTGATTACCACGTTAACTGAACAAGCATTGCGAGGTAGTTATTGCGAAGGGCGCGCGCGTTGTTTTCCTGTGTGATTGTGTAGTTTAGCATGACAGTGGCAGGATACTTTTCGGGGCGATAGTTCAACGCAAAGGTGTGGTAGGTGAGCTCGTCGACCTCGCGAATATCTGTGGTTTGGGGATCGATCTGGTTGTAGCTCGCGGTGGCATCATAGAAGGCGAAGCGGTAGGCAGGCTGGATGTTCACAACAGGGATGGTGTATCCGATCTGAGCCATATAAGCGCGCGACACTGTGAATGTTTGTGCTTCATCGGCAGGGTTTTGATCGCTGAGGAAGTCGGTGGTGTCCGTGCGTTGTTGGTAGCTCGCAAGGAGTTTTACGCCAGCGATGTCAAGCTTCAGATCACCTGTGAGTCCTGCAAGATCCTTGTCGATGGAGTCCTGTGTATTGATGATCGTGGTTTTATTGAAGTAGTAGGCCCCACCGATGCTTACGATATCACCCCAGTGAAGGGATGCACGCCCGTGGACGGCAAGTGAGTCATTGTCATTGAAGCTTTGCGAGGCGGCGTTGCCGTTAGTAATGGCGAGCGCGTAAGCCACGCCAGGGCCAGTATGTTTGGAGTCATCGGTTTGCTCCATGAAGTAGATCTGGCCTGTGGCCTGAGCACCGATCTCGCGGGGGAGGGCGAGTCCTGGGAGTGCGCGGCCCTCAAAGGCATCGACACCGTCGCCGCCGACGCTACGATCGGCAAAGAGGAGATCGGCAGTAGGGAGGAGCTCTTCAAGGTTGTGAGGTGGTTTGAACTGGCCAAGTTGGAGGTTAAGCGCGGGGGTTGGTTCATAGGAGATGAAGGCATCGCGAGGGCGGATGACCTGTTGTTCGTAGGGCTGCACGCTGCTGTCAGGTGAGAGCGTGGCGGCGGCTTCAAACTGGAAGCGGAAGCCGAGGCCGCTGGGGAGTTTACCTGCAAAGTAGGGGCGGGCGTTGGCGTAGACGAAGCCATCGTTACGACCAAAGAACTGGATGTTGGGATCATCTTGAATGGATCGGTACATCATGCGGATGTAGCCACCGAAGGTGAGCTTCCATTGTTTGAGGGGATCGTCTGATTGTGAGTTATCCGCGATGATGATGCCACCACGAAAGCTACGGTAAGGGCCAGCGACATCGGGGGCTTTTTCAGTTGTGGTGGTTTGTGCAGGTTCGGGGTCTTGTGTCGTGGCAGGGGTGGTTGGTGTTTCTTCAGGAGCGGTGGTTGAGATGACCACAGCAGGAGAGATCTCTTCTTTGGGCTGAGGCGTCACGACTTCGGGTGAGGGATCCTGCAAAGATGGCTCTTCCTGGGGTGCAGAGAGATCGGATGGATCATCAAGCTCTGTATCCTGGGCGAGGAGAGGTGTCGGTGCAAGGAGTGTGAGAGCTGCAAGTAGACAGGAAATATGAAGATTTGAGGGCATCTTTGAGGCTCCTGAGGGGTGTACAAAAAAGAATGATGAGGATTTGGAATAGAATCCACACCAGATGTCGTTGTGGTTTGTGAGTGTGGCGAGCAGCAGAAAGCTTTTAGGTGAAGCGAAAAAAATTCTGACTGAGGGCAACACATGCATGCCTTATATAACGCAAGGGTGTTAATAGGGGCAAAATGCAATTGCAAGAAAGGTGATGTGAAGAAACTGTGAATTTTCATCTTGACGGGAGTTCGCAAATCAATACACTCACCAACTCGACGGGCGGTTCTCTGAATGAGAATGCTTGTTGAAGGAAGAGTGGCCGAGCGGTTGAAGGCACCGGTCTTGAAAACCGGCAAACGTGCAAGCGTTTCGTGGGTTCGAATCCCACCTCTTCCGCTGGATATTGAAAAATATCCAAGAGAGTGAAAAAAAGGTCTTGACCTTTGAAAAACTCTCCGCTAAATAGTTCGTCCGCTCGCACTTGCAGCAATGCAAATGTGTAGAGACGGGGAGATGGCCGAGTGGCTGAAGGCGCGCCCCTGCTAAGGGCGTATGCGGGAGACCGTATCGAGGGTTCGAATCCCTCTCTCTCCGCTGACGCAAAAAAGTGAAAAACATGCTTGACAGACAAAGCACACATCACTTAAAAGCGTCATCCCGGTCGACGGGGTCTGAGAAATCAGAAGCTATCGACCAAAGAGTTCTTTGACAACTTCGAGTGTAGAAACACATGATACCCTAGTCGATTTAGACTGCATGCAGTTTAAATCACACAAAGCGGTAAAGCCTGTGAGCGCTGAACTTACTCTTGCGTAATAACTCTCAATGAGAGAATGACGCACAGCTCTTTAAGGAGAGGTGGCCGAGTGGTCGAAGGCGCCTGATTCGAAATCAGGTGTACCTCACGGTACCGTGGGTTCGAATCCCACCCTCTCCGCTTTATTTTGCCAAACACTGAAATTAGTTGTTTTGCTAAAGCGCAGTGTGTGGTAACAAGGGGAGGTGGCCGAGTGGCTGAAGGCGCACGCTTGGAAAGCGTGTATGCGGGCGACCGTATCGGGGGTTCGAATCCCCCTCTCTCCGCTAACTTTAGGTTCACTAAAATAGGTTTATCATGGACGTTCTCTGCGCTGGCGACGTCACTACGCGGCACCCCGTCAGGCCTGGAAGGGAGCAGCGGACTGCGTAGTGAGGTGCGCCAGCCCAGAGAGCGTCTTGAGAGTCAAATACATCGGACTTTGAAAAAAGTATCGATGTGTTTGATTCCAGAAGAAAAAGACTCCCAGTGCGGCGTCCCTGCTTACTCCCCCCCCAAGCAGGGATGCCCTGGGAGATTTTTAGTCTAGAAACCTGTGAGAATCTAAGTCTGCACTCGTAGCTCAATGGATAGAGCAACGGTCTACGGAACCGTAGGTTGGAGGTTCGACTCCTCCCGAGTGCGCTATATGCAGTATGTCCTTCATATTGCATGCGCTACTTCTCGAAGATTGTCAAAGTCCTTTTACATATGCACTCGTAGCTCAATGGATAGAGCAACGGTCTACGGAACCGTAGGTTGGAGGTTCGACTCCTCCCGAGTGCGCCATAAAAAGCCAGGATACTTCAATGTATCCTGGCTTTTTGCTTTTTCTCACTCACCATCATTTCTTTAGGGAGCTCTCTCATGGCTCAACGCGATCTTTATGATGTCTTTGCCTCGTTTCGCAAAAACTCCATCACTTTCTATCAGGCTTATCGCCCTGAAATTGCCTTGCCTGCCGTGCAAAATCAAACGTTTGCTCCTCCATTCTCGTTCCAGCGTATGTCCTGGATCAAACCTTCGTTTCTCTGGCTTATGCATCGTAGCCAGTGGGCTCAGAAAAAAGGGCAGGAACATATTCTTGCAATTGAACTGTCACGTGATCATTTCGAGACCATCCTTGATCAGGCAGTGCTGACTGAGTTTGTTCCATCCATTCATCACTCGCGTGATCTGTGGCAAGACACCTTTAGTCAGGCCAAGGTTCATGTACAATGGGATCCCGAACGCGCGATTCGTGGACAGGCCCTGGATCATTACAGCATACAGATCGGCATCAGCAGACATTTGATTCATGATTTTGTGCATGACTGGATTGTATCCATCAAGGATGTGACTCCGTTGGCCAAAAAAGCGTTTAAACTAAGCCGTTCAGGGAAGCTCAAAGAGGCGCAGCGCTGTTTGCCTCACGAGAAAGCATATCCTCTTGATCGAGAACGTTTTAAACACATATTACCTGGCGGTTGAGAGAATACGTTTTTGATTTCCAGGCAACTTGATTCTCTTTTGTGCTGTTGAAAATAATAAATATATCAAGGTTTTAGCGATGGCGATGAAACACGATAAGAAGTTTATGAACTTGGCTCTTCAGGAGGCTCGCAGGGCAGAGGAGCTTGGTGATGTGCCGATTGGTGCGGTGATTACGCATCGGGGTAAAGTGATCTCCAGGGCATTTAATCGTCGTGAGGCGTGGCAAGATCCCACGGCACATGCTGAGCTTATTGCGATTCGTAGAGCGTCAGAGGCGCTCGGCTCGTGGCGCTTGGAAGAATGTACCCTGTTTGTGACGTTGGAGCCGTGTCCGATGTGTGCGGGATCCATTCTTGCGGCGAGGCTGCCGCGAGTGGTGTTTGGCGCGCTGGATGCAAAGGGTGGGGCGGTGCGTTCGCTTCATGCGATGTTGGAAGATCCGCGTCATAACCATACCGTCAAAGTTGAG
>CATLTV010000380.1 GCA_950059285.1 uncultured Pseudomonadota bacterium | reverse complement strand
AAAGGCTACACAAAAAATTTGTCGTCGCTCGCCTTATTGGAAGGTTGTGACTTGCGTGGCTGGACTTTTGAAAACTGTCAACACCCTCTTAGAACTTGTTTCAAAACCAGGACCGAGGAGGAGAAGTGAGAGTTGCTCCAGCTCAAGGAGAATAGCCTGAAGCTGTGACAGCGTCACCGCAAGTGGCTCTTCGACGCAGAGATTGGGCAACTCTTACAATCATCCGATGGGAGGGTTTTGAAACAAGTTCTAATGCATCAAAGTGGTGTTGCGATCACGCGGAGTCTTTTCAATGGGATGTATTCTTGATACATGACCGTGGCATAACTTTGAACGTGCTTGGTTCCTGTGATGTTGCAGGATGTTATCAAGCGTAACAAACTGAGGGTAAAGGATTTATGGCGCAGCAGTTTATTTATCAGATGCAGGGACTCAAGAAGTTTACGCCTGATGGCAAAGAGGTCCTCAAGGGCATATGGTTGTCATTTTTTCCAGGCGCAAAGATTGGCGTGGTTGGTCCAAACGGCGCGGGTAAGTCCACGCTGCTTCGTATTATGGCGGGTCTGGACACCGAGGTTCAGGGTGAGACCTGGATCGATCCGAGCGCCAAGGTGGGCTACTTGCCACAGGAACCTCAGCTTGATGAGAGCCTGAACGTCAGGGAAAACATTGAGCTTGGTTTGAAAGAAGTGCGCGACCTTCTTCGTGAATATGACGAAGTCAGCGCTGGTTTTGCCGAGCCCGACGCTGACTTTGACGCGCTCATCGCACGTCAGGCAGAGCTGCAAGATCAGATCGATGCGGTCAACGGCTGGGATCTTGAGCGTACCATTGAGATCGCCATGGACGCGCTCCGCGTGCCCGATGCTGACGCTGATGTGACCACGCTCTCTGGTGGTGAAAAGCGCCGCGTTGCGCTGTGTCAGTTGTTGCTCTCCAAGCCTGACCTGATGCTCCTTGATGAGCCAACCAACCACCTTGATGCCGAGACCGTGTCCTGGCTTGAGCGTGCGTTGCGCGAATACCACGGCACCGTGATCCTCGTGACACACGATCGCTACTTCCTTGATAACGTGACCAAATGGATTCTTGAGCTTGAGCAAGGCAAGGGGCTTCCCTTTGAGGGTAACTACTCCTCATGGCTTGAGCAAAAGCACAAGCAGCTTGAGCAGGCTGAAAAGTCCGCCAGCGCTCGCCAGAAGATCCTCGCTCAGGAGCTTGCCTGGGTGAGCATGAACCAGAAAGCACGTCAGGCAAAATCCAAGGCGCGTATCAGCCGTTACAACGAGATGCTTCAGGAGGTGAACTCCGAGTCCGAACGTACACAGCGCAACGAGATTGTGATTCCTGTTGGCGAGCGTCTTGGTGACCTTGTGATCGAGCTTGATGGTGTGTCCAAGGCTTATGGTGACAGGCTTTTGTTTGAAGACCTCTCATTCAGGTTGCCACCAGGTGGTATTGTCGGCGTGGTTGGTCCAAACGGCGCAGGTAAGACCACGCTCTTCAAGTTGTTGACTGGCAAGGAAGAACCCGATGCTGGCTCAATTCGTGTAGGTGAGACTGTGCATATGGTGGGTGTGGAGCAGATGCGCGATGCGCTCGATCCTGATCAAACCGTGTGGGAAAATATTTCCGATGGCCTGGAGCACATTCAGGTAGGCAAAGAACGCCTGAACTCACGTGCCTATGTGGGAGCGTTTGGCTTCAAGGGTCGTTCACAGCAGCAAAAAGTGGGCACCATGTCAGGTGGTGAGCGCAACCGAGTCTACCTTGCAAAGATGTTGCAAGAAGGTGGTAACGTGCTTCTCCTTGATGAGCCCTCCAACGATCTTGACGTCGCCACACTTCGTGCGCTTGAGGAAGCCTTGCTTGAGTTCCCTGGTTGCGCCGTCATCATCAGCCACGATCGCTGGTTCCTTGACCGCATCGCCACACACATCCTCGCCTTTGAGGGTGACAGCCACGTGGAGTGGTTTGAAGGCAACTACCAGGAGTATGAGCGTGATCGCAAACAACGCCTTGGCGAAGATGCTGATCAACCAAAACGTATCAAGTACAAGCCGATTTCTCGCTAGTTTTAAGCGTTAGAAGGGTAGCACAAAAGCGTGGTGTGAAAGTCTCATCGATGAGACTTTCACACCACGCTTTTGATTTTTGAAGTGTGTTATACGCTTATATAATAAGATTTCACACTGGTGGTATGTGGATTGCATCTGTTGTGAGCCTAAGTAGGGACGAGTGTCCCTGTGTTAGAACTTCCAATTGTTCTTACTGCTGAGGTCTTTCATGATACATGGTTCACGATGGTTAGTTGCTGCGGGTCTTTTCTCCATGAGCGCGATGCTCTTTGGATGTGGTGAGTCCGCTGAAATTTCAGGTGGTTCTACAGGTGAGACTCCTGTGGAAGAGGTCGGTGAGGATATCCCGACTGACACAAGCATGATGATGACCACGATGTCATTTGATCAGGAGCTTCTCAAGGAGGAGCTTGCTGCCAATGACAACGTGTTGGAGATTCGTCCTGACTTTACCTTCAACGCCATTCGTCTCAACATGTTCGTTCAGGCGTTCCCCTCCGTGGAGATTGCGCGTGAAGGCATTGATGGTCGCGTGTCCAAGTTCTCGGCGCTTGAGTTTGATGTCGAGGATGAAAACGGTGAGATCCTTCGCGAGCTCTTCTTCCCTGCACCGATGAAAGCAATCTGGCTGCGTTTTGAAGCACGCGAGGAATTCATTGGTCCTCAACAAGCGGATGCAATTGATTACCTCGATGTGCGTCTTTACGCTGAGGCCACTCCTGGTGAAGAGCTTCCTTTGCACCTTGATGACTTTGATGAAGAGGTTCACGCTGAAGAGGGTGAAGATCCCTTCGCCGATGGCTACTCCCTTGAGGAGACGATGTTCTTGACCGTCTCACAGGGACTTCACGTGTCAGGCCGTTACATGCCACCACAGGATGTGATTAACCGCGCCAACGCGCAGTACGTGCGTTACGAAGGTTCGCCCTCACGTCCTTCAGGTGGATTGCTCCCTGGGACGCGCGCGCTTGGTAACTACCTGAAAGGTCGCTTCCCTGGTATTCGCTCCTATGGTGGTTACGCTGCGCGTCGTAAGAACGTGCAAGGTGGCAGTAACCAGTGGAGTGTTCACGCTGCGGGTCGTGCGCTTGACCTCATGATCCCGATGTCTCGCTCTTCCGTGTGTGGTGCAAACAACACCGTGGGTGATGAAGTCGTCAGATGGTTGATTCACAACGCCGAGTACGTGGGCGTGACCTACCTCATCTGGGACCAGACAAGCTATGGTGCAGGTCGTGGCCGTGGTCGTAAGTTCCGTCAGTATCGCGGTGGTAACTGTACCCAAAAACACGCCGATCACATTCACGTCGAAATTAGTTCTGCTGCTGCAAACAGACGCACACCTTTCTTTGGTAACATGAATGGTGGCGCTGATGTGCCAAGCGGTGGTAGCTCCACACCTGCGGGTGTGTCCTGCTCAAGTGCAACACTTGGACGTCGCGTGGATGAAAACACCTGCGTACAGCAAAGCTCCGCCAAGGGCTGTGGTTGGTTCAAGTGTTCTGCGTACAACTCTTACACTCGCCTCTCCAACAGCTCTGGCTGTGCGTCTGATAAGACCTTCGGTCACCAGACCTGTGGTGCGGCTCCTACACCAACCCCTCAGCCTGACTTCACCTGCCCAAGCGCAACGCTTGGACGTCGCGTGGATGAAAACACCTGTGTGCAGCAAAGCTCCGCGCGTGGTTGTGGTTGGTTCAAGTGTACTTCTCCAGGTTCCTACTCGCGTCTGACCGACAGCTCAAGCTGTGAGATGAGCGCTACGTTCTCTCACGCCACCTGTCCTCAACCGATCAGCTCAGGTAACTCACGTACAAACCAGCTCGTGATTACCATGGAGTGGAACGATCGTGCAGTTGACCTTGACCTCAACGTCAAGGAGCCAAGTGGCCGCTTGATCAGCTACTCCAGAAGCTCACGCTCACCTGATGATGGTAACCTCTCATTGTGTGACCCAACAAACCCTCGTCGCGCCTGTGCTAGCCTTGACACATTCACCGAGACCATTGTCTGGGGTGAGGTTTCAAAGGCTGTCAAACCTGGCACGTACCAGATCTCTGTGCGCAACTTCGATGAGCCAAAGACCGCATCCTACACCATCAAGGCAGAGCTCTTTGATGCTGATGGTAACGTCTCATCACTTGGTGAGTTCAGCGGCTCCAGTACAACCTATGAAGGGATGTCTGTGGGACAGGTTGTTGTTCCCTGATAAGTGATTGAAGCTGAAGGCAAAAAAGGGGCGGCCTGCTGCGA
>CATLTV010000379.1 GCA_950059285.1 uncultured Pseudomonadota bacterium | reverse complement strand
AGGAGGGAAAACAAAGCAAGTGCCTTGTACTGCTGCTGGTTTTCCGACACAGCTCTCGCTCCTTCAGACCAGTCAGCTCCCGTACACAATTATTTTAACCGCTGTATTGCCTGTATCAAGCATTGAGGAACGCTGTGTTATTTTTTTTCTTCTTCAGGAGGGAGGCGGAACTTATCATCTTCGCGCTGTGTAATACACTGGCGAAGCTTGAGGCGGTCTTCCACGGTGCCATCTTCACGCGCAAGAGACTCGTAACACTCGACCAGAGGCTCATCGATGATATCGCGGCAGTGTCGACGTGTTTTTTGTTCATCCATGGAGAACTGTTCCATGCAAGCGGCGAGCAGAAGCCGACGCTCTTGCTCAAAAGCTTGGCCCACAGGATCATCAATGGCCTGTGAGGCGAAGATATAAATCAGTACAATGGGGATGATACCAAAGACGGCAAAGAGCGTGAGCTCCTTGCGGGAGGGCATACTCAAAGGTTCGCTGCGGTTATCCGACGCAAGATCCTTCTTCTCGTTTTTTTCTACCATAGCCTCAAAAAGCCTCAGCGCGTGATGTTATCATTACGATAAAGCGCATCGATGGGGTATTCGGAGATGACCTTCTTGGCCTCAAGCAAGGAGAGCCCTTCAAAGGTGGTCTGTTTGGGTTGACGGTCATGCAGAGAGGTGATCACCACTCTGGAGACAGGGCCCACTGTATACCCATGTTCGGACTCGGAGACAATACGCGTCTCATCGACATAACGCACAACCACTCTGGGCGTATCCGAGTCAATGGATTCAAGCAGTTGACGGAGGTCCTGCTTGAGGCTATCGAGCCCCTGAGAGGCAGCTTCTTCAGATGTAGGCATGGTACAATTCATCAGGTCATGAAGTAGAGAATGAGCACAAACATACCGATGGACAGTGAGCCAATGACAAGCCCTGTCAAGACAGCCTTGCTGTGGCTCTGTTTGCGCGTTCGAGAAGAGGCGTGCGCGTTATGACCCAGATCAAGATCCCTGGAGAGCACATCTTCATATGCTGTGATAGAGGACATGGTCTGTTCGGAGGGTGCGCGGCTCTGTTCGTTCTGAATGTAGTGTTGACTGTCCTGAGGTGATGAGCTGACTGATGCAGGGCTCTCACTGTGCGCAGCCACATAATTTGATGAGTCTGCGGGCGCATAAGGTTCAGATGTACGCACGGCAGTACGGGTGGGAGACGACGAGGGCGATGATGAGTAACCCATGGCGCGGTCAACCTCATCAATGGAGGGGAGCCCACGCAACGCAGGTCGTGTGGTGGCGTCATCATACACGGGCGCCGAGCGCTCCATATGAGGAGAGACGTCATCACCCGTCTCACCATCCACCTTGATCTTACGAAGGTCCTGAATCATCTGCGTAGCAGAGGAGTAACGCTTTTTGAGGTTCTTCTGACAGGCGCGCTGAATCACGGGGAAGAACGGATGTGATTTAAGCTCGGAGGGAAACTTGATGGGTTTCTTGGACGCCTGGAACAGGATCGTATCGTAGACGTTTTCAACCTCGACGACCTTGCGACCAAGCACCATCTCGGCAAGGATCAACCCCATGGCATAGATATCGGAAGCAGGACCCACATCCTTTTTGTGCACAAGTTCAGGAGCCATATAAGCAGGCGTACCCACGAGCGTTTGCGCGTTCGTAAGCTCCTGGGCGGCGTCGTCATCAAAGGCCTTGGCAAAACCAAAGTCAAGCACCTTGACGTGCCCCTTGTGACCATCGTTGACGAGGTAGATGTTGGCAGGTTTGAGATCGCGGTGAACAATGCCCACGCGGTGCGCGGCCTCAAGGGCGCTGAGCGTTTCAAGCGTGAGTCGTTTTGCAAGCGCGTTGTGGAGTTGGCCATGATCATGCATCAAGCTGCGCAAGTCCTTGCCGTTGAGATACTCCATGGCAAGATAAGGGAGGCCCGAGGGGGTCTGGCCGTAGTAATACACCCTGACCACATGTGGGTGCTGCAAGCTATATACAAGCGTCGCTTCACGCTCAAAGCGCTTACGCAACTCGCCCTCATCATGAGTGCCTGGCCTCAAGACCTTCAGTGCCAATATACGATTTTCCAGGAGATCAGTGACCTTGTAGACTGTACCAAAGTTGCCGCTATCAAGCTTCTGCTCAACGCGGAACACCTCATCTACAACGTCTCCGACATCGGGCATTCGACCCATGAGACTATCCTTGCGATGCGAACCACTCCAACGCCATGTTCAGGACATGGTTTAAGAACCTCTTTTCCAGACAATAAACCGAGTAAAGGCCGCACGCATTCTCGCATTACTTGTAAACAAGCGCAAGATAAGAGTCGTTCTGTCTTCAAGGAATCCTACATCTCCTGAAATAGACCGCCCCGCTCCATGTGTTCTCAATCAGGATGGCCTCACCACACGATTTCTGACCTCTGCACACAAGAAGTTATGAATTCAAGGTGGTGCCAAAAAGAAGAGCACCTTATGATAAGGTAAGATCTTTTCCCAAACGCTTGTCGTGTGGCCTTGCACAACATGCCCACACGATCTCAAAGCGTCACATACCACGTCCTATATCTATCTTTATATAAAGGCAAATCGTTCATGAAGTTTAAAAAGACAGCTCGATTTATGGTCGCCCTCATCTGCCTGATCTCTGCATTTCTGGTCAGCGTAAACTTCAATAATAGAGGGGTTCAATTCGACCTTCGCAGCTCCAAAGGGGCCGCAAACGTCAGCAATAACAAGGATTACAACCTGAGCGCGCTGTTTATCCTGAGCCGCGTCTTGCTTCGTCTCAAAGACAGCTACGTTGAACCCGAACGACTTGATCCACCCAAAATGCTCCTCTCCGCGCTGGATGAAATCCAGAACGCCGTCGCTGAAATCGTCGTCGACTACAAGCGCCCCCTCAAGGATGGCGATCCTCCCCCCAAACAAATTACGGTCACCGTCAAGGCCAAGAGCAAGACCTTTGAGGTCGGCTCCATCCAGAGCCTCTGGGAGATGCGCTTCAAACTCAAAGAAATCTTCGCCTTCATTGAAGAATCCCTCGGTGAAGACACGGACGTCAAATACCAGGACATCGAATACGCCGCGATCAACGGTATGCTCGGCACACTCGATCCTCACTCCAACTTGTTGCCTCCTCAAAACTACCAGGAGATGCAGACCAAGACTGGCGGACAGTTTGGTGGCCTCGGTATCGTCATCTCCACACGCGATGGTCAGCTCACCGTCATGAGCCCCATCCCCGACACTCCCGCCGCACGCAAAGGTATCAAGGCGCGCGACTCCATCGTGCGCATCGGTGAAGAATCCACCGTCAACATGGACATCAATGAAGCTGTCGGACTGCTTCGCGGCGAGCCTGGCACCAAGGTCGATCTCTGGATCCTTCGTAAAGGCTGGGATGAACCACGCAAGTTCACTGTTGAACGCGCGATCATCAAGATCGAAAGCGTCACAAGCCAGGCGCTTGATGACAAGATCGGTTACTTGCGCATCAAGGACTTCCAGGCCAACACCTTCTCCGATACAAAACAACACCTCAAGGATCTCAAGAAGAAGATGGGTGGCATGCAAGGTCTTGTCCTCGACCTTCGCGGTAACCCTGGCGGACTCCTTGACCAGTCCATCAAAATCAGTGACCTCTTTATCGAAGATGGCACCGTCGTCAGCACCGTCGGTCAGGGCAACAAAATGCGCGAGAAAAAACTCGCCGTGCGCGCTGGCACCGAGCCCACCTACCCCATCATCGTCCTCATCGATCCAGGCAGCGCCTCGGCCTCCGAGATCGTCAGCGGCGCCATCCAGAACAACAACCGTGGCGTCGTCCTCGGCGATACATCGTTTGGTAAAGGTAGCGTCCAGATCATCTACGAGATGCCCGATAGCTCGGCGCTCAAACTCACCGTCGCACAGTACCTCACACCAGGTGATATCTCCATCCAGGGCAAGGGCATCATCGGGTTGATCAAATCCGGCGCCGCGGTCAACGACATCGTGCGCTCGATCGTGCGCATGAGGTCTGCCGCGCCCGCCTTGCTGGGATCGATCCACGGCCGGCGCTCCGCGTCGAACACGTCCGGCAGGCCGTGTATGCACTCCTCTGCATGGATGCAGCGCTTGAGGTCGTAATCGACGACCAACTCCTCGGCTTCGTAGGTGCGGATTTTTCGTGTCACGTGGGGTCCTTTTCCTCGCGGCAGCGGCAAAAGAGAGCCCCGGCTCCCAATCGGGAAGCCGGGGCTCGGACATCTTACCCCGTGGTTACCGGCCTCTCCTGCCCTCCCTGGGGGCGGGGAAGTTCCCGTCACCCACCACGAAGGCGCTT
>CATLTV010000378.1 GCA_950059285.1 uncultured Pseudomonadota bacterium | reverse complement strand
TGATTGCGGCATCATGACCATCAAACAAGCTCGCTGCCGTGACAAACCTCACGGCATGCTTGAGCTCTACGGGTTCCTGCTCGGGTGGGGTAATTGCGTTCGCGCTCATGAAAACTCCTCTTTATTTCCTAATCTATCAAACAACCGACGACACATGTGCCTTCTCTCATGCACAAAGCTTCTCCACAAGGTGAGATGCCGCCAACCTATGCAACTTTGCACCACAAGTCATGACGCATCGCGTTATAATTCGCATTTTCATGGTAGGATTTCACACATTCCACAACCCACTGTGAGGGGCGAAACTTTTGTCGTCGAAGCCAACAATACACTCACACTACCATAATCATGCATTCAACCCATCCACCAAGAGAGGTTAATCATGAGAGAATACATATACTTCGCCTTCATTCTACTCACGCTTACGCCTAGCCTACACACTGGCTGTATCGGTCAGGAAAATGATCGCGAACCCCACGCTATACCCACACAGGACATGACGCCCCTGGACATGGCAATCACCGACATGACTCCGTACATTCATGATGACATGGACGGAACTGATATGCAGTCACCACCCGCAGATCTTGGCGTTCATAGACAAGAAGACATTGGAACACCCGTAGATATGCCCTCCACAGAGGAACCCAAACCTCATCTGGAGACTCCCAGTGAGGTTCGCTTTGGCCTGGGCATGCTCAACACCACACGACACAAGACAATCTCGCTGAGCAACACAGGAGATAAACCTTTTAATATCAATTACATATCTCTCATCAACAATGACCACAATGTATTCAGCATCTCATACCCTGATCCTGATTCTCCTGACGACTTGACCCAGGATACCCATGAACCCCCTGCGTTTATTGAGGACAACGAGAGCATCTCATTGCGTGTTCGATTCACTCCACAAACAGGCGACCCCTTCACCTCGACATTACGCATTGAGAGCCAGGACCTTGACGAAGGTCGCCGAGAAATTTTACTGAGTGGCAACAAGGAAGATCTTTGCCTGAAACTCTATGGCTCAGACGATCCGCCAGACACTGACACACACCAATTCTCACTTGGAACACAGTATCTTGGTCGCCCCCTTACAAGATCTCTTGTGGTGCAAAACTGTTCCGATGCACAATCCATCACAGGCATAAATATCACCACGATCAACAATGCACAGGGTCAGTTCGAAGTGGTCAACGCAGAAGAGCTCGCAGCCATCAACATCTCACCAGGCCAAACCTTTCACGTTGAAGTGAAATACACACCAACACTGGAGCAGGAAAGTCTTGGAGAAATTCAAATTTCAGCGTCAGGAGAACGGGCCGAAAACGAGATTCAGGTCAAACTTAAAGGTGAAGGAACCAACCAAGAATGCCCTATCTCAAGGGCTTATGCATCCATTCAAAACACAACCACACCCAATCCCCCATCAACTAATCTTGTCACTTCTGTACATAGTGTCATTCAACTGGACGGTCATGACAGCGAGGCAAAAACAGGCAACATTGAGAACTATCAATGGGCTCTTATCTCAAAGCCCACAAACTCGATCACCACCCTCAACACCATGAACCCAACAAGTACTGCGGGTATCCTCGTCGACCAGCCAGGGGCCTATGAAGTTGAGCTTCATGTCACCGACAGCAATAATATACCAAACTGCGCTCCTGCCAGAGTGCGTATACAGGCATCTCCTACACCATCTTCATCACACATATTTATTCAGCTCACCTGGAACACCCCCATGGACTCCAATCAGTTTGACACCACAGGAGCGGATCTGGATCTCCACTATCTTGAAGAGCACCCAAATAGCAGATGGAACAACTCCCCTCATGATGTCTACTGGGGAAACACTGAAGGTGAATGGGGAAACCCTTCAAACACACAAGATAACCCCACCCTTGATATTGATGATGACGACGGTTTCGGACCAGAACAAATATCACACCGCACCCCCGCACAAGGAAGCTACCATGTAGGTGTATATTACTATGATGACAACGGTTTTGGCTCAAGCGATGCCACCGTTCAAATCTATAGTCGAGGCACCTTGGTCTATGAACATACACAAACACTTCTTGCAGAAAACATATTCTGGACAGTCGCCACGATCTCATGGCCAAGTGGACAGATCCTGCCGAAGAATACAATCACTGAAGGATTTCCATCCCCATGAATAACACACCAAGATGAAGCGAAAAGATAAGGGGCGCGATGTGATTTCAATCACATCGCGCCCCTTATCTTTTCGCTTCATCACGACTTAACCTCCTCCTTGAAAAACACATAACTTGCCAGCGCCTCATCCTCTCCCCTGATAACCATCAGCCATCAACTCACGAGACCCATCCCGTAGCACGTACTTCAAGAGGCTCAAGAACAAGCTCCCAAGAATACGTCTCAAAGCTCTTCTCGTCATTCTGCTCAATCGCATACGCCACCAGCGCTAGCCCCACATTCGAATAGCTCATGACCTCACCAGGCGTCCAACAAAGCGTACGTGTGGAACCAGTAAACGCAAACGCCTTCTCAAGCGAGCTCCCCTCCTTCTTGTACGCATACTCTGCAAACTGAAGATCGTCCAAACCTGCCGTATGCTCAAGCGAATACACAAGTTTGACGGATTCGCCAAAGGGATTCTTTAAATGCACTCCACCAAAACCTTTCTCACCAAACTTCGCCTGAAGATCCAACTTGCACCACAAGTCATGACGCATCGCGTTATAATTCGCATTTTCATGGTAGGATTTCACACATTCCACAACCCAATGTGAGGGGTGAAACTTTTGTCGTCGAATGCAGCAATATCTTCACACTACCATACTCATGCATTCAACCCATTCACCCAAAAGAGGTTAATCATGAGAAAATACATATACTTCGCCCTCATTCTACTCACTCTTACGCTTGGTAGCATTGCTTGTGGAGGCAAGGACACAGAGCAAGACAGCAGCACATCGTGCAGCAGCGATAATGACTGCAAGGGTGAGCGCATTTGCACATCGGGCGAATGTGTCGACCCCATGTCCTCATCAGAAGGCACAGGAGACACTGACAACACTGGCGGATCAACAGGTAATCACAGTTCAACGGGTGACGACTATGACAGCTACTGTTGCCTGGACGGCTCATTTTATGGCTGCTCAAGCTATGACGATGCCATGAATTGCGCCAGCACACTGGAACCAGGAATGTGCACACGCGATGCATCCTACGACAGCTCCGAGTGTAGTGATACGGGAGACGAGGAACCAGAGACTGATGACGACAACACAGGAGAAATGGGTGGAAGCTCACTGAAAGCCACGGGAGAGACCTGCGAAACCAACGACCAGTGTGAAGGAAGCGTCTGTATTGTCAGAGATGATGGCGACATCCTTGGCTACTGCTCCGAACGCTGCGACAGCTTTGCAGACTGTCCCACATTCTGGATCTGTGAAGAGTTAGGCAACGCAGCAGGCAAATACTGCATTGAGAACTAATCCCCCCAAACCTCAACTACACATGACATGCCCGCATATTTTTGACATGATTCAACACCACAACACAGCGAACCTTCAACACGTGTTTGAATCATGATCAACCGAACCTGAGTAAAACCAGTGACATGAGCTATATGTTCAGGGGCGCACACAAGTTCAACTCCCCCCTCGAACAATGGAACGTAAGCCACGTCAAGACCATGGCTCACATGTTCGCTGTCGCTCGCCAATTCAATCAGCCCCTTGAACAATGGGATGTAAGCAATGTCACGGACATGCAACACATGTTTGAAATGACCACGTCATTTAATCAACCTCTGGACAAGTGGGATGTCAGTCACGTCACCACCATGACCAATATGTTCCTGCGAGCACACGCGTTCAACCAGCCCCTTGAACACTGGACCACCACACATGTGGAGAATATGCGTGGGATGTTCCATCAAACCTATGCATTCAACCAACCTCTGGACAGATGGGACGTCAGTCACGTCAAGGACATGAGCCTGATGTTCTACGAGGCACAACGCTTTGATCACTCCCTTGGCTCATGGGATATCCGCAATGTTGAACACATGGAGGGCATGCTGGAGAGAACCAAGAAGTTCAGCACACAAAGCTACGACGCCACACTCAAGGGATGGGCAAGCCATCCATCTCCACCAAGTCACATCACACTTGGCGCACGTGGGCTTTATTACTGCGCTGCTGAAGCTGCTCGCAACACACTCATCAACAGCTACACATGGGAGATTAGTGATTCACACAAGGCCTGCACGCCTGGAGAGCGTACTCCCGAACACTATATCATGATTGAATAAGGCATCGACAAGCAAAAGAGGCGGGGGC
>CATLTV010000377.1 GCA_950059285.1 uncultured Pseudomonadota bacterium | reverse complement strand
GCAACCGCTCGCCTCTTGACGCTTTCTTTTGGTGTGTCATTGGGAGTAGCAATGTATTGTTCACGGTGTTAACATATGCTATGTTCACGGTGTTAACTTTAGTAAGTATCAGGAGATGAAAGATGTCGAAGTCTGTGTTGGGTGCGTTGTTCGTGAGTCTTGTGTTGTCGTCATGTGCCAGTGGTACACACCATATCAAGCGTGGTGAGAGCGATGTGATTGGTGTGACGTTGAACTACAATAATGTCTATATGTTCAAGTATGGCGATAAGGCCATTTTGATTGATTCTGGCCTTGAAAAAGATGGTCAGGATCTTGTGGATGAGCTCAAGGAGGAGGGTGTTTCATCATCGGATGTCAATGCGATTTTAATCACACATGCGCACCCTGATCATGCAGGTGGACTGGCTGCGCTCAAGAAAGTGTACGATGTGCCCGTGATTGGTGGTGCGGGTGACCAGCACATGTTTGAGGCAGGAAAGCTTGTGCGCAAGGAGGACGCGTTGTGTCCGACGAACCGCATGGCAAAGCGTCGGTTGGAGAAGGATGGCGGTGCGGAGTATCAGGGGTTTACGCCTGATGTGTTGCTTGAGAGTGAGCGTGATTTAAACGAGCTGGTGGGGATTCCTGGCAAGGTGTTGCTCCGCCAGAGTCATACGCCTGGTTCTCTCATTGTGGTCTCTGGAGAGGTTGCATTTGTAGGGGATTTGTTCAGGGGCTCGATTGTGGGCAAGAATGCGGAGACACACTTTTATATTTGTGATCTTGAGCAGAACAAAAAAGATATCGAGAGCTTGATGGCGATCACACCGCCAATTCAGGTCTTTTTTACAGGTCACTTTGGACCTGTGGAGCGCGAAGAGGTTCAGGAGTACCTTGATGAGTTATGATGCTGTGTTGATGGCTTTTACGTAGCGTTTGTAGACGTAAAAGCTCCAGGCGATGATGACAAGCGTCACAGGTTGAATACCAACTGGAGGGAGATGAAAGCTCTTGAACCACTCCAGTTGCATGGAGAGAAAGAGCGGGCCAAGCAGTGTGGTTGCGCCAAGGATAGCGGTCATGGCGAGCACCTCTGCGCCATCAAGATAGGTTTTTTTCTGGGGCTGTGCTGTGGTGGTGCTGATGGCGTAAATAATCCAGATGGGGAGTACGCAAAGCACAAGGTCGTAGGTGTAGTACTGAATAGATAGCAGTGGGCTACACATCAGTACGATCGCTAACCGGGCCTGATTGGGTATGGATGATAATGGTGAGGAGCGGCCATCCCACAACATCTTGCCAAGCGCGATGATGAGCGCCAGTGATGTGAGCACGGTCAAGCTGTCTGCGAGGGTTGTGTTGATGGGGGCGATGAGCGTGTTAAAAAAACCGTACAGCGAGCAGACGCCCCATGAGGGATAGGTTGGATCGCGGAGCATATCGATCCATTGTGAACGCATGCTCCACCATGTGTTCATGGCGTCAGGCATCCAGAGTGCACCAATACTAATCCAGCACAACAGCGTGATGAACCCGCTGATGAGAGCTTTGATGCGTGTCCTGATGAGCATGACCAGGACAAGGCCAAGCGCAAGCTGAGGTTTGAAGGCGAGGCAGCCAAGAATAATCCCCGAGCGTACAGGTTGCTCCCTGGTTAGTGTTGAGTAACTTGCTGATAGTATTAGTAAAACAAAGGGTGTTGCCTGGCCATAACCTAACCAGAGCAAAAACGGAGGAATGAGGATCACCTGTGCGATGAGCCACTTGAGTCGTGTGTGATCAAACAGTGGGCCACTCTGTTTAACAAGCTTTGCGCTGAGAAAAATGGCGAGTATTCCAAGGGCGTACCATGCGATAATGGCGAGCAGGTAGTCGTGGATTGCTGCGAATGGAGCGTAGAGGAGGGTGGCGTAGGGAGGGTTAATAAATGGGCTAGTTTGGGCCAGTTCAACGTGCGTGAGGCTTTGTTGAAAGGTGTGTTGAGCGCCAAGGTTGTAGAGGTCATCAAGGCGGTTCTGGAGTAAAAATGATCCGCCTGTGTAGAAGGCGACGAAGTCATTGCCAAGGAACTTGCCCCACGCGTCCACGGTACGATCCTGTCGATTGAGTAGAAAGCCGCCGATCCAGACGAGGAAGAAGGTGATGGCGATGATGGTGGGGTATCGTCGCACACGTTCTTCGGTGCAGAAGGCTGCAATATGGAGCAGGAGCTTGCGCATGGGTTAAGGTCGTGCTGTGGGGAGTAAAAAAAGATGGGCAAAGTAAGGGGGCGGCAATTTACGCAGTAAATTGCCGCCCCCTTACTTTGCCCATCAAGTGTGGCTTATTTCAAGCTTCTAGTCGAGCATGTTGCGAAGCACGGTGTGGAGGATACCACCGTTGCGGTAGTATTCGACCTCGACAGGTGTATCGATGCGGCAGACCACGGAGAACTCGGTGGTGGTGCCATCTTCAGCGGTCGCGGTGACGGGGACTTCCTGGAGAGGTTTGAGATCATCATCCACCGCGATGGAGAATGATTCTTTTCCTGTCAGTCCGAGTGTTTCAGCGCTCTCACCTTTTTTGAACTGGAGTGGAAGCACGCCCATGCCCACAAGGTTGGAGCGGTGGATGCGCTCGTAGGAGGTTGCGATCACGGCCTTGACGCCAAGGAGGTATGTGCCCTTTGCGGCCCAGTCACGACTGGAGCCCATGCCGTAGTCTCCGCCTGCGAGCACAACCAGAGGAATACCATGTTTCTGGTACTTCACGGATGCATCATAGATGAAGCACTGCTCGCCATTTTTGGGGGACTCTTCGGAGTCGTAGGTCAACCACTCTGGAGGATTTGCAGCCTCTTCATCAGGGCCGTAGTACGTGGTGTAACCGCCCTCTGTACCGGGAGCGAGCTGGTTTCTCAGGCGCACGTTTGCAAAGGTACCACGAGTCATGACGCGGTCGTTACCACGGCGGGAGCCGAAGCTGTTGAAGTCCTTGACCTCGACGCCGTTTGACTTGAGGTACTTGGCAGCAGGAGCGTTCAGCGGGATCACGCCAGCAGGGCTGATGTGGTCAGTGGTGATGGAGTCGCCCACCTTGACGAGGACCTTTGCGCCTTCGATTGGTTTGATAGGATCGACTTCCTTGCCCATGGTGGTGAAGAAAGGTGGTTCCTGAATGTAGGTGGAGTCCTCGGACCAGGAGTAGACCTTGCCTTCGGGAGCCTGAAGCACCTGCCATTCCTTGGGACCTTCGTACACGGAGTCGTACTGCTCAATGAACTGCTCACGAGTCACGGACTCACCGCGAGCTGCGCGAATTTCTTCATTTGTGGGCCAGATGTCTTTGAGGAAGATGTCGTTGCCATCCCTGTCCTTGGCGATGGGATCGTTCTGAAGATCGATGTCCACAGTACCAGCCAGCGCGTAAGCGACGACAAGGGGTGGTGAGGCAAGGTAGTTGCCGCGAGTGTGTGGTGAGACACGGCCTTCAAAGTTACGGTTACCAGACAGGACGCTTGTCACGTAGAGCTTGTTATCGACCACGGACTTCTCGATAGGCTCGGGAAGAGGACCGGAGTTACCGATGCATGTGGTGCAGCCGTAACCGACGGTGTAGAAGCCGATGGAGTTCAGGTGCTCTGTGAGTTTGGCGCGGTCGAGGTAATCGGTCACGACGCGAGAGCCAGGAGCAAGGGATGTCTTGACCCATGGTTTTGCTTTGATGCCAAGCGCGTCTGCTTTCTTGGCGACAAGGCCAGCAGCGAGCATCACATCAGGGTTCGATGTGTTGGTGCAGCTTGTGATGGCGGCGATAACCACAGCACCATCTTCAAGGTCGAAGGTTTGATCCTTGTAATCTGTGGATGCGCTCTTCTTGTCGCGGTTGTCCGTGGACTCACCGTAGAACTTGTGCCATTCGGTCTGCATTTCGCTAAGCAAGATGCGGTCTTGTGGACGTTTTGGACCGGCAAGAGAGGGCTGCACTTCTTCGAGGTTCAATGAGAGCGTGGAGCTGTACTCAATTTCGTGACGCTCGCTGCGCCAGAGGCCCTGAAGCTTGGTGTACTGCTCGACGAGGTCGATGAGCTCTTCTGAGCGACCCGAGAGTTCCATGTAGTCGAGAGTCTTCTGGTCTGTAGGGAAGAATCCCATGGTGGCACCGTATTCGGGGGCCATGTTGGCGATGGTCGCGCGGTCAGCCAGAGAGAGGTGGTCAAGGCCAGCGCCGTAGAACTCGACGAACTTGCCAACCACACCGTGTTTACGAAGCATCTCGGTGACGGTGAGCACGAGGTCAGTTGCGGTGGTGCCTTCAAGGAGTTTTCCTTTGAGCTCAAAACCAACAACTTCAGGAATCAACATGTAGATGGGCTGACCGTCACC
>CATLTV010000376.1 GCA_950059285.1 uncultured Pseudomonadota bacterium | reverse complement strand
CACATAGACGTGTCAAACTCGCGCCATACGACGCGCCCCTGGTGGTGCAAGCAACCCAGTTGCTTGTGACCACCATCACGGTGCCACGTCTGGCAGCCAGCGCACAGCTCCCGTATCGCGGACGTTGAGCGCAGTAAGACGAATCGCTGATCAGGAACATATGCTAGCCTTTTTATCCAAACACACACACATTCCAAATTTGAATATATCAGGGTTTATCCCACGATTTACTGCCAGAATCTCATCATTTATATCGAGGTGGAACATGCGCACGATCAACACAACAATTCAATCCAACCAACGTGGACTCCTCTACAAAAACAGCAAGCTCGTGCAATGGCTTGAGCCTGGCAAACACACACATTTCTCCATCTTCTCTGACTACCGCGTTGATCTCATCAACCTTGATGAAGCCTTCATCAAGTCCACACCAGAGTTGCGTAAAATCCTCCCTGAATCCGCAGGGTATGAAGCCACAATCGCTGCGCATGAACTTGGTATCCTCACCGTCGATGGCGTCGCAACACAATGCCTCAACCCAGGCAAGTACATCCTGTGGCAAGAGCGCGCAGTGGTCGACATCGTCCTCTACGATACGCGTCAACTGATCGTGGATATGCCCGAGGATCACGTCAAGCTTATGCCTCAGCACACAGTTGTTGAGTACAGCATCGCCGCTACACAGCGTGGTGTGTTGCTCGTCAACAAACAACCCGCTGTCTGGCTTGAGCCTGGAAAACACTACGTGTTTACACGCAACCGAAGCCTCAACCTGATGTACTTCAACCTGATTGATAAGGTGTACTCCCTCAGGATGTCGCCCGAGCTTGCCTCCTTTATCCCCAAAGAGGCGGCTGACATCCTCAAGGTCAAGTCCAACGAGATTGCGCTCGTTTACGATGATGGCGTGGCGGTGAAATGTCTTGATACAGGCACATACCTTGTGTGGACTGCCATCCAGGATATCACCACCAAGATCTTCTCTACCGAGGATGTCTTTAGCACCATCCCTCAGCGTGACTGGGAAGTGATCACAGATGAGTTCATGGAGACTCATGTCATCCTCCCCTATGAGCGAGGCATGGTCTGGGTGGATGGTACCTTCCATGGTGAGCTCGAAGCAGGCACCTATGGCATCTACACCAACAACAGTGACGTGGAGTTCATCAAGGTCGATATGCGTGAGCGCGAACTTCAAATCACGGGCCAGGAGGTCATGAGCAAGGACAAGGTCACATTGCGTCTGAACCTGATCCTCAAGTACACCATCGAAGATGCGCTCAAGAGCGTGGAGAGCTCCACCTCTCTGAACACAGCGATCTACTCCGAGGTGCAACTTATCGCACGTGGCATCGTCGCTGGCATGTCCATCGATGAATTGCTTGAACAACGCGATGAGGTCAGCACCACCATGAACGCGCAACTTCAGGAGCGCGCACAGGAATGGGGCCTCTCCATCAAACGCGTGGACATCAAGGACTTGATCCTTCCAGGCGAGATGAAGACTCTGCTCAATCGCGTCATCGAGGCAGAAAAACAGGCCGCCGCAAACGTCATCATGCGTCGTGAAGAGACCGCCGCCATGCGTGCTCAGGCGAACACGGCGAAGATGATGG
The DNA here is from genome assembly GCA_950059285.1 of uncultured Pseudomonadota bacterium. GTDB lineage: Bacteria > Myxococcota_A > Bradymonadia > Bradymonadales > Bradymonadaceae > CATLTV01. The sequence continues at coordinate 2,738 of CATLTV010000376.1, read as the reverse complement.
AGAACAACCCTGCTCTCCTGCGTATGCGTGAGCTTGAAATGATGCGAGAGATCGCGCTCAATGTGGGTAACATCACCGTCGTCGCGGGCAGCGAAGATGTCGCCAAGTGGGCGCACGGAAACAAAAACTAGGCTGTGTTTGAACACTGGGTTCGAGCGAGCAAAGTTCAGCAAGTCGAAGCACAAGAGCGTGACGATGTGATTCGGCTTGCTGGACGAAATCGCGATAAAACAGTGTTCAAACACAGCCCAGAGCCTAATGGCGCGTAAAAAAGAGAGGAGCGAGGGGCGAATGTGTGCTGAGCACACATTCGCCCCTCGCTCCTCTCTTTTTTTACACAAAAAAACACAACTCGACGCAACACCTCGACACAGCTCCCGATAACTCACCTGAAACCGCACAACACATGGTGTGACTATCACCATATCAACCATCACTATTCAGGAGAGTAAACATGGGTCTGTTCTCAAACATTACAAACACAGTATCCAACGTAAAAAATACAGTCACCGACGCAGTGGAAGAGGTCGTCGACACAGCAGTGGATACTGGCAAAGAAGTAAAACAAACCCTCGACAACGCAGGCAAAGAGATCCTCAATGAAGGCAAGGATTTCGTGGAGGACTGCTGGGACACCGTTGTAGATGAAGGCGAAGAATTCATCGATCACCTCAATGAGGGCGCACAAACTGTCAGCAAAAACACTGAAAAGTTTATCGATAAAGCTGGAGAAATGGCTCAAGTTGCCACAGAAAAAGGTATAGACACCATCAGCACAATCGCTTCATCAGCCACCGAAGAATTCCAAGAACTACAACAAGACGTCGAAGACACCATCTCCCTTCTGCAGAACACCACTCCTGAAGAGCTCGCCGACGCAGGTTGGGATGCCATTGGCTTCTCCAAGGAAGAACGAAACTCACTCAAGGACTCCTTCCACGAGGCCCTGGAAGCCACAGGAAGCTTCGTCGAAGAGGCGATCCAACACGCTGTGGATACGGGCACCAAAGTCACGACTGATGCCATTGAAGACTTCATCGACAAGATGGACCTGCCACAACGACTCGAAGATCTGAGCACGCTCAAAAAAGGATTGGAAGATGGGATTAATGGTACCATTGATGACACCATGGATGCGGTGATCGATGCCAGCAGATTCATCAACGAGAACAAGGAAGTGTTCGAGCCCCTTGCAGACGTCGCGGACAACATTGCAGACTTCATCGAAAACGAACATGTACAGACATTCCTGGATATACTCAGCTTCACAACTCCTCCTGGAACAATGGATGCGATGCAAGACTCGCTCGCAATCCACACAAGTATCTTACGCGCAGCAGCAGACATTCCTGAACTGGCCGAAGACATCACCAACAACCCCACAAAATTCAAGGACTCGGTCAATCTGCTGCGTCCAGGTAAAACCGTAGAGAAGATTCAAAACCTGAAGCCTGGTGAAAGCTTCAAAATGGACCTGAGTGTGTCCGCTTCTCTCGTCAAAGTAGACGTAAAAGGTTCGCACGAAATTGAATTCAAGCGCCTGCCCAATAATAACCTAGCCGTCATCATCAAGGGCTCTCGTGGCATAGGCAAGGGTGTAGAAAAAGATAACACAAAAGCAGGAGTATCCTTACAAATTCAACCCCAAATCGAACTTGAAATTAAGGACGATGCCCTTGTCAACTCAGTCATGAAGACACTTCAAGCAAACCTACACAACTCAGGAGAGCTGGACCTCTCAGATCTGAAGCTATCAGACAATATCACAATTAAGAAAATGGCGATTGCAACTCCAGCCGAGGCTAACGTCAGCCTGGAATTACGCAAAGACATCAATGCAGAAGGCAAGTACACCCTCTCCTCAGAAGGCGGATTTGAGCACAGCAAAGACGGTAAAGACGCTTATAGTTCCTACAACGTAGGATTTGAGGCGGGCGTGAAATTTGGCACCTCAGACTTCACAATCGCTCTACCTGATGGCTCAAAACCTGTTCCCACTGGCATTTATGGGCAGGTCAATAAATCACTTGAACTCATTCCACCTGAAGACCTCCAAAAAATCGCTCAGAGCTTCACCAATAGCGATAGCAACTGGAGCACAAAAGCCGCCTGTGACCTCAACGTCAAACTCACAAACAAAGCCGATGGTAAAACTGAAATTGGAGCCAAATGTACGATCAAGCTCAACGCAGGTCCCCAAACGCTCACCGTGGAAGGTGAGGCCAAAGTTAAAGATCTCGCAAAGCTTGCAGACGTCCTTAAACAAGATGCAACCAAGCTTGCAAAAGACATCAAGGATGGAACGCTTGATATCAATGATTTCATTCAACAACACCCAGAACTGCGCCCTGATATCCTCGACTTTAGCTACAAAGTCACAGCAACAAAACACGATGACATAGGTGGAGCTGTAAGCGTGGACAAAGCGGGCGACTTGAAAATTATGGCAACAACTAGCAAAGAAACAGTACTACTTGATTCAACCAACCCTGAAGTCTCCAAAAACTTCTCCCGTAATGTCGATGAACACTTCAACTCACCCATCGCGCTGACGAAAAAAGCCGCTACACGTGTGCAGGATCTCATGCGAGCATCGGGACAAATCATGATGAAATAGTCTTATGTGTAAGGCCACGTGTCCGTGGCCTTCGGCCTCAAGGCGCGAGCTGGTGGTCGAGGCGCGCTAGCGCGCCTCGACCACCAGCGCGCGCCTTGAGGCCTTACCTGTATCATCCATC
>CATLTV010000375.1 GCA_950059285.1 uncultured Pseudomonadota bacterium | reverse complement strand
GATCTTAATCACTCGCCGTGAGCGAAGGTCCTGTATCCATCCGCTTGCTTTCTCCAGGTGAGTCTCACCTTGTTGGGCAAGGTAACCCTCCTTCAATGAACCAAACTCCTTCACCATATCACGAATGCCACACAGCATATCGACCACGTCCTCGCCGCGTGTCATGCGATACACATAATCGTTGTATATGGCGTACAGGTCGTCGTTTGACAGCGATTGCAGCGTTTCCATGGGAGAGGGGCCAAGTGGCTGCATGATGCGCTTTCCTGCATCGCGAACAAGGGCCACCTGACCATAGGCTACGCTCGCGGCTACAAGCGCAGCGAGCTCCTGATCCTGAGGTTCCTGATAGCTCCAGACCAGCGAGACGGGGTCGTTTTTGCGATGTGTCTTGGCATCGATATGTATGGCGAGTTCTTCAAGCTTTTCTTTAAGTATGACGCGTTGGGCTGTGTTCATGGTGTGTCCTTTTGATGAGGAGTTGCGTGATGAGCCAGAGTTCTGATGCACAAGGTGTGGGAGGAGGCGTGCCGATTTTGTTGATGTGTTCTGATGTATTTTGTATATGGTAACGCTGATGTTGATGGTAAGCATCTGATGCGTGGTCAGGTTTGTCCACATGAGTGTATAGCGATGGAGAGCTTGGATGAGCGAAGATGTGAAAGAGAAATCAAACGAACTCAAGGATTTAACATCATCATTGCATGATGCGGGTGAAGATGATCCTGTGGATGATCCTGTGTATCAAAGCACACGTCGCAACATTATCAGAGGAGGCAACATCTTTTTTGCCCTTCTTGGGTTCTCGATTTTCATCCCCATGTTGGTTGGTGTTGGTAATGGTATCAGCACAAAGCAGGTGTGGGACCCATATACCGATCAGGCTGTGTATTTGGATGATGGTACAGCGCAAGAGAGTTGTGCGGAGCGTGCTCGAAAGCTGTTGTTGCAAGCTGGACGTTTGGATTCTTTGGAACCTTCATGGTCAGGGCCTTTTCGGGAGTGGCAAACACGCTGTCGTGGGAAGCACCCCGAACTTAACGAGGCGCTGCAAAAGACACGAGACAGTTTGAGACGAGATTGATGTCGTGCCTCCTTTGTTGTGCATAAAGGAGGTTCTCACCTGTATGTTACCCTTGAGCAATCTGGCATGATGCCAAACCTCAAGGGTTTTCTTTTTGTGCTTGTGTTTATCTGCCTTATACTTGCGCAAAGACGGGGTGGAATGGATCAATTTTAACAGGAGTTTAAAGCGTATCATGGATATGATTATACAAAAGAAGACACGAGTTCTTGATGTGCGGCGATTACTACTAGTGGGGCTGTGTATGATGTGCTGCTCTCTGTATGCCACGCAGGTATGGGCAAAGTCTCCAGGACAAAAACAAGAGGCGATGCTCTTTATTTCTGAGATGTCCAGTGTGGATAGCAGCGCAACCAGCGAGCCCACGGTGTCTTACTGGTGGGAGAATACAAAAAAACCATCACTCAGTGCGATGCAAAAGTCATTGAAAGCATCACTTGAGGTGGGCGGCGTAAGTTGGCCTGTTAATGCAGGAAAAGAACTACGTATATCAAAGATCTATCGACGGCCAGACCTTGCCAAGGATAACGTCATTGCGCTGGGAGAGCTTCTTGGTTCATCCAAAGTATATCATGGGCAGGTTGTCTATTCTTCTGTGGATAAGCCCTTGCTTGATGGCCAGCCAGGCGTACGCGTTCAGGCTCATGTCGAGCTGCTCGATTTACAGGCAGGACATGGCGATGACACGACCATTCTTGTGGAGCGTGTCGTGTTTGCTTCATCCAAAAAACATGCCTTGCGCAAGGCTGAGCAGCTTATTGCAGATGAGCTTGCGACGATGATGATCAGGCACCTGAATTTTACCACTGGACCTGTGGGGCCTTTGCTTGAGAAGGGGGGAGAAGGCTGGATTGTGCTCAAGGGCGCTGAAGATGATCTTCACCTTGAACTTGCAAAAACAAGGTTGCTTGCTGTGAGTGAAATTGAGTCCGTACGCATCGCATGGGCTGCAAAGGGTTATATTGCGCTTGAAATTAATCCCGATAAGGATGATTCTGCCACGATCATGGAGAGCGCTAAACGAAGTCTCGCAGAGGACGTGTCTGTTCTTGGCTCATCAGAGCGATGGCGATGGAACTCTGTGATGGATGATAAATTGGCTGGTGGGGTAGTGTTTGAGTTTGTTGAAGTTCCCCCACAGGAATTAGAAATTGAGGCAGGACAATAAAGATGTCATCACAGGATAAGTCACCATCATTGGAAGAAGTAGATACATCCATGCACACCGAGGTGCGTGAGCGGGATGCCATTGAAGGTTTGGATAGTGAAGAGGCGTGGCACAGGTATCGTAAGTATCCATATTGGCTGGCAAAGCTGGTCTTTTATGCGCTCTTGCTTGTTCCTGTGCATTATGCGTTTGGTGAACTTCAGAATGTGTTGTTTCCTCTCTTTGTGAGCTTGCTTATTGCCTATCTTCTTGATCCTGTTGTGGATTTTCTGGAAGAGAAAAAGAAAGACCGCACCATTGCGATTGCCATCGTGATGTTGACCATTGTGATGTTACTTGTTGGCTTTGGTGCGTTTCTTTACCCATTGCTCGCAAGGCAAGTGTTTAACGTGGTGGAAAAGTTTCCTTCCTTGTTGGATGCGATCGAAAATCAGTTTTTACCATGGCTTAAAAACGAGTTTAATTACGAGATGCCATCATCACTGTCAGCGATGCTTGGACAGTATGGTACGGAGATCAAAGGCGCAGCACCTTCCGTCTTGAAAAAGGCCGCCGACTGGGGCGCGGGCATTGCCAGTCAGACAGGCGTCGTGGTGGCGAGCCTGTTGAACATTGTGATGATCCCCATTTTTACGTTTTACTTCCTGCGAGACTTTGATCGCATGAAGGCTCAGGTGGTTCACTTTGTTCCCCTTTATCGTCGTCAGGCTATTCTCGCGCGTATTCGTGCGATGGATGATGTCGTGGGTGCCTGGTTCCGTGGTCAAATCCAGGTGGGGTTAATCCTCGCTGTGTTGTATGGGCTTGGGCTTGGGTTTGCGTTTGGCTTGAGTGGTCACTCCGTGTTTGATGGTGTGGCGCTAGGCGTGTTGTCCGGGCTTCTAAACATCATTCCATACGTGGGCTTCGCTGTGGGTTTTGTGCTCTCGGTGTTGGTGGTCCTGATTGAATGGTCGGGGTGGGGTGCATTCATCGGTGTTGTGGCTGTATTTGCCATTGTTCAGGGGCTTGAAGGCTATCTGATTACGCCCAAGATTGTGGGCGAAAAAGTGGGCTTGAGCCCTGTGACAGTGATCATTGTGTTGCTTGTGGGCGGCGAGCTTGCAGGACTGATGGGCGTGCTGCTGGCAATTCCTGTAGCGGGCGCTGTAAAGGTGATTCTGCCTGATATTGCGCATCGTTACAGGAGAAGTTCTTACTATACGGGAAACAATCCAAGTGATGAGTTGTTAACTTTAGTAGCAGAGGAGGAGCAGTTCCTTCGCTCTGGTGAAGGGCGGCGTCCTGCCGAGATTGAACCTACGCTAGGTGATGGTGTGGTGGACACTCGGCAGGAGGTTCTTGACCAGGTGAAGGGCTTTTTTAATGGCGAAGAAGAGGAGTGATACTGTAAGCAATGTGTGAATGTAAGGCTGGTGAGATCTTTACCCATGTACATTTTATCAACAGGTTTTCATACACAGAGAAATAACCTTTGATATTACGGTGTGAAGAGCTTATGAGTTGAATGTGGTGCTGGGACAGGTGTCCCCCTTTGGTTAAGACTGTATGAGTGAGAAATTAGACGTGACACAATCCAAAGAACACGCCTTGAAGAAGAGGATCAAGACAATCATTGACCAGGAGTATGGTGAGATTCCACTCCCCAAGATTGTGTTGACATTAGAAGAGCTTGTCTCTGATTACGACAAGCTCGCCCGACAGGAGCGCTCATCTGTTGGGATGCAGTCATCGTCCTCATCCGTTGCAGAAGACAGTAGCAAAAAACAAGCGCCCTCATCGTCAATGGGGTTGTTCTCTTCAGATGGCACGTCAGCACAGGACATGGCCGAGATTGGTGTGGTCGCAGAAAGCGATGTGCAGCTTGCTCAATTGCTCAACCAAATTGTCAACATTGGTGCGCTGATGCTGCAAGTAGACGAGCCGCTTGATCTTAACGAGCAGGTTTCTCTTGTGGTGGAGTATCCTTCCGCTGACTTTTCCATGGCCGTCATCGGACGTGTTGTGAACATCTCCAGTCGTGGTACCGCGCTCGAAATTACTCGTCTGAGCCGCGATGATCGTGCTGCACTTGAGCAAATGTATCGCCATTATCAACATCATCTCCAGCCAGTGACCGCATCCGAGTCGCAGGCT
>CATLTV010000374.1 GCA_950059285.1 uncultured Pseudomonadota bacterium | reverse complement strand
AATCAACAAATCGTAAATCTCATCCAGTGAACGCGCATCACTCATCGCCTCGCTGACCTCGTGCAAACGCACCGCCTCACGAAGCTGAATGTTCTCCGCCTCAATAGCACGCTGCTCAATCGCACGATGAATCACATGAATTACCTCATGCACCTTGAATGGCTTGAGAATATAATCCTGCGCACCAAGCTTCATCGCCTTGATTGCCGTCTCGACCGTGCCATAACCCGTCATCATCAACTTGATCAAACGACGATGGCGATCCTGCCCAGAGAGCTGCTCCAGCACATCAAGACCGCTCATCCCTGGCATCTTCATATCAAACAACGCCACATCAAAGCGCTCTTGATCAAGAATGCGCAGCGCCTCCTCACCGCTCTGGACACACAGGACCTCAAAACCTTCCAAGACAAGAAAGTCGGTCAGGACCTCGCGAATCGTGGGCTCATCATCCACCACAAGAACCCTGATCACACCACCCTGAATTTCATCCTGAATTACTTCCATCGCGTACGCCTCACTCTTCCTCGACCTTGACCTCAAGCCATTGCTCCATTGCGCGCAAGCTCTCCTCATCTGACTCACTGGCGACCTCTCGTGTAAACGTCGCCCGAATCAACGCATCATCACCCAATACCATCGAGAGGATCTCCACAAGTTCTTTCCTGCGCGCACCTCCCTTGAGCTCCCCAAGCTCCTTGACCAGCGCATCCCTCTTGCCGACATAGCTTTGCTGATAAGTCTCATCACCAGACAACAAGAAAAGCTGTTCATATACAAACAGATAATCAGGCTCAACCTTGAGCACCTCAAGATAAAATGCGATCGCCTCTTCAGGTTGCTCCAACAGCTCCGCATGCAGTCGAGCAAGCTTGAGACGAGAGCCCACAAAGTAGAGCCCATCCTGGGGCTGAGACTCAAGCGCTTCGGCCACCTTTCTGGCCCTCTCAAGCTCGCCCAGCCGCACAAGAACATCAGCGAGTTCCAGGCCGCCTGCCCATTGCGTAGCGTTCTGGGGTTCGCTGTAAAATAGCTTGACGAGCGCATCCACAAGACCTGCATCATCACCAGACAACACACGCGTCTTGGCCTCCAGCAGGAGATTCTTTTGCTCTGTTGTAGGACCGCCTTTTGCCTCAGCCACATCAGATGCCGCAGCATCTTCAGGCGACGTCACAGGTAGCGTTGGTGTGGGCTTAGCTGGCGGCGGTGTGTTGGAATCACAGGACCAAATACACACCACAAGCAGTAACATGAACAGGTTCGGCGCTTTTTGCTTCAACGTCTACGCCCCTGACTTGGTTGCACTTTGTTGATGCAACGGGAGACGGATAAAGAAGGTTGTGCCTTCCCCTGTCTCCGTCTCAAAATCAATCGTACCACCATGATCCGTGACAATTTTTTCAACGATGGCAAGACCCAGACCTGTACCATCCTTTTTACCCTGTGTGACGAAGGACTCAAAGAGACGGTCTCGAATTTCTTCAGGAATACCAGGACCATTATCCGAGAGCGTCATCAGCACGTGCTCCTGCTCAAACGCCTCACACTCACCTTCCTTGACCTTGCACACATGAACCTTGAAGACGCCACCACGAGGACCCATCGCCTCGGCGGCGTTACGCGCAAGGTTGAGGATCGCACGCTTGAGCTTGACTTGATCAATCTTGATGTCATTGCGATACTTGAGCTCAACCTCAAGCTGAACACCCTTGTTGTGGAGTTCGGGCTCAAGCAGCTCCTGAACCTCGGCCATGAACTTGTGCAAGAAGACCTTACGCAACAAAATATGCTGGTCTCCACGCGCAAACATCAGCAGCTCGCGGGTCATCTGATTGAGCTGCTCAAACTGCGTTAACACGCTGTCAGCATAGAGCTTTCGACGCTCGGGGTCATCGGCCTTGGCCATCAACTGTACATACCCCGAGATGATCGCCATCGGATTCTTGAGGTCATGCAACACGCCCGAAAGCATCTGCCCAATACTGGCAAGTCGACTGTTCTTCTCCTCTTCCTCGCGACGTCGACGCGCCACAATGGAAGCCGTGAGCTGAGCCGCCACAAGCGTCAAAATCTTGCGCTCATCATCGCCAAAACCAAGCTCACCATCGTCATCTTCTTCAATGGTGTTAAAGAGCTCAAATGAGCCAAGCTCCACGCCATCATCATCAAAAAGCGGGATCACCATCAGGTTCTGGATTTCAGCCTCAAACACCTTGCCGCGATGGGCGAGGAACGTGTCGAGCTCATCATCATCAACCTGAACCTCACGAGCACGCAGGATCTCGTCGAGCGCATCATGCGTGTCGGTTTGCTCCTCGCTATCCTGATACTTCCAGCGGTAGGATTCATCCTTGTGAAGCCCGAGCGTGGGCCATGTCGCGGACGGCTCAATGCGACGATGCTCAAAGCTCATGTCGTTTTCCCACTCACCGCGATCCTGCAACAAATACACATCGTGCAGTCGTGATCCTCTGAGCTTGAGGCTCGCCATTTGCGCATGAGCAAGGCGTGTGGTGCGCCTGAAGACACTGTTCACAAGCTCATCAACGCTGGCCGCCTGACCAATCAGACGCTCCAGTTCAAAGAGCATGTCCAACTCGGCAACCTTGTGCTCAAGCTTGTCCTTGATCTCGATGAGTTCCATGTTCTGCGCCACGGCGGCCAGATACAACTTGGAGTTCTCAATGGCCACCGCTGCCTGCGACGCAATCGCGCTGAGCATCTGCTCATCACTGTCGGTAAAGTTCCCCGTCACACGGTTCAACACCTGAATCACGCCGAGGATGTCGCCCTTGAGGTTGCGAATCGGCTGACACAAGATGTTGCGCGTCTGATATCCCGTGTTCTCATCAACCTTGGGATTAAAGCGCTCATCCTGATACGCATCACGAATGTTGAGGCTCTGACCTGTCTCGGCAACCCAACCCGCGACACCCTGACCTGGCCTTAACCTGATCTCGATGTTCACCGTGCCCTGAATAATCTTACTCCAGAGCTCGCCTGTCTCCTGATCGAGGATGAAAATTGTGGAGCGCTCGGCGTCCATCAACTCGGTCGTCTTCTCCACGATCATCTTGAGCAAGTCATCAATGTGGAAGGTCGTGCCAAGCGCGCTGCCAATCTCCAACATACACGTAAAGCGCGACTCCTGACGGTTGACAAGCTGCCTCACGTTCTCAAGCAGAACGCGCACCTCATCCTTGCTCAGCGCGTCGAGACGCTCATTTAACGTCTCGCGGGGCGCATCAAACCACGCCAACAGCTCCTGCTCCGCCTTGCTTAACAAGGCGCTCGCCATGGCATCGGTATGCCGCTCTTCAACATCAATACGTTGCTGCGTTAGTGAATCTTGCTGCTGCATAACTCTAATTCTGCTTGAACCATCAACGAAATCTAAGGCCCTCAGTAACTCTTCACGTCTCAACACTTTGCATACCACAAAATCAAAGAAAAAACGCTCACAAATCGCTCATCTTGTAAATCTATCCTTACCTCACCCTACACACCCCAAAATCATGATAGATTTTCAACCCTAAACAGAGTATTCCTCTTCTGGTCCAGGCGCACATAAGTACGCCTCTTGAAGACCTCCAAGTGTCCCTAATTTCAATGTCTTTGGACTGATTTCAGACCGATGAACTCAAGGAGCCATGATCATGACCCAGGAACAAACCATCCCCGTCGTTGACCTTCGCCACTTCACTCAAGGAGACCAGGAAACCCGACAGGCCTTCGTCAAGGCCCTCGGAGAAAGCCTTGAAGAATACGGATTCGTTGCCGTTGAAGGCCATGGCATCCCTCGTGACCTCATCTATGAAAACTACTCAAACTTCCAGCGTTTCTTCGAAATGCCTGAAGACATCAAGAAAAAATACGAGGACCCCGAGACAGGTCGTCAGCGTGGCTACACCTCCTTTGGTGTCGAACATGCCAAGGACAACGCCAAGGCTGACCTCAAAGAATTTTACCACCTTGGCCGTGAACTCGACGCTGATCACCCCCTTGCCACTCGCGTGGTCAAAAACATCTGGCCCGACGAGCTCCCCGTCATCAAAGAAAAAGGCCTCAAACTCTTTGACGCCATGGATAGCTGCGCATCTTCACTCCTCGCTGCTGTCTCTCTCTACCTTGGCCTCCCTGAAGACTTCTTCCCCTCCATGGCCAAAGATGGCTCCAACATCATCCGCATCATTCGCTACCCTGTGTGCGAGGGCTTTGATGAGGCTGGCGTCATGCGCGCCGCGCAACACGAAGACATCAACCTCATGACCATCCTCCCCGAGGCCACAGAGTCAGGTCTTGAGCTCCTCACACGTGAAGGTGAATGGCTCCCCATCCGCGCCATCGAAGGCCAGATCATCGTCGATACAGGCGATATGATGGCTCGCGTCACCAACGGCAAACTTCC
>CATLTV010000373.1 GCA_950059285.1 uncultured Pseudomonadota bacterium | reverse complement strand
CCCCCCCCTGCCGCCTCTGTTTTGGCTCTGGGTCCACGGGACGTGGAGCTCTATTTAATCTCAATGGCAACAGGAGGAAGCATCAGTGCTTCTCCATCCTTGTAAAGGAGTGGGAGTAGCAGGTGTGTACCAAAGTCAGAGATGACATGAGAGAGGTAGAACTCCAGCGCCTGGAATGCCTGTGCTTTTTCTTGATGGGTTTGCTTTGCAATCAGTTGCTGTACAGGTTGTGTAAGCGCATCAAGTGCAGCGCTTGTCACAGAGGCATTGTTTGATCCAAACAGGTTGCTCGTGGCGTTGGGATAAATCTTGTAGGTTGCCTGTCGAGGGGAGAGGCCTGCTGCTTCCTCTGCAAAGCGGATGGCTTGAAGCAGTCCACCATTCTGATCGACGAGTTTTTTATCCAGAGCAGCAGTGCCTGTCCACACTCGCCCGCGTGCGATCTTGTCGATTTCCTCCACGGACAAACCTCGTGTGTGTGAGATCTGTGCAAGGAAGAGGTTGTAGAGGTAGACAAGAGATTTACCGATGGCTGCTTTTTGCGCTTCGGTAAATGGTGTCCACACGGAGTATGAGCCAGCGCGTTCTCCCTTGGAGATGGTCGTGGTCTGAATGCCGTAACGTTCGCCGAGCGTGCCAAATGAGAACTTACCTGTGTAAATCCCGATGGAGCCAGTCAAGGTAAGGGGTGATGCAAAGATTTTCTCGGCACCTGCGGACACGTAATAGCCACCACTTGCAGCGATATTGCCCATGGAGGCGACGACAGGTTTTTTCTGCGCCACGCGCCTGAGTTGGCGATAGATCTGGTCGCTGGCAAGAGCGCTACCACCAGGACTATCCACGCGCAGCACAACGGCCTTGATGTTGCGATCCTTGCGGATGCGTTCGAGCGCGCCAATCAGCGTGTTACTTCCCGCCAGTGAATCTGTGCCCAGTGGGGAGTTGCCAGAAGCCCCCTGTGTGATGGCACCGCTGACCACCACGATTGCGATTTCGGGGTGTCGCTGCCAGCGCTCCTCGCTGGTGGGAGCTGGAGAGTACTTTTTGCTCAACAGGATGCGCTTTTCAAAGAGGTTTTCGAGCGCCTTGTTGATTTCATCAGGGTAGATGATGCCATCGATGTAGCCCTGTTTTAATGCCTCGTCAGGGAGCAATGGAGGTTGATTGAGCATGTCTGTCACGGTGTCTTTACTCAGATCACGATCAACGGCGATGCTTGAGACAAGGTGTGCGTAGAGTGCGTCGACGTAATCACCAATTTGCTCAAGACTTTCAGGGCTAGGTGATGCGTTGACAAAGGTTTCAGGCGCGCTCTTGTAATCGCGAACACGTAAAAACTCAGCTTTGACGCCAAAGTGTTCAAGCAAGTCCTTGTAGTTCAGGAGTTGAGCAGAGATACCATTGGGTTCATAGACCACATTGGGTGTCATGAGAACCTTATCCGATGCGCTGGCAAGGAGGACACTGGATGTGTTGGCGTTTTGCATCACAGCGACACTTTTCTTGCCTTGTTCCGAGAGGTTACTGATGCTTTGACGCAACTCCCAGAGCTGTGCATAACCAAGCTGTGGTTCTGCAATGTTAAAGACGACGCCTTCAATATCGGGGTCGTTGGCAATCTGGTCGAGTTTCAACAAGAGTTCAATGAAGCTCTCTGAAGGTGTGCTAAACAGACCTGATGCAGGAAGCTCGCTCAGAGGAGAGGTGAGTTCCAGGAGGATCCACTTTCCTCGGACAGAGAGGAGGCTGCGTTTTTTGTTACGCGCCATCCACAAGCTATAGGCGTGACCCGTGGCGGATACGCCATCCTCGTTTTGTAGTGTGACGGCACCCTGTGCGCCAAAACTTCCGAGGCTGACTTCCAGTCCCGCAATGGCCTGGTCCAGACCGCTATTAGCAGCTGCGGAGCTTGAGCTCACTGTAAAAGCTGCGCGAGCAAAGAGTCGCAATCCTTGCACCGCTTCAAACACAAAACGGGGTGTGAGCGTGATAAAGTCGCTATTTCTCACATGTTCAAGTTGTTGATCCAGTTGAATGCGACCATCCCAGAGTCGAAGCAAGACACCAACGCCCCAGCGAGGATCAAGTGCCTCACTGTTTTCATCAAGGAAGGGAGCGTTAAGATCACGAGCAAACAGACCAAGTCCAAGGTGTTGGCTCAGTCGGATTTGTGCACCAAGATCCCAGCTCTTCATGTTGTCAAGCGTGGGGCTGGAGTTCGAGCCAAAGAAGTTATAGGCAAAACCAAGGCTAATACTCTGACCATCACCCATCGCTCCAGCGATGGTGTATTTGCGATAATCTCCCGAGACGTTGTCGCTCCCAATATTCGGGGAGTAAAGGAACTGAGCGCCAAAACCAAGACCAAAGCCATTGCCACCAAAGGCACCAAAGACGGCGTGACCAGCAGGCACCGTGCGCGCATAGTCAGGCGTAGCCAGTTGTAGGTTGTATTGAAGTTCGGCGTTTTGCATGTAACCCAGGCCAGCAGGGTTGACCTCTACACTGCTAGCATCATCCTGCGCAGTGATGGAGCGGTCGGGGAGGGGGATTCCCTGGCTTGGCGTGCCAGGTTGTTGTGCCTGTGCGCTGGAGGGGAGCAAGGTGATGGCAGCAAGAAGGCAGAGGGAGGAGGAGACAAGGGTACGGGAGTGACAATGCTTCATCATTGTAAATAAGCTCATGGAGTTCAGCTATAGGAAGTAGAGGTAATCTCGTGGAGGAGACAGCCTGTGAAGAGACAAGAATGTTGTACAAGATAGAGCAGAAGAGGAGAACAATAAAGAGCAAGGCGAGAGGAAATGCTGTTTTGCACAGCATTTCCTCTCGCCTTGGGGGTGGAGAGCGTTGATGGTAGGAGCGTGATTACTTCCTGTTTTGGCTTTCGATCATCGCCTGAGCCCAGTTCAAGACAGCTTTGACTTCCTTGTCAGGCATGGATGAGCTGACTTTGATTGCATTCTTGGTGTTGGTGATTTTAAGGTTTTTGGCAAAGGAGGGCGCACCAATCATGGCCGCGCCACCTTCAAGTTGTTCCTTATTTTTGGCGTATTCTTCGAGTGCTTTTTTGGCGCCTTCTTCAGACTTCATGCGAGCCCATCCGTTAAGCGTCAAACCCTTTGAAAAATCAAGTGTCATGGCGACATGTGTGGGTTGGTCGTCTGTCTTTGAGACGTTTGATGTGTTGACCGAGAACCAGAGGTGCTTTGATGTGTCTACATGTTTTACAAGACTTTTCAGTGCCTTGGGTTGTGATTTTGACTTCTTTTTGAAGCTATTCAGCGCTGTATTACGGAAAGTTTCTTTTCCTGTGACAATGACCAGGAGTTTATCAGAGAGAAGTGTGAACTCGCCTGTATCACCAGCGCTGTAGATTGTGAGTTTATCGAGCTGTCGAGTTGTTGAGCCTTCTTTTTTTGCGTTGGCAACAATCTTTTCCTTGTTGAACTTGCCGCTCAGAATCACGACAGCTGTGTCATCACCAGAGGATGTGGGTTTGGGGGTAAAGGCAACAACAGCGTGAATATCTTTTTCGAGGTTGATATCCGTGCTTTTCTGAAGCTTGCCCAGTGCGTCCTGGTATTCAGGTGCTGTTTTGAGGAGTTTTAGTCCCTCCTTATAAAAGGTGCTGGATTTGGCCTCGCCAAGGTTCATACCAAACACCGCACCCACATCATCAGGGCTATAAGAAAGGAGTGTTTTGGCATCATCCTGAGCAAATGCAGTCTGAGCGGTGAGGAGTATAAGCAAGGAAGTGATGAGTCCGACAACTGGGAGGGCGGGGCGTTTGGTTTGAAACACAGTGAGTCTCCTGAGTGTGTTATTATAAGGTGTGGCTAACTGGACCTGAGAACAGGTGGTCAAAGTTATCCATGTTGTATGGTCAACATGGGAGGTAGTGTAGCAAAATCGTAGACAAGGTGACAGTGTGAACAAGGTTTGCTTTTGCACGGTAGTGAACGCCACTCCAGGAATGGCGCTTTAATATTGATGGGGTGGAGAGTTTCGAACATAAGTTCTAACGCTCCACCTCATGTGTGACGTAGCTATACAAGGTTCTATTCAAGAGCCATGATGGTTTTTATGAAATTTTTCAAAAAGAGGGTTGACAGAAAAATGCCGATCCCTCATAAACGCCATCCCTTCGACGGGGCGCATTCACAACAGTGAGTGAGGCCAGTGTCGAATGGTGCTGAAGATGTCAGGAAAATTTGGAGTTTGAAAAAAGTTCAAAACAACCCTTGACAAAATTCAGCAACTCGCCGATAAACGGCGACCCTTGACGGGGCAAACAACGAAGCGATTGAGTTTTGGTGGTTTGTGAAGTTGAGGTTGGGTTCGAAAAGAGGTTCTGGAAATTATTTCAAAACAACTCTTGATAAGCCCAGACGGTTCGGCGATAAACGCCGACCCATCA
>CATLTV010000372.1 GCA_950059285.1 uncultured Pseudomonadota bacterium | reverse complement strand
AAATGCGACGACGCTTGTACCAAGGACGGTCAGGAGCAAGGCGAGGAAGTAGTCGCCAATGTCAGACTGAGCAAAGGAGTGGACGGACTGAATGAGGCCACTTCGTGTGATGTATGTACCAAAGATGGTCAGCGCAAAGCTTGCGATCATCAGCGCAATGTTCCAGCGCTTTAACATGCCGCGACGTTCCTGAATCATGATGGAGTGAATCAATGCCGATGTCATTAACCAGGGGAAGAAGGCTGCATTTTCCACAGGGTCCCAGGCCCAGTAACCGCCCCAACCAAGCTCTTCATATGCCCACATACCACCGAGCATGTTGCCCACAGAGAGGAACAGCCATGGAATCAAGATCCATTTACGCGCAGCTTTAACCCATGAGTTGGAGAAGTTTCCTGTAATCAACGCGGCCATGGCAAAGGCGTAAGGAATGGTCATGGTCGCCAGACCTGCAAGCAGGCTTGGTGGGTGCATGACCATCTTTGGCGTCTGCAATAGTGGGTTGAGTCCCTTGCCTTTTGTGGGATCATCAATGATCGAAAAACCCTCAAATGGGTTTGATGCAAAGACAAGAATCAGGAGCAATCCTGATAGGATAGAAAGGCTGATGGCGGTCACCCAGGGCATGAAGTCCTGGTAGGAGTCGCGGTTAATATAGACGCAGGCGCTCATGGATATGGCGACCACGCTGGTCCAGAAGAGCAGGGAGCCTGCCTGACCACCCCAGAATGCTCCAATGAGATAAAACAACGGCATGCTCGTGTCCGAGAATGCCGAGACGTACTGAATGCTGAAGTCGTGTGTGAGCAGCGCGTGCATCAGTACACTGGATGCGACCGCGATGGCTCCTGTCGTTGTATATGCGGAGAAACGACTTGTATGTAGGAATCGACGTGATCCTGTAATGCCTGCCGCTGCGCTGATTGCCGCGCCAATCAATGCGACAACGAGCGCGTAATAAAGCGCAAAAAATCCGATCTGTTGCATAGTAATGGGTTCCTGGTAGGGGGAGCTCTATTGAGACGGGGCATATCTCCAGGAATAGAGCGGAACTTCTCTGTTATGAGAGAGAGGGAGGTTGGTCTTGAGCGTGTGGTGCTCAGGTGAGCATGTGGCTCATGTTGTTCTGACAACATGAGCCACATGCTCATGAGACTACTTTTGCAAGGATGCTTGCTCGTCTCCTCGGGGGATATCTTTGGGGTGGCTTGTGGGTGGAGCGCCCTCGTAACGGCTCGGGCATTTGACGACAACTTCGTTAGCCTGAAGGACATAATCTCCATCAACCGTACCCTGAGCGACAACTTCCATGCCTTCTTGGAAGGTGTCAGGCAATGCCTTGTCATAATAGACCTGAATGGACTTGCCTTTCTCGGCAATCCTGAAGCGCTTGCCGAGGACGCCGTCCTTTCCTTCCACGCTACCTGGCTCAACAACCCCTTTGAGGCGCACCTCTTTGCCGATCAGAGCGGAGCCCTCGGAGACGGCCTTATCCACCTCAAAGAAATAGGTTTCGGATTTGAATCCGTCAAAGAGCATGTAACCCACCATCCCGACAGCGAGCAAAATGGCAACGACCCAGCCAATGCCAAGTCCGCGCTCCTCTGCGTTGAGTTCCTCTAACGCCTCTGCGTGTTGTGTTGTGTTTTCCTGTGTCATGGTTGCTTACCCTATGTTGATGAACTGATACGTTTTGGAATCAAAAAAGAACTTATCTAAGTATCGACGTGTAAACGTTTTGTATGGTTTCTTGATAGCTTGCGTTGTCTTGTGACGAACGCAACCTTTCCTCCTTCTATCCTACCTTACCTTCACAAGTAAAGTCATCTCCTGACTAAACAAATAATGTGGCGGCGAAATTCAGCTCACCACACCCTTGATAATACAAACACTCGCTTGTTTTGTTGTTGCAAGTGATTGAATTGTATTTGCTATTTTTATATGTGTTCGGCATGTGTGCACCTGTGCTTTCCTCTCCTTAACGCATATCGTCGCGACAATATGTCACGGTGACTCAAACAGATGTATATTCAGATCTGATTACACTCTTCAAATCAATCCCTTTGCGCGTTAATGTGGTGTGGATTGTCATTGTTACGAATGTTTCATCTACTGCAAGTCTTGGAGTTCTCTATGGTGTGCACCGTTCGTTTTGTGAAGGCTATTCAGTCAACAGTCTGGATGATCCTTCTTCTCTCCCTGCTGAGCGTCGTAAGCTCGGCCTGTCGACCTGTCTTTGAGGATAATCAGTGTGCTCAGGACACAGATTGTTTTACCGATCAGTACTGTGGCCCCACGGGCACCTGTCTCTTGAAGAGCGGAGCAGTCATTTCCATCGTGAACTTCTCCGCAGATGTGTCCTCGGGTAAACCTGGAGACATGGTGACCTTCTCGTGGAAAACACGTGGAGGTACATCCGCACTTATCTCGGGGCCAGATGACTTTTCCTACATGATCCCTTCTGCGGAAGTTGCAGAAGGCACCACCACTGTGGCGCTCCCCGAACTTCCCAATCAACAGGTCGATTATACAATCACCGTGCGTTGGGATGAGTTTGAAAAGAATGAGAGCATCTCTATTCAGATCGAGGAGGATGAGGTCAACCCACCGACGATTGATAGTTTTGAGAGCGATGCGCAGGATGTTGATCCTGGCGCTCTGGTCAAGTTGTCGTGGGAAGTCAGCCTCGCTCAGAGCGGTGAGGTTCGCGTGGATGGTCAGTCCATTCATGAGCTTGGCGAGGATGAATTGGAGTCAGGAAGCCTGAATGTAAACCCCATGGAAACCACAACGTATGAGCTTCAGGTGACCAATGAGGATGGCACTGACTCTGCCCAGCAAACCGTGACTGTGGTTGTACCCATGGCACCAACAATCACTGACTTTTCTGCAGGAATGGGTGAAATCTACCTTGGTGATTCGGTCAATGTGAGCTGGATCACCGAAGGCGCAGATGTCATCGAGATTGTGGATGCTGATGATATGATCGTGTTCACCTCGAATGAGGCGAGTGAGACAGAGAGTGGTTCTACAGATCTCTCCCCCACACAGGATGCATCCTACACATTGATCGCGCGAAATGATTATGGTGAGGTGTCTTCATCACCGCTTGATATCACCGTGGTGGGGGCTCCTACTGTGACCTCTTTTGTGGCCAGTCAGTCCTCTGATGTGGTGCCTGATTCCATGATCGACCTGAGCTGGGAGACAGTAGGGGCAGAGAGCGTCGAAATTCGTGATGCAGACATGAACCTGATCACAAGCTCTGACATGAACACGGGCTCTGTCAGCGTGACCATCACTGCCAATACAACCTTTACGCTCTCTGCCACAAACCCTGCGGGCACGATTACACAAGATGTGACTGTGACCTTGCTTGGTAGTCCCTCCATTACATCGTTTACTGCATCCAAGAGCACAGACGTGCTGTTTAATGAGATGATCGACCTGAGCTGGGAGGCAGTAGGGGCAGAGGGCATCGAAATTCGTGACGCAGACATGAACCTGATTACAAGTTCTGACATGAACACGGGCTCTGTCAGCGTGGCTATCACTGCCGATACAACCTTTACGCTTGTGGTAAGCAACGCAGCGGGTTCTGTCTCTCAGGACCTTTCGGTGACCATGTTGACACCTCCAACCATTACGAGCTTTACGGGCAGCGAAACTACAGACATCGCCGTGGGTACAAACATCGACCTGAGCTGGGAGACAGTAGGGGCAGAGAGCATCGAAATTCGTGACGCAGATATGAACCTGATCACAAGCTCTACGATGAACACGGGCTCAGCCAGCGTGACTGTCACTGCCAATACAACCTTTACGCTCTCTGCTACAAACCCTGCGGGCTCAGTGTCTCAGGATGTGATGGTGACTGTGTTGGTGGTGCCTTCCATTGTAAGCTTCACCACAAACACAACCAGCACATATTCGGGTCAGGCTGTGGTCCTGTCATGGGAAACACAGGATACCGTTGCGTTGGAGATTGAGGACGATCAGGGTGGTCCTGTCACCAGTGTTATGTCCAACTCCATAGCCATGGGCAGTCTACAGTTTAGACCTCAGGTGACCACCGTGTACACCTTGCGTGCGCGTGGCATGGGTGGTGTGAATAACGAAGTAACACAACAGATTACAATCTCTGTGAGCGCAGCTCCGCTGATGATTACAGAGGTGCTGTTTGATCCGATGATGCCTGTGTCTGGTCGTCAGTGGGTCGAGATTTATAATGCTGGTGACACCTTTGTGGATCTCACAAACTACAGCCTTGGCTGGACAGGAATTAGCTCTTTTGCAGACTACCGTCAGGCATTTGAGCCCAATATCCTTGCGCCTGGAGCCACCTTTGTGATCGGTGAAATAAGCGATGCACAGAATCATATGCCATCCCTTGATCAGGCCTCTGGGTTTACTCCTGTGATTGGAGACGGCTCCATGGGGGGGG
>CATLTV010000371.1 GCA_950059285.1 uncultured Pseudomonadota bacterium | reverse complement strand
TTTTTGGCCGCCCCTATCTCTTTTTCGTTCGTGCATGCTCACCGCATACACCATCAAGGAATGTCCAGCACCTTGTGTGTCTGCAAACTCAAACGCCACTGTGGATGTGCCTTACAATACTCCACAGCAAGTTGCATATTCTTTGCCTGCTCAGGGCCATCCATGGGTTGAAGGAAGAAGTGCTTGAAATCAAGCGATGCAAACTTCTCAGGCATAGCCTCCTGCTGAGGAAACACAAGCTTGAGCTCACTTCCCTTCGTCAGCTTGAGCGGCGCTGTTGATTTTGGACTCACACAAATCCAGTCCAACCCCTCAGGAGGTGATTGTGTACCATTGGTCTCAACCGCGACCTCGAAGCCCTTCTGATGAATCGCCTCAATAGCCTCTTCATCAAGCTGAAGCAGCGGCTCACCGCCTGTGCATACAACCAATGGCTTGATACGTTCTCCACGCTCACCAGACCACGCCGCATCGATAGCATCTGCAAGCTCTGCGGCTGTCTTGAAGCGCCCTCCCCCAGGCCCATCTGTGCCCACAAAGTCCGTGTCGCAAAACTGACAGATCGCCTTGTGTCGATCTTTCTCTCGGCCAGTCCAGAGGTTGCACCCTGAAAAACGACAAAACACCGCTGCGCGTCCTGTCTGGGCACCCTCTCCCTGCAAGGTATAAAAAAGCTCTTTTACTGAATACATATCGCCATCTTCTGTTGGTAAAAACACCCCATCTCGCCATACAAGACTTAGTGTATCTTCACCTCAAAAAACAAGCCCATTCTTCTTGCCCTACTTCTTTTGGAAGTCAGGGTTAAGCACAATGTCTGTCTCCACCAACGTTTGGTAAGGCAAGTTCGCATGTGGTGCATCCTCCACGCATGCAATCTCCACTTTACTAAACAATTCAATACGTTGCCTCACCCCCTCAAAAGAACTTGCAACGTAAGAATATGGGATATCATAGTGGTGCATCTGATACAGGTACTTGCGGCATCCATTTGACACGGGTTGATCTTCGCCGCCATGATCACGAATGGAGACCTCCTCACATTCGCTGGCATCGACATCAAGGCGAGTGAATGCGTACATTCTGCGGTCATAACTGGGCCAGCCATTGAGGCTTGGACAGGTGCAACCATTGATTGTATCGCAGGATGAATCGCTACTTGCGCGCTCCACATTACGCTGCACATAGAAGATATCCTTCTTACCTTCGAAGAACACAAAGCAGCCATTGTCCTTGAAGTAACCCATGCCATCATCAAACCTGGCCCAGGCATACACATTCTCAGGAGCATCTCCCGTGCAATCCCAAGCAGGCACGCTCATCTCGTCGGGCTGACTTGCTGGACATGCCTCGTCTTCACCATCACAATCATCATCCACATTATCATTACAAACACCCTCGGCATCAGGATACGCAAGAGGATCCCCCTCACTACAATCGCCTTGTGACAGACCATAACCTTCGGGAGGCTCCTCACCTGACCTCAAACAGAGCATCTGAGCGTCACCATTGCCATAGCCGTCACCATCTTCATCCTCATAAACGGTGGTATCCACACAGGCCATATCAGGCTCGGTTTGGCTGCCACCCATATCTTCAAGAGGCATCATATCCTCTTCGGCAACTTGACCCAGATCCTCAGTCTCCACCATATCCATCAATGAGGTAGACATATCATCACCAGAGACAGTCTCCTCGGGCTCCTTTGAGCATCCCTGAGCAAGACCCATCACCACAACCAACCCCAAACCCATTTGCAATTGCTTCTTCATCTTTCACCACAGCAAGTAACGTTGTATTAAGAACAGTGCGCACATTTTACATTACGCGTCAGACCTATCTCTGGATCATGACGCATTCATTTACTGTACACCGATCATGCACTTCACACCTTCACACCTCAGAGTTCTTCGCATCCTTATCATAAGCAGCCTCATTACGATCATGGCCTGCTCACGCAAGACACCTCCAAACAAAACAACTACAGAAGAATCAACGCCTGTGACCAGAGACAACCTTGTTCACGCGTCACAGGCCATACTGTTGCAAGCACAACAGCGTGGGCTGCAACAGGCCACGGCCACATGGTCCAGCCAACTGTTTGCACGCCCTGAGCAGCGCAACGACACATGGCAGCGAGGCATCTCTCTGGGGCTATTTGCAAGCACGCAAGATCCTGAAGAACAACGTAAAATATATCAGAGCTTACTCGACGAGATCAAGCAGGCTGGCGCCACAGACATTTCTATTGTCGTGCGATGGCGGCAGGACACTGTACACAGCAGTAAAATCTATCAAGATCAGGGCATCACCGTCCCCGACGAGCTCTTGATCCAGGTCCTGCAAGACGCTCATCAGCGCGGACTACGCACGTTCCTGCTTCCCATCATCTGGCTCAAGGAGCGAAAGATGGGAGTCTGGCGCGGCACCATCGCCCCACAAGACGAGAACGCGTGGTGGAAGGATTATGAACGCTTCATCATGCATTACGCACAGATTGCCGAGCAGAACCAGGTCTCATTGTTAAGC
This sequence comes from uncultured Pseudomonadota bacterium, assembly GCA_950059285.1. Taxonomy (GTDB): domain Bacteria; phylum Myxococcota_A; class Bradymonadia; order Bradymonadales; family Bradymonadaceae; genus CATLTV01. The sequence goes on along the minus strand of CATLTV010000371.1, from coordinate 1,923 downwards.
GTGGGCAGTGAATTGCTGAGCATGGAGACAAAGAAGGAGCGTTGGGACACGCTGATATCAAAGGTACGTGCAAACTATTCACACAAGCTGACATACTCGGCGAACTGGGATCATTTTGAAGTCCCCACGTTCTGGGACAAGCTTGATGTAGTTGGGCTCACAGCATATCAGGAGTTAAGCAAACAACCTGATCCTTCTGTCAAAGAGCTACAGCTAGGCTGGAGGAGCTTTACTGTACGCCTGAACACATGGGCCAGAGAGAACCAGTTCCACTACATCTTTACCGAGGTGGGCTATCCATCACATGCCAAGGGAGCTGCCTATCCATGGAATTATTCGGCCAATGCCGCGCCAGCCCCGAATCTACAGGCGAAGTGTTATCAATCGATGATGCAGCAGTGGCATGCCGATCCTCGCCTTGATGGGGTCTACATCTGGAACTGGTTTGGCTTCAAGAGCCTGCAAGACAGGGGCTACACGCCACGAGGCAAGCCTGCGCAGGCGATTCTTGAGCGCTGGTACAAGGAGAGCATGTAAAACGCACAAAAAAAGAGGATGAACTTTGGAGTTCATCCTCTTTTAAGAGCGGGTGATGGGATTCGAACCCACGACTTCAACCTTGGCAAGGTTGCGCTCTACCCCTGAGCTACACCCGCACATACTGGGTATGTGCTATGTTTCTAACGTGCACCCGAAAGCGGGTGATGGGATTCGAACCCACGACTTCAACCTTGGCAAGGTTGCGCTCTACCCCTGAGCTACACCCGCATAAAAACTATGCGGCACGTTATGTTTAAGAATATGCTCTTGATATTCTCAAGAGCGGGTGATGGGATTCGAACCCACGACTTCAACCTTGGCAAGGTTGCGCTCTACCCCTGAGCTACACCCGCGAACTTTGTAACGACCAGTCGTCGTCAGGAAGTGGTTTATAATGAGACAGGCTTTTCACGTCAAGACGTTTTTTGCACTCATTCTCATTTTTTCTCACTACACACGCCCTCTCACCAGAAGACGGATGGTAAAGCGCTGTGATTACAGCCTTTATTCCATCCGCCTTAAAATTAACTTTTTATTTAAGTTTGATCGCCTTTGGCTTGGAGTTCACATTGTGCAACTTACCAGGCACAAACTTGGCTCCAGAGATGGTATCAAGCGATCCCTTCAACTGCGGAGACACAGGACGAAGTCGACCTGGTATTCTCGCCTTGGGGATCACAGGCTTCTCGCCACGATCAAGCTGTTGGTTGAGCTGGCGTAACATGCTGCGCTGCTCAGGCGAGCCGTAACGCTGACGCATGTAACGCCTGGAGCTAAAGGTTTCTTGCTCGACAGGATAGGCTTCACCAGGACCAGGCTTCTTGGTCTTGTCGTTCTCGACGACCTTGACCGCTGCAGGCTCAGTATTTTCAGGCTCGTGATACTCCTCAATGACCACGACCTCCTGATCGTCATCCAACTCCAGACCTCTAAGCTCAGGAGGAAGATCCTCATCGACCTTGACCTCTTTCTTGACAGGTTCTGGCGCTTCTTTCTTGGCCACCTCACTCTTGGTGTAGGCCTTGAAACTATACTCTGAAGCGTCCTCTTTGACCTCTTTCTTGACGTCCTTGGAGCCACCCATCAAGAAGAGCGCGCCCGCGACACCAACCAAAACAATCAACGACACGGCTGCCGCGATCAATGTTTTCCCCGATGTTCCTTGCTTTGTATCACTCATCTCTTGTTTCCTATCTTTGTACACTCTTGAAAGAGGGCTGTTTTGCAGCGAACTTGTGCTTCACGCTCGCCCCCTCCTGTAACTGGCGAGCATAAATAAACATTTCCTTTTTTTTAATTGACTTCTTACCCAATTAGTTTTGGTGCTTTTTTCAAGACAATCCAAAACAATTATAGGATCATTACATGTATTAAATTTTAAAA
>CATLTV010000370.1 GCA_950059285.1 uncultured Pseudomonadota bacterium | reverse complement strand
ATACTGCTCTCTCATCAGTTACCGAGTTCCGAACAGGCAGGTCAGGCTGAGGGCGGTCCATCGTTTGGGTATGAGTTGGAGGTCGTCGAGGTTGAGCCTACCATTGAACCGCAATCAGCGAGTATGCCTGTGGATCAGGACGTGCACATTGATGAGGGGAGTTATACGTTGGTTCCCTTTGATGCAAATGCTGGCGAATCCCTGCTTGTGACCTTTGAGCATGGTTATCAACAGCACCTTATTACACGCTTGTTTGACGCTGAATTCAATACCATGCGTCACACTTATGCCGACCCCATGACGTTCAAAGCCCCTTCGCAAGGTGTTTATTTTATTGAGCTTATGGACGTAAATGGGCGAGGGTCGCAGGCGGAGGAGCTTGCCCACGTGAGGATCGAGTCGGCTGATATTCAGCCGCTTGGTGAGCTGCCCATGATGCTTCGCTCATCTTCGCTTGAATCCAGGCGTGAGGAGCAGCACTGGCGAGTTCAGGTGCCTGCGCATACGCCGCTGGAGCTTGCGCTCAACGCCACGCGATTTGTGCCAGAAGTCCATGTGTTCAAGGAGTCAGATACACTTGAGCTGTTGGGGAGCACCTCGTTTAACGAGTTGTTTGAGTTTGATGAAGATACCACGCTTGTCATCAAGGTTGCGGCACACAAGGATTATGATTTTCAGGCAGGTGAGTATCAAATTGGTATGCGTAGCCTTGATGTCGATGCGCTGGACACGCTTGATACACCATCTTCCTACCTGTTGAACTCCCGCAACACGCATGCTCCTTTTGGTGAGGTGTTCAAGGTTGGCCTTCAGGCGCAGCAGATTCACATCTTTGCATCGCAGGATGCAGCCTCATCAATGGTGACTCGTTTGCACCGTCGCAGCACCCTTGAGACGCTCTCGGCGTCATCCATGGGTGGACGACTGCGTTATATCCCGTCGCGCTCCGAGGATGCGTTGCTATTTGTGCACAAGCACCCGAGAGCGACTGTTGTATCAGAGAGTCTCTCTGTTGGGGCTGGGTTTGCTTACCTCCGAAGGATCGGCGTGCAAGATTTCCTGCATCAGTCCTATCATAACGGTCCGCTAAGCGAGACGCTGTACTTGCTCTCTGTGGATGAGCCTGGCGCGTTGAAACTTGCGAGCACAAGTGAACGTGCATACAACTTTACCTGGTTGAACCCTCACTCCATGGAACCTCTCAAGGAGAGTGGTCAGGGGCCTGTGAATTACGCGGTGTCCAACTCGGCAGATGAGTACATGTTCACTGTGCACCCCACGGATCGTAACTTGTTCTCGTATGCTCCCCAGGTCATTGAGGTGCTCCCTTCATTTATGCCATCATCTCTGGCGGTGATTGAGCAGGAGCACAATGGACCTCATGCTGAGCCTGTGTTGAGCATGCCTGCGCTTCATGCGGGGACTCTCTCATCGTATGAGGATCGTGCAGATGAGTTCACGTTGGAGCTTCAGGCTGGTGATACGCTCTACGTCATCAGTATGGCAGACAGTTCCACCAGCAGTTACGCGCTTGACCCGCGTCTTGTTCTTACCAATAATCAGGGGCAAACCATCGCCTCTGCATCCTATGGTGGCTTTGGTTTCTTCCCATCGTTACACGAGGTGCAAATTCCAGAGACAGGAACATATTCCCTCTCGCTGGAGCTTCCGCCAAACCATCCACATAGCATAGGCGGGTACATGATCTTGTTTGATGTGCTCTGAATGGAAATCTTGAAAGTTGATTTAAATCAGAATGTTACGGGGCTATCTTGCGCGTGGTCCTCACTTGCACTCTCCGAAGCACAGCAGCACATTGTCACCAGAGAGCTGACAGGTTTTCCTGAAGAACCTCAGATATTTGCGCTCTTTGAAGAGCTGCTCGTCACACGTGCGAAGATCCTCTCATCCAACACATTATTTGCGCTCATTTTAAAGCTTGCGATGCAGGGCGATTATCCCCGTCGAATCTTGCGTACGGATGCCTTTCTAGTGGATTACATTGCCAGTTACATTGAGCGCAACGCGCTTGATGAGCCGATTGAATCCGTGCTGGAGTGGCTACGCCTTGATGTCAAGTTGGCGCTGAATGCCGTTCAGGAAAAAGATTCTGCGACATATGTTGAGCGGCAAAAAGCTGCGGTGATGGAGTCGCTCAGGGTGTTCAAGAGGCGAGTTTCTCTGGCTCTTTATGCGATTGAGGTGTCGGGGGATTTTAGTGTGCGACAGACCTCGCGAGGTATCGCAGCGCTGGCTCAGGCATGTGTTCAGGTTGCGCTGGAGTACAGCGCCTTGTTCCATGATGATCCTGCGCTTGTCGAGCATGTGTGTGTCTTTGGCATGGGGAAGCTGGGCGGCATGGAGCTGAACTATTCCTCGGACATTGATCTGATCTTTGTTTGTGATCTTGAGCTTGCCAGTCAGCAAGATCGTCACCAGAGCGCCGTACATATGATGCGCGATATGGTGCACATGATCGATGATGTGAACGCTCAGGGATATGTGTTTCGCGTGGATCTGCGGCTCAGGCCCGAGGGTTCGATGGGTGCACTCCTGCCACATGCGCCAGCCCTTGTGAATTATTACCTGTCCTGTGGCAGGACATGGGAGCGTAGCGCGTTTCTCAAGGCGCGTCCTGTTGCAGGAAACCTTGTGCTTGGTGAGCGCGTCCTGAAAGAGCTGCAACCCTTTATGTTTAAAAGGTATCTTGATTTTACGGCCATTGATGAACTCCGTAAAATGAAGGAGCTTGTCAACGCTAACGCGCCAGGTTCAAGGGTCAAGGGACAACTCACCCAGGAAGTTACACCTGAACCTGATAGTCAGCAGGGTTCTCTGACCTCATCCACTGCTCGCCGATCGCTGTTCAAGAAAAAAGCGCACGCGCCAAAACCTCAAAAGTCGATCCATCAACGTTTGATGCGTGCGCGCTCGTTTAATTCCTCATCGCATCAGACGCCAGAGCGACGTTTCCTGAAGTCTCAGGAGCAACCAGAGCAAAGTCCCCAACCCGAGTCGTCCCAACCTTTACGTGAGGAACATGATGTCTCATCTTCACTTGGTGTGTTTGGCTGGGACGTCAAGATTGGCATGGGTGGTATTCGCGAGATCGAGTTCTTTGTGCAGGCTCTTCAGCTCGTGCACTCGGGCACACGCAATGCGCTGCGCGTCAAGGGCACGCTCGATACGCTGGATCGTTTGCTCTACACAGGGTTAATTCCTCACGAGGATTACACCGTGTTGAGTGATGCGTATGATTTTTACAGGCGACTTGAGCATCGTATTCAAATGCAGCGAGATCGGCAGGATCACGCATTACCTACAAGTTCAAAGGAACTTGCCATGGTTGCGATGCGTATGGAGCTTGAGCCCGAGCCCTTTATTCATGTGCTGAGTGAGCATCGTAAGGGCGTCTCCGAGATCTTTTCACGACTGTTTCATGAAAGCGAGCAAGCATCTGAAAAGCCAACGCTAAAGCATTCAGTGAACAAGGCTTTTGAGCGACTGATACTGCAAGAACTCTCTGCGCAAGAGAGCCTCAAGGTGCTTCGTGACGCAGGCTTTGAGAAGCCACAACAGGTCTATGGTCAACTTCAGATGCTTGCAGAAAAGCAGCATGGCCCATTCTCGTTGCACCAGGCACGAAGCAGTACGCGCATCTCCAACCCCAGACATCTTGGTGTGTACCTGCTTCAGACCACGCTCTCCGCACCTCACAAGGAGCAGGCATTTAGTTTTTTGATGCGGCTGATTTCAAGCGTGGGTGAGCGCCCCTGGTTCTACGATATGCTCGCTGAGAATCCTCACGCGACTCGATTACTTGTGCATGTCTTTGGTTCAAGTCAGCTACTCTCCTCTATTTTGTTGCGCGATCCCAATGTGATCTCACGGCTTCTTGGTGCGGGGAACATCAGTATTGATCTCTCGATTCATGCGATGAGTCACATGTTGAGTGAGTCTCTTGAGCGAGCGTATGGTCCTGATCATCGCTTTGGGATTATGCACCGCTTTCAGCAAGAGGAGTTTTTACGTCTGGGGCTTCATGAGATTGGTGGCGCTGCGACCACGCTCTCCACGCTGCGTCAGCTTGGTGATCTTGCACAGGTTATTCTCTCGATGGTGTCGCAGGAGGTCTGGTTGCATTTGCGTCAAAATCTTGTGCAGAGACACAAGCATGTGGCCAGTGACTTGCCAGAAACCATTGATGAATTACCATTTTGCGTGCTTGCTCTCGGGAAGTTCGGTGGTCTTGAGCCAGGCTTTGGCAGTGATCTTGATTTGATTTTCATCTGTGAGCCCGATGAGCATCCACTCCTCACGATGGAGACATTCTCCAAGCTAGCAAGGCGCTTGCTTCGCGCGCTCACAACGCTTGGGGCTCAGGGTGGTTTTTATGACATTGACACTCGCCTAAGACCGATGGGAGGCCAGGGCACGCTGGTACCCCCACTCGAAGGGGTCGGCGTCGGTCGGCATCTCGGCGGCCCAGTCCTCGATGTACCTGCCCCGGTCCCCGCCC
>CATLTV010000369.1 GCA_950059285.1 uncultured Pseudomonadota bacterium | reverse complement strand
CCTGGGATGTGCCCTCGTGGAAAAATCGCTTGTAGATCTCCTCACGCTCAGGACCCCTTAACCATGTGCCCTGTGTAGGGTCGAGCACCATTGCCTCTTTCGATACAGACACATTACCTTTATTTACCAGAACCTTACAGGAGTAGTGCTTTTGCTCAACCTCCCTTCCAGTCTTGGTTGTACGACGGCTCAGCACCTCCACGGTGACCTCGTCGGCCGACGTTTGTGTGGCACGCGCAAGCACCTCTGCGGGCTCTGAACGATGCAACTTCAACGCGCGATCAAACTTCACGTCCTTGATCTGAGCGAGGCTTACATCCTCACCCACAACCTGACGTGCGGCTTCAATCATGAGTTCGAGTCCCATCACGCCTGGCATCAGAGGCACACCTTCATACACATGATCACGCATGAACCTGTCGCTCTGCACATCAAGCATACGCTTGACCAGCGCGCTGGAATCATCGGCCTTCTGAACCTGATCCACCAGAGGTTGACCACTGACATCGCTCCAGCCAGTCACAGAGCCAACCTCCTTGAGGCCGCCCATGTCACCCAATTTACCCGCGACAAGAACTTCTCCAGAGATGTTCTCCTCAAGCAATAGCGCGGGCAACATCGCCCCCACTTCCACGGGCAGGAACTCCACACCTTTTGATCCCAGAATCTCGGGCATCGAGCCACGTGAGGCCATCCCCACATCAGCCCAGGCAGTCCAGTCGATCACCATCGCCTGCTCACCCTGAGCAACCGCGTGTGACACCAGACGACCACAGGCATCGTTGGCAGATGAATAATCAATCTGACCCATGTTGCCAAAACGACCCGCGATACTTGAGAACGCAATCCAGGTCACGTTGCCCTTGAGCGCGGCGTTCTTCTGAGCTGCCTCATACATATCGAGGAAGCCAAGAGCCTTGCCACAGAAGACCCTGTCAAACTCGGTCTCATCTTTTTGCTCAAGCAAGCGGCTGATCTCAAGACCTGCACCATGAACCACCACGTCGATCTTGCCATGACGTGCGGCCACATCATCAATCATCTGATGCACTGCCTGTGCATTGGCAAGATCACATGCGACATACTCCACATCGGAAGCGCCAAGCGCCTTCATGCTCAGCATGTTGGTGACGATCTCCTGCTGGGACACAAGCCCTCGCACAGCATTCTTCACAGCCACAGGTGTCGCACGCTCACCACGTGCCTTGAGCGCTTCCTTGGCCTGCTTTTTGTGCGCGTTCACATCTTCAGCAAGTGGGTTGGCATAGGTCATCTTTGTGCGACCTGCCAACACCAGCGTACACTTGTAACGACGCGCAAGATCCAAAGCGACGCTCGCAGTGATGCCCTTTGCTCCACCAGTAAGCAGAACCACAGAGTCGCTGTTCAGCGCGCTTGCCTTGTCAGGATCAACCTTGATGGTGGATGCTGCCGCGTGAACGACGTCTCCACTCTTGCTCAATCCAAGCTCAACTTCACCTGCTTTTGCGCCAGCCAGACCGACCTTGATCGCGGTCGTCACAAGCGAGCTATCAAAGGTGCTCTCCTGAGCAAAGTCCACCACGCAGACCTGTGCATCTTGCCACTCACGTGCCAGAGACTTGGTCGCGCCACAGAGCGCACCATGCACATGATTCACACCTTTCTTGTCGGTAAGACCAAGCTCACCGCCCATATCAATCAGCGAAAGCCACACATGATCCTTCCCAGGATGCTCGCCGAGAGCAGCCTGCCATGCGCGTCCAAGGTGGTAAGGTTTCTTACTTGCCTCATGTAGTGCCTGGCGAGAGGTGTCCTTGACTTGAATACCTTCAGCAAAAATCACGGCGTCTGTCATCGCCAGCGCGCCCATGAGGAAGGACTCATCAAGGAGCAATTCACTGTCAATGGTCTTGACCGAAGCCACGGAGAACTCTCCAAGCGCCTGCTCGATCACCTTGACCACCTGAGGTGCACCACCACAGATCGCGACGCTCTTACCCTTGAGCAGGCCTTGGCCTGAGCCTTGATCGAGCGTAAGCGCTGTGGTGACAACTTGCCTTGGAGCAAATGTTTCAAGCTGATGTGCAGAAACGTTGGCCTGGACAAGCGAGCTAGCCATGCCATCGACGCGAGCGTCAAGGGCTTGCGGCAGAGTATAAGCTGCCTGTCCAGAGGGCTTTTTTCCAGCATCTCCTGTGTTGGTTTCTTTTGCGGCCAGCTCTTCAGGGCTGAGCTCACGCAACCTGAGCGTACGCTTTTCCACCTCAAGCACAGGGTTTTCCATACCACTAACGCGCTCGATCCAGGCCTGCTGACGCTTGCTTGAGAAGAGACGATCTTCTGTGCGTGCACGGAATCTAAACAGAGACACACCAAACTGGCTGCCAAAACCTGCCGAGAAACGAAGCGCATAATCAATGGGGTACGATCCGCCCTGACTCAACTTGAGGTTTCCAAGCTCGGGATCAGGCTCCTTGAGGTTGGGAATCGGCGGCACAAGCTGATGCTGAAGCGCCTTGACCGCAAGACCATCCTCGATGCTCGCTGCCATCGGGTGTCCTGTGAATCCCTTGGTGTTAGCAATGACCACATCATCCGCACGATCCTTGAACACATGGCGCAAGGACTCAATCTCGGCAGCAGCGCTACCACCACGCGCAGGCGTAAACGTCTCGTGAGACACAAACAACGTATGTGGCGCAATATCCTTACGATCGAGGTCGAACTTTTGCTCCACATCTGCGACCAGCTTCTCGACCTGACCTGCAATGTGATGCACATCAAGACGCGTGGGGTGGAACGCGCTGTTCACAACGTGAGCACCGAGCAAGTCGGCCAGAGGTTCAATGCCGCGCTTCTCGGGCTCTCCGCCCTTCTCAAACACAAACGCAACAGCACCACTACCCACGATCATGCCATGGCGACGCCTGTCAAACGGGAGTGCGCCATCTTCAACCTTCGCAGCAGTTGTCGCAGCACCCGCAGCGAGGAATCCGCTGACAAGCCACTCGTTCAAGGTGTCACCACCTGCGTTGTCCGCAGCAAGCACGATCACGCGCTCACAACGACCCATCTCGATCCAGTCCTCAGCCATGGTCATCGCCGCAGTGGTCGAGGAACATGCCACGTTAATCTGCATGTTTGGCCCACGAGCACCGATGTACTCCGCAAACCTTGCGTTTGCCATACCAAGGATCTTCAACAGGAAACGGTGATCAAACTTGAAGTCAGAGTCGGTGTAGCGTGCCTTGACCTGCTCAATAACCTCATCCTTACCTGCAAACGCGGACGCAAAGATCACGCCTGTGCCTTCACCAATCTCATCGGGAAGCTGCCAGCCAATGGTAATCTTTCCACCATTACGTGTGGTGCGATAACGAGGAATCAAAGGAAGTCCTGCATCGCGCAGAGCATCGATGCCCGCAGCAAATGCCATGCGACTGGTCTCGTCGAGCGCCTGCACCAATCTATCTGGCACGCCCCAACGACCTGCAAGATCGATCCCCTCTGTACGACCAGCGAGCTTGACCACCTCGGACTTATCCACAACCTCGACCATCTCACCGCTGCCGTCCTCGTGCTTCACAAGGCGCACAATGCGGTTATCCACCTGAGCTTGAAGTTGCTCTTCAGACAGCTTCAAGATCATGTTCTCACCGTTGAACAACGCCTCAAGTGCATCATCGGCAAACAGTTCGCGTTGACCAGGAAGCCCCAGCGCAGAACCACTAATCACAATCTTTGCTGGCACCTTGTGCTGAACAATTTCCCTTTCAGCATCAGAGACTTGCACCATCACGGGCGCAGGCAACTGAGATTCCCTTGATGCGATCTGAGCTTCAAGATCAAGATGCTTTTCAGCAGGTTGTGTTGGCACAGCCTGCTTGTTCTCGGGCGGTGTTGGCGATGAACCAAGGCGGCTCACCACATAATCAGTCAACGCGTTGAGCGTGGGATAATCAGCGAGACGAAAATCTTCATCACGCTCCATGTTGTAATGGTCACGCACTGCGGCGATGATCTCTGCCTGCTTCACGGTATCAATACCGAGGTCTGCTTCAAGCTCGTAATCAAACTCGATCTCATCGGCGTCATAACCTGTCTTCTCGCACAGCACATCAAGTAGCATCTGCGCCACTTCATCACGTGCAACACCTGCCGTGGCAGAGACGGTCTCGGCGGGCGCCTCAACACTTGCTGCAACCTGCGGTGCAGGAGCACTTGTGGAAGGAGCAGATGAACCAAGGCGACCGACGACATAATCGGTCAACGCGTTGAGCGTGGGATAATCAGCGAGACGGAAGTCCTCATCGCGCTCCATATTATAATGGTCACGCACTGCGGCGATGATCTCTGCCTGTTTCACGGTATCAATGCCGAGGTCTGCTTCGAGCTCGTAGTCAAACTCGATCTCGTCGGCGTCGTAACCTGTTTTTTCACACAACACATCAAGCAAGCGCTGTGCGACCTCGTCGCGGTCAGCTCCTGCTGAAGGTTGTTGCGCTGGTGTGGCAGAGACGGTCTCGGCGGGCGCCTCAACACTTGCTGCAACCTGCGGTGCAGGAGCACTTGTGGAAGGAGCAGA
>CATLTV010000368.1 GCA_950059285.1 uncultured Pseudomonadota bacterium | reverse complement strand
ATAACACAATTCTTCTACAGGAAACGCCGCATGGTTCATACGGACGATAACTACTCGATTCCAAAAGACATATTCACATCACCCACTCATTATGCACGACGCCAACAACAAGCCACCAGCCATCCCACCTGCGCTGCCACAATTTGCAGATGATGCCCCCACATTGCCCCCTGATGCTCCCGTATCACCACCACAAACCATCGATCCCTTTATGACGGGGCGCATCCCTGCTGTGCCCACTGGCACACAACACCTCAAGGATGCCTTTGACACTGAACCTGACAGAGTAAGTTATGGAATTTGGGGCGCAGCGATTGGCACACTTGTGGGAATATTTCTCGGGGTCATGAATGCTTTCCTTGAAGGCCTCTACCCGTCCGAAAACCAGGGGCCACTCATTATCTTCACCTTGCTCGGCATGGTGATTGGTGGTGCAATTAGCGCGTACAAGCCTAAAACAATCTCTCGTATTATCAAAGACTTGTTTTACTTTTACAATTAGTCTTTGCTTCGGAGTTGGTTTCAACAACAGCTCTCAATTCATCTTCACATACCAGGACCCATGCCCATACAGCCACGCGCCACAACAACGACCTACTTTGTCCACATCCTCACCATGTGCCTCATGCTCCTGAGCAGCTCCGCGTGCCAGAAGTCATCTCCCAAGGAGCAGCCAAAACCCACCACGTTCACATCGCCATCAGCGCCTTACCAGCTCACACTCCCTCCTGGATGGAGCACCTTCAACCCCGACATCTTTGAAAATGGTGCCGAACTTGCCGCAAACAATCATGATCAAATCTTGATGGTCATCGCCTCCCCCATCGCACCAAAACCCAACGCGCCAAAGGATGCTCCCGCACCACAACCTGATCTTGAGTATTTCTCAACCACAGCCATCGCGCAGCTTAAAAAAGATGTCGACGAATTCAGCGTTGTGAGCAAACAACAGCAAAACCTGTCGCCACGTATCCCCGCAGTGATTCTGATCGCTGATGGCAAGGTGAACCAAAACAAGGCACGCTATATGATTGCCTATACTGGCCTTCAGGGATGGCATATTCAGCTGGTGGCATGGTCTCACCCATCCAATGTCGACGCTTTATCGAAAAACTTCGATGCGATCCTGAGCTCATTCAAAACAACACAAACCACTGAAATCAAAACAAAATCCCCCCAAACACCATAATCAACCCTGTGCACTGACTGGACTTTTTTCAAAAAGCGACTACCTTGGCGCCTGAGGAAATTCAGTGAACGCAGGACATGATGTGTCTTGTGCAGATTCCTTCCAATGTATTTTCATCAGTTGAACTCCTGCCACTTCAACTCTTGCGCCACACACAACAAAGCAATGCAAGAGCGACAGGACAGCCCCAAAAAGGATCACGATCATGCCTAACCTTGAACACGAACTTTACGACGTCACAATCATGGGAACAGGCCCTGCTGGCCTCACTGCATCCATTTACACATGCCGTGCAAACCTCAAGACCGTCATGTTTGAAGGCGACCTCCCTGGTGGCCAGCTCACACAGACAAGCGAAGTCGAAAACTTCCCTGGCTTTGAAACAGGTATTGAAGGATTCCTTCTTATCGATGAAATGCGCAAGCAGGCGATTCGTTTTGGTGCCGAAATTCACTTCAGCATGATCGAGCACGTGGACTTCTCTGAAGCACCATACAAGGTCACACTCTCCGATGGCACATCCTACTACACCAAGACACTGATCATCTCCTCTGGAGCTTCTCCCCGTAAGCTTCACATCCCTGGTGAGCAGGAGTTTTGGGGCAAAGGTGTCTCGAGCTGTGCAACATGTGATGCTGCGTTCTATCGCGATCAACATGTCATCGTGGTCGGCGGTGGCGACTCTGCCATGGAAGAGGCCACATTCCTTACAAGGTTCGCCAGCAAGGTCACCCTTGTGCACCGCCGCGATGAGCTGCGCGCATCCAAGATCATGCAGCAACGCGCGTTGAGCAACCCCAAGATCGAATGGAAGTGGAGCCACTCCGTTGCTGAGGTCAAGGGCACCGAAAAAGATGGCGTCCAGAAGGTCACACTCGTCAACCTCAAGGATGACTCCACCTATGATTACGATGTCGACGGTTTCTTCCTCGCTATTGGCCACATTCCCAACACATCCATCTTCAAGGACTCCTCCCTTAAACTTGATGACGAGGGCTACATTGTCACCGCACCAGACTCCACCAAGACCAACATTCCTGGAGTCTTCGCTGTAGGCGACGTGCAAGACAAGGTCTTCCGTCAGGCAATCACCGCCGCAGGCACAGGTTGCATGGGCGCTCTTGAAGCAGAGCACTTCATCGCAGCACTTGAGGATGCCGCCGAATAAGACGTTGCAAATCTTCCAGAAAAAAAGCACGATATGAGCACTCATATCGTGCTTTTTTCATCTCCCCCACACCCCAGAACACCTCATGTCTTCAACCAAAAAATCCAAAGAAGAGATCGTCGTCGAACTTGCCGCCAAGATCGCACAAACGCTCGAAAAATCCTTGCAACTCACCATTGACTCTCGCAAGGAATACTTCGAGACACACCCGCAAAAAAAGCCGCTCCCCACCGATGTGGATCACATCATCAGCACCTACGCCAACCAGAACTTCGTCATCGCAGGCGCATCCAACCTCATCCCTGGTCCACTTGGCATGCTCGCTGCGCTCCCCGAAATCACCCTCATCCTCAGGAACCAACTTCAGATGGTCTACGACCTCGCCGTGGCACACGGCAAGCAGGACGACATCAACCACCCTCACGCACTCCTCGGCATCTTTGCCAGCGCGTTTGGGGAAGGCGCCGTGGAGCTCGCATCGATTGAGGGCAAAAACCTACTCATCAAACGAGCCTCCATCAAAGTTGTTCAAAAACTACTCCAGTGGCTTGGCTCCAAAATCTCGCAGAAGCTCCTCAAACATCTCCTCGCCAAGTGGGTCCCCATTGCTGGCGCAGTGGTCATCGCAACATGGTCAAGACAAAGCACTCTGGACCTTGGGAATCGCGCAGAAAAAATGCTGCGCTACAACATCAAGTTCACTGACGACGAACTACACGAGGACGACATCCCCTCCTGAGAGGGTGTGGACAGCTTTCAAAAGTCCAGCATGCGTAAAGCCACCATGTGCTTACTCAATGAGTTGAATTGTAACGTGATGTTCATGGAAAGTTTGCATCGCAATATCCCACAAGGAATACCAATTACCATCTGATAACAGTTCATCAAGCGTACTGTAATGGTTTGCTTGAGTGATCACATGTCGACGCGTATTCTCCGCAGTCAGATGCTGCTGTGCTACCTTCGCGTGATGAATTTTAAGCGTGAATGGCGTTTGAGCACCAAACCCACCACAAAGGCAATCATTCAACGCCCCTATGTTAGAACCAAAATAACCACATGGTCCGTTAATTGCCTCACCCAGCGCAATGAAAAATGACACATAATCAGTCACATAAGATGCATCCATTTCATATATCTTGTGTGCTACTTGATCAGGTTGCTTTGGGAACATCGCCAGACGACAAGCATCATACCAGTGGCGTCTCTCTGCACGAGATAGGTTGGTCCAAAGGTTCTTTTTCTGTGGTTTGTGAGAAGACCATGCCTCAAGCAACTTCCACGTTTGTGTGGAGTAATCATGCACAAGACCCCCCGCAAGAAGAAGCTCTGTAAAATAAGATCCTTCACCATGGGTTAAAATATGATGCACATAGTGAATCTCTTGTAGAGCAAAAGGTTCACCATCATCAGATAGCAAACAAACGTAGAGCACCTCTTGACCTGATTTGCATTTCCTGGCCTCTAAAATCCATTGCTGTCCTTCGGGGGTGAGATAACCGTTCTCAAAACCAAAGAGACTTATTTCTTTGTGTTGAAAAAAGGTTCGCTGTGGTTCAGCCAAACCATGAGCATACTCAAAACAACCTAAAACCACATGGCCTTCATCTTCCAGCCTATATTTTAGCAAGGACTCCCTCCCTTGGCGTAACGCCTCACCTGATGATTGACTGTGACAAACAGCTCACCTGTATTGGGCTCTCTTGACACAAGCTCCCGTTGCCGAGTTCGAGCTGAAGAAATGAGCACAAGAGAGCAGTAAAAACTTGCAGATAAGGGGCACTTCTCAAGAAGTGCCCCTTATCTGGGAAGACATCATTTACTAATCAAGACAACATCTTGTGTTTAGAGCTGATTTCAAAACTAGGACCGAGGAGGAGCAGTGAGGGGCTTGTAAGCTCAAGGAGACAAGCCCGAAGTTGTGACAGCGTCACCACAAGTGGCTTGTCGACGCTGAGATTGCACGTTCCTCACAATCATCCGACGGGATGGTTTTGAAATCAGCTCTTATGCTGCGTGCCCCTTCGTGTCACCACCGCGAACCTTCTTCACACCTTCAACCACACCCACGACAATAAGCCCTGCAATAAAGCCCACAACGCCATTAAACAAGGGTGACAGTACCATCGCCATCGAGTGCGACTCCACATGGTGCACAACATCATGCACGGCATGAATCCATGAACCAAAACCATGCACCACAATACCACCACCAAC
>CATLTV010000367.1 GCA_950059285.1 uncultured Pseudomonadota bacterium | reverse complement strand
CGCGAACGCGATACATCCGCACCAATCAAGAACGACTCCGCCGCTGTTGTCGTTAAACGCTCGTCCCAACGCACAACCTCAAGAGTAACGCCTCTACTTAATGCATCTTGCTCCACAAGATCAATGAACTTGTCCACACGGCGTGTTGCACGACGAGGCACACCATCCATATCGACAGGCCATCCAAAGACCAACACCGATACACCACGCTCCTCAACAATATCCATCACCCGTGCCGCTGCCTGCTTCCTGTCCTTGCCGTTCACTGTCTCAAATGGCATCGATTGCGTCATCCCTTCAGGATGCACTGCAACCCCAATGCGATGACTCCCCACATCCACACCAAGACAATTTGGCTTCTTCTCTTCACTCATGACCTGATATCCTCATCTTCCTTGCACTTCACCCAAGACAATACGCATCTCAGCCAACCAGATGGCGAGCTTTACCACAGTCCGCCCTTGCCACGTTTATCGCGTGGTGTAAAGAATCATAGCTCGCCTTAAATGTGCATCGCTTACCCCGAGATTCATCTTATGTTTTACGAAAATCTGGCCAGACTCATCCTCAAGTATCGTAAGCTTGTGCTCGCGCTGGTCATCTTCATCACGCTCGCTTGTGCGACGAGTGTCCCATTCCTGAAGTTCAACTTCACACCTCAGCAACTCTTTGAATCTACTTCAGATTATGACAAATTACGAGAGCGTTTTGCAGAACGTTTCGGGCGAGAAGATAACCTCACCATGGTTATCCTCGAGGCCCCTGATGTCTACTCGCCCGAGGTCCTCACCTACATTCATCAACGCACACTCGAGCTTCGTAAACTTGAAGAGGTCAAGCACGCCGACTCCTTGACCACAATCCAGATGCCCCGTGCAGGTGACAGCTTCACGCTCACCACACAACCTCTCATCACAGAACTCCTGACTCAAGATGGCAAAGACCCACTGTCAGAAGACACCGTAATCAACGCATCTCAGGCCGACGCGCTCAAAACATTTGCATCCACAGAACCCCTCATCCAACAACAGCTCGTCGATAAAAACGGATCGCTGACCACGATCCTGCTCTGGCTTCAAGATGACATCCAGGATGCCGCTGATATCAAAGTCGTCACCACAAAAATTGATGCGATACTTGAACAATCACCACCTCCTGCGGGTGTGTCGCTGAAAAATGGCGGCATTCCACGTATTCGTGTGGAAATCGTTGAGAGCCTCAAGGCGGAACAACTCTTCTTTATCCCTCTCACAGGGCTTCTCTATCTCATCATCCTGATCGCGCTCTTTAGACGCCCTCAAGGAGCCCTCCTCCCACTTGGTACTGTCGCCATTGCTGCCTCCACCACCGTCGCGCTCCTTGTCGTGACGGGTAGCTCCATCAATATCATTAATAATGTCCTCCCCACGCTGATCTTTATCATCGGCATCTCGGACAGCATTCATATGCTCACACGACAGGCCGAAGAGATTGAACATGGCAAAAGCAAGGAAGAAGCCATTGTCGCCATGGTCAAACACACTGGCGTTGCATGTTTGCTCACGAGCGCAACCACCGCTGTGGGATTTATAAGCCTCATTGTCGCTGATACTAACATCCTCAAATCGTTTGGATGGCAAGCTGCTGCTGGTGTGGCGTTTGCCTACCTTGCGACACTCTTCTTTATCCCCGCTGCGCTCTCCTTTGTAAAACCAGTCAAACGTCTTGATGCAGGCGATCAAACCGAACACCTCACAGACCTGTCGCCCGAAGCGCTCAAACAAGCTCCGTTGCTTGAACGCAGCCTCATTGCCATCGCACGCAAGGTGCTTGCCTATCCATTTATCACCACCGCAACAGGCTTGCTCATCACCGCAGGTTTTGTCTACCTGAGCTTCTCGGTCGTCATTGACACCAAGATCCTTGAAGTCTACTCGGATGAACACCCTACATTTCAAACCACTGAAATGCTTGAAGAAAACCTCGGAGGCATCCTCCCCGTCGAAGTCAGCATCGAACACAAAGACCAGGATCACTTCAAACAACCTGAGCCCTACGCAAACCTCAAAGAATTTCAGGACTTTGCAACCTCACGCGATGGCATCATCCAGGCGCGCAGTCTTGTAGACTTCCACCAGGCTGCACGTCAGGCACTACTACAGGACCCTAAACAGCGTGATATCATGCCTTCAAGTCGTCAGGAGATTGAACAAATTCAAGTCCTGATCGAAGGCCCTCCTGACGCCAAAAGTGGCGTACGAAGTTTTATGACCAGTGATTTTAGTAATGCTCGTGTGCTTCTTCGTGTCGAGGACTTTGGCGCAAAGAAAATGATCAAGGAAGGTGGTGCGCTTCAAGCAAAACTTGATGCGCTCTTCCCCGAAAGCGAGGGCTACACCACGTACATTGCAGGCGACGCTTATGTGGCGAGCATCGCGCTTGACTCGTTTATCCGTGATTTGCTCTACAGTCTGGCGCTGGCGATTGTCATCATCTTTGGCATGATGACCCTCGTGTTCCGCTCGCTCAAAATGGGGCTCATCAGCGTCATTCCTAATATCACCCCCCTCGTGATCACGTTTGGTTACATGGGCTGGGCAGGCATCACGCTGAACACAACCACGGTCATCATCTTCGCCATCAGCCTCGGGCTCGCAGTCGATGATACCATTCACTTCCTGACACGCTTTAACGAAGAGCGCCAACGTCGTGATAATGTCCACGAAGCCCTGCTCTATACCTACTTTGGAGCAGGTAGAGCCATCATGCTCACAAGCGTGCTCCTGCTCTCGGGGCTCGCCTTGCTGCTGCTCAGTGACTTTGTCCCCACCAATCACTTTGGCAGATTAACAGGACTCACCATTTTTGGTGCCGTCTTTGGCGACCTCTTCTTACTCCCACCCATCCTCTTGATTTTATACCGAAAAAAGCAAAAACAAGCAGACTCTAAAAATCAGTCATCCTCTTGAATTGGCTTCGCTCTGTGTGGGGCAGTGATGAGCGCACTGTCCCACGTCAACTTCTTCACAAACTCATGCTGACGAATCGGACAGTCCTCCATACAGCAGTATGAACAGCTCTGAGATGTGCATGACTCCATATGCAACATCACCTCAGTACGCTCGCCAAATTCCTGCTGAAATACCTTCTCCATTTGCTTGGAGTCATCATGTACACGCTCAATTGTCCAGTATGCAGGAAAAACCATATGCAGATCGATGTGAATCGATTGCCCCAGTTGCATCACCTTCGTGTGATGTGGTGCCAACCAGCCCTCGCGACGATTCTCCTGAAGTGTTCGTGCAATACGCTGTAAAACCTCGGGATCCGCTTCGTCCATCAAGCCCCCAACAGCCACACGTACAACCTTCACGCCACTCCAACCAAGCCAGATTGCAACCACCAGTGCCACGGCAGTATCAAGCCACAATGCGCCCGTGATCCACACAGCAAAGACACCAATCAATGTCCCCACCGTGGTGATGGCATCTGCACGAATGTGAATCCCATCAGCTACAAGTGATGGTGATGAGAGCTTCTTGCCCTGATGAATCAACAGTTGCCCCGAGGCAAACGTCAACACACTGACCACAACCTGAATAGCCATCCCAAGCTCAAGGTTCTCCAGTGTCACAGGATCAAACGTTCTTGCAATCGCGACCACGGCAATGGACAGCGCCGCAAAGAGAATCAGCGCACCCTCAAAACCCGACGAGAAAAACTCAACCTTTCCATGACCATAGGGGTGGTCCTGATCGCGTGGCCTACTTGCTAGCCACACTGCAAACAACACGAAGCTGCTGGTCAAGACGTTGACGCCCGACTCCAGCGCATCGGAGAGCACCGCTGAACTTGATGTCACAGCATATGCGGCCCACTTCACCCCCATCAGCAACACACTGATAAATAAGCTAAAAACAGCCCAACGCAAGACGCTCTGTGATAACTTCTGCTTGTTCTCTTGAGACTTCAAAACCAACTCACACGCTCACACAACAACTTCATGAATGCGCCACAACCTCATGAAAAAATAACACTTCAGGTTGAATATCCGCACCACACACACGTCACTTAAAACATGTACGACTCATGTTGACAGAAACCTCATCACACAAAGACACATCATGCCTACACTCAAAAACCCCACCACATCTCTACAGCTTATCATGACCCTCTTTGTGCCTGCCTTCCTTACAGCATGCACCGCTTCTTACCATGTCGCCAGTGACACCACCTACCCACACGAAGAGTATGCCTCCGTCTGGTGCGATGAACATCAGTCCTATCACGAAGATGTCCAGCACCACAATGACACTGAGGTCATCATTGAGCACGAGGTCTATCACGAACCCGCTCGCCCTGCCCGCTCAGGCTTTACAGCGTGCGGCAACTTCATGGCTGATAGAGGAACCCAAAACACCTGTCAACCTGGCCAGTATTGCGCTGATGATACCTTCTCGACCTGCTCGGCAGGCTGTCTGAGTGATACAAACTGCGCAGGCAATCAGGCCTGTGTCAAAGATGCAGGTTTGCAAGTAGGCGTGTGTCAAAACCTTGATTATTACGGCACACTCTAAGCATACAACACATTGAAAAGTAAGACCAAAAGAGGCGG
>CATLTV010000366.1 GCA_950059285.1 uncultured Pseudomonadota bacterium | reverse complement strand
GCCCCCCGCTCGCCTGCTTTTTGGCTCATCATGTTTTATTGTCTTAACCAACGCACACCAATCGGCACACGTTCAGCACGACAGACAGGGTCTTGTCTGCTGCACTCATCACGAATGTGCGGTGCGCTGGTGTCACGCTTGTAAATGTCATACACCTTGAGGGTTTCTTCTCTGACCTCATCCGAAACATCATCAAGCCCCTGATAAGCGAGCATCTGGCTTCTTAACAGGTGTGGATCACGCGGCTCACTGACGAGGCCACGTTGAGCCACGTTCAAAGCCTCACCATGACGAGCCTTGCTGCCAAGAGCCATCGCCCATCCGCGCATGATACGTGCGTCATCCATATTGCTTAACCGTGCAGCTTCTTCAAACGCTTCGGCGGCCTCTTCAAACTTCCAGACACGCATATAAGCCTGCGCCTTGTTGTATGCGTTTGAGGCAAGAGGTGTCCCTTGCTCTGGATTTGCTTTCGCAAATAGATCCACGGCTTCCTGAGTACGCCCTTGACGAGCGGACACCATGCCAAGTCCCTGGAAAATCATGAGGCTAGCAAGTTGCTCGGGCTCTTTTTCTTCGCCAAGTGAATCCTGCGCATGGCGAAATGCCACACGTGCCTCATCCACATTTTCCTGCACATGATGCAGCAACCCAAGACCATAACGATACCACCTGCGCCACTGAGGAAGCTTGCTCTCGGCGCTCCATGCGCTCGAATGCGACACCTCAAGCTGAGTAGCCTGCGCATCAGGTTGTAGCATGAGCGTTCCTTGCGCAGAAGCGATCTCAATGATTGGTTGAGTGATACAGGGATCTGGCTGTTTTCCTTTGTATTTCAATGTGTTTTGTTTGTACTCCTGACCTTCCTCGGTCTTCGCAAAGTCGCATGCATTCTTGAGGATGTGAGGAGTAAGCCTGCGGTGACGCAACCTGACAGAGACATCAAAGCCCTGATCAAAGCGAGCAAGTTTATCCTCGGGGAGTGCGAACACATAGCGCGCGACCTTGGCATCTCTTGGCTTGATGGTGTGGTCATACACAGGTGTTCTGAAGTGCGACACATCGTGCGTCATCTGAGTATCGCCTGCACCGCTGGCCATGCGCGCATGGAGGATATAGGTGTAATCCTCGGATGCGGTCTTTGCATGCTCAAGACCAGAGCTTGCGATCACCTCATCACTCTTCTTATCGCGCACCACAACCTCGACCCAGGTGTCGCGCAAATCCTTTGCACCTCCAGGGAAGGAGTGACCCACGCGCTCATTGAAAATCACCACATCAAAGCCCACGACACGATGACCATCCTTGTGGGCTGACGCGGGCAACTTTTCAAGCGCGAACATATCCAGTGTGGCTGCACCCTTGAGCTGTGATTCGACCGCCTCAAGCTGTGGCCTGGAATCAATCATCGCTGCGAATGTGGAGTGACCTCCAGCAAAGCGGTGAGAACGATGTGAATTGACCTCTGGCATGTGACAGCTCACACAGTCTTCACGTTTGACATCAGGCGTATCAATGCGCCAGGTGGGGTTTTGATTAAACGCAGAACGACGCCATGGCCCAAGCTCATCCAGACCAGGCAACACGATATCATGCCCCATCTGAGGTGTGAGCACCCCCCTGTGACAGCTTGAACACAGCGCGTTGTGGTTGAGCGTTTTGGTGGTCACCTCGGCACGGTGAACCTCGATACTCTTTGCGTCATCAGGATCAGGCGCGACCAGAGGAGAGGTGCTCACGGTGTAGCTTGCGTTCCCCTGAGGAGAAACCTCAACGACACCATGACAGCTACGACAGGAAATCCCTTGATGTGCCTGCGGAATAGCCGTCTGTGTGGAGAGCTTGACCTCGGGATCAAACATCATTGATGGATCATGACAACCTGCACAAAAGCGCGTGTTATCCTCGCCTTTTTCCGCAAGAAAACTATCAAAACTTCGCAAGTAAACATCATTGCTCAGCGAAGCAAAGGAGTGCATACTGTCACTCCATTCTTCAGCAATATCAGCATGACAGGAGGCACACTCATCTTGCTGTGCAAAACCCTTCGCCGAAAAGCTCTCATCCGCTTTGAGGCGAGCCAGCGAAGGCGAAAATGCATCCCCCTCAAAGGGCAACATCGGGTCACTGGTTTTGGTTGTCTGAGCGCCTGCGGATTGATCCACAGACACACCATCACCAGAAAGACCAGAATCTGCGCTTGGATTTTTATCGCACCCAAGGACAGCAAGCAGGCTCAGCACAACAAGAGCACCAAACGCCGACTGTACGGAGTTACATATTGTTTCAGAACAGTGTCTAATTACCATTTACATCCCCTATAGTTAACCAAAACAAACACCCCATAAAAGAGCATCTTTCATGTTCTGATTCAATCCCATACACGTGTCGTCCCATGTTACAGAGCAATACTAGCCAGACCAGTTCCCAAAAATCTCATGATGCCGAGGAAAATGTGCCGATGAATGATCTGGCGTACCCGCATTTCAAAGACATTCCGCACAGAGATTTCGATCGTATTCCCCCAGGACCAAGCATGCATTCTTCACAGAAGACAATATCCCAGGCGAGCCTACAAAAGAAGACAGCAGTCGTTCTTGGGATCACTGCATTTCTCACTGCGTTGATGGATGGATTCATCGAACCTCCTGATGATGGAGGCTGGCATTACCTCACCGCAGCACTGTGTACTCTTGGTGTCATCAACTGCTCTATTGCCTATCTGCTCACATTAAAGGACAGGCTCAACCAGTCGGGCATCCTCCTGATATCCACAGTCCTTGTTACTGTCTCTGGCACATTTATATCAGGCACGCCCTCCTCTGTGCTGATCACGATCATTGGCATCTTTTGTCTTCTCACAATTTTGCCATCCAACATACTTGTCAACTACTCAAATACACGTCTGTGGCCTCTTTTCCTCTCGGTCATCTACATTATCAGCATCAGCTTACGCATCATGATCCGACAGGACCTCCTCGCACAGGACTCCGAGTTCATCTTCCTCTACATCGCAGGGCCATCCTTTATTTACCTTGTCCACAGCATGAACCATCGCACGCTCCAACAGGTACGTGAAGCCCTCGACTACAGCCGAAGCGCCAACGAGGAGATCGCCAAGATTAACTCTCGCCTCTGGAGCAGAAGCACAGAGCTCTCCGAAGCTCTTGAGGCCGCTCACCTCGCAAGTGAAGCCAAGAGCCGCTTCCTCGCCAATATGAGCCACGAACTACGCACCCCCCTCAACGCCATCCTTGGCTACGCCGCAATTGTCAAAGAAGAGCTTCAAGACCTCCCCAATAGCAACGAAGAGCTTCCGCCCTCCGTGCTCCAGGATCTCGATCACGTTGAATCCGCAGGTAAACATCTGCTCGGCCTTATCAGTGATATCCTCGACCTCGCACGCATCGAAGCAGGCCAGAGCCTCCTTGATACGGAAGATATTGACTTGAAAGCGCTCTGTGATGACTTCCAACAAATCATGAAGCCCGCTGCAAACAAGAACAACAATACCTTTGTCACAAACCTGACAGACCCCACGCTCTCCATTCACACCGATGTCACCAAACTCCGACAGATCCTGTTTAACCTCATCGGAAATGCGACCAAATTCACCACGGATGGCATCATCTCATTGAATATCTCTCAAAAAGAAAACTTCATCGTCTTTGAGGTCGAAGATACAGGCAAAGGCATCCCTCAAAACAAGCTCGACACACTGTTTGAACCCTTTGAACAGGTTGATAGCTCCTCAACACGTATTCATGGCGGCGCGGGGCTCGGACTCGCGTTGTGCAAACAGCTCGTCGAACTACTTGGCGGCGTCATTCACGTGGAAAGCGCCCTCAACAAGGGGAGCACATTCTCATTTGTGCTCCCCCAGACGCAAACACACCTCAACGATCAAGAGAACGCCTACGCCTCCTGAACCACAAACCACCAAGCGTCATCGCGCCAAGCAACAGACCCAACGGTCCTGATGCATCTCGCCCTTCACCCGTGGTACAACCACCACCACCTCCAACTTCACCGCCTCCTTCACTCGACGAACCTGAACCATCCTGTGAAGAACCATCTCCGTCATCCACAGTCCAGCCACCATCAGTTGAACCCTCACCAGGCTCAAAATCGGCCAGCGTCTTGTCTCCTGACGCGGCTTGCATGCCTCCAGAGTTTGGACTCACAGCGCTCCCAGAAGGACTGCCATAACCCCATGAACCTCTGTTGGGCGACTCACAGCTCATCTCACCATCCCACCAGTGCAGCATGATGTAACGACCCTGAAAATTATTATAGTAACCCCTTGTATCTACATCGGAATCAACCTCACCCGCTGAATTTGGAATCCCTGTTCCACCAATCACTGCGGGGGCTTTCTTGAACACAAGATCTTCATCAATATCATCCGCACCATAACGCGCATGTAACCTGGTCAAGGTCCATCCTCGGAGCAAAGGACTGACCTCACTTGTGCTACCAAACTCATCCGCCCCCAGCGTCACATAATCTGTTGCATCCATAGTCGGACCAGGGCACGGATCACAGGTCGACGCATCCCAGGCATCCTCTGTAATAACAGCGCCTGGGTTTTTGC
>CATLTV010000365.1 GCA_950059285.1 uncultured Pseudomonadota bacterium | reverse complement strand
AACATTGAGGCCCCCGAAACCTTGTAAGCGAACTGCCCCTGCTCTGACTGCGACAGCACAATCAAAGACACCGAATAATCGTCAGGCTCAGCAACCTTGGCCGAGCTACACGACTTATGCGCAGGACACGATGGCAACCTCTGCACCACGCCCACAATACCATCATGCGCCCAGCCATACTGCATCATATCAATGCCCCTGCTCAGCTCCATCAACTCCACCACCTCACGGGACTCAAACACATATGCCTTGATCATGCCCTCATGGTCATACACCACCACGGCATCATCCAGAGCAAGCAACGGGTACATTGAACCTGTCACCTGTGATGCGACCTCTGGCGGCACATCCACCTTCTCCCCCGTGGCATCCTCCACATGATACTCAAAACTTGAGGCATCTCCAGGCACGCTCACAACCTTGAAGGGGTGCCGAGAACCATCCGTTACAGGCTCAACAACAGCAACCTCACCTTCCTGCTGAACCACAGGTTTGGCAGGCTCTGCAAGCGGTTTATCTGCGCTTGAATCACGATGACACCCCACCACACACAACACAATCACAACGCTCAACGCACGCACACAAACCACGCTCAACCTCCTGTAAAACAAAACAAATCACTCAGAGCGCGTATCATACCATGACATGGCATCAGCGCCCCACACTCTTTCAGGAAGTGGCGCAATAAAGTGCATGATTTTTTTCTTATCCTTGGGATGTGGCATGACTAGCTGCCAGGCGTGAAGCGCGTGACGAGCAAAAGGAAGCGTGCCAAGAAGCTCGGTGTTGTTTGGCTCATCACACATGGCCATAAAAAACTCATCGCTCTGACCATAGAGCTTATCACCTGCAATGGGCGTCCCCATCATCTCCAGATGCACACGAATCTGGTGCTGACGCCCCGTCTCAATTGTCACTTTTAAATCGCTCATTTCGCCATGTCCAACATGAGCTCCACCTCGCAGAAACTCTGCGTGTGTACATGACTCAAGAGTCCCCTCACCCATGCGTACAGTCAACACCTCGCCATGCACAGGTCCCAACGGCACACGCACCGTGGTGCGCTGCTTCTTCGGCCAGATGTTATCCCTGTCATGCACAAGCGCCCGATAGATCTTCTCGGGGTGGTCCGAGGCAAATAAATCGCGAAGCACAGGGATCATGTCGGGCACTCGGGCACAGATCAACACACCAGAGGTCTCCCTGTCGAGCCTGTGCGCGGGCTCGGCATGCATGTACCCCTGCCTCAAAAGCCACGCCTGAATTGTGTTCAAACGCACCGACGCGCTCTCATGTACCAGCATCCCCGCAGGCTTGTTGACCACAATAAGATCGTCATCCTCGTACAGAATATCGACCTCGGCGTCCTGAACCCACTCGGGCTCAAGGCGCTCACGCAACACAACGCTCTCCCCTGTTTGTAAACGCAAGGAGGGCTTTGGTGTCCTTCCTGATGGCACGATCTCAAGGTCACCAAAGCGAATAATTGAGTTTGCCTTGCTGCGTGATAACCTCGCCAATCGCAAGCTTAAAAAGCGATCAAGACGGCATCCCACAAAGTTTGAATCCACGGGAAAACTTC
Source organism: uncultured Pseudomonadota bacterium (assembly GCA_950059285.1). GTDB lineage: Bacteria > Myxococcota_A > Bradymonadia > Bradymonadales > Bradymonadaceae > CATLTV01. Next base: position 3,066 of record CATLTV010000365.1, on the reverse strand, counting down.
GCTCTCTGACATTATCCTGAATCAATCTCGCGTCCGCGCCCGCAATCAACGGACGCTCCGGCAAGTTACTTTCCTGAGAGCTCAAAAAACTTCTCCTAAACCACTGAATTCAAAATCAAATCACGGACACAAGAAACTCTTGCTCGGAGCGCTCCACAAGTCGACCAATTGGCTCAATATGATCATCAAGGCCCGCAAGAATCAGGGCTTGCTTGACCTGTGTCACCGCCTCTGGAGCTACCGAGATCAACAGCCCACCACTCGTCTGTGGGTCACACAACAGCGCACGCTGTGCCAATGGAATATCGCCCATGTCATGACCATAGCTGGTCCAGTTCCTGTGCGTACCTCCAGGCATCACACCCTGATCAATGTAATACTCAAGATCCGTCAATCGAGGCAACTTATCAAAGTAGATCTCTGCGGCAAGCTCGCTGCTACGACACATCTCACCAAGGTGTCCAAGCAAACCAAAGCCTGTCACATCAGTCATCGCATGAACTCCCTCAAGACGCGCAAGCTCGTAGCCGACAGAGTTAAGCTTCATCATGGACTCGGCAGCAAGACCAAGATCATCCTCTCGCAACGCTCCCTTCTTCTCGGCAGTGCTCAAGATGCCCACACCAAGAGACTTGGTCAAAAACAACACATCCCCATGATGCGCACCATCATTACGACGCAAGTGATCCACCTCAACAAGTCCGTTTACCGCGAGCCCAAAGATGGGCTCGGGACTATCAATGCTGTGACCACCACCAAGCGCGACACCCGCCTCGCTGCAAATTGAACGCGCACCATCCACGACCTGTCCTGCGACCTCGGGAGGAAGTTTATCAATGGGCCAGCCAAGAATCGCGATCGCCAACACGGGCTTGCCGCCCATCGCATAGACATCGCTAATGGAGTTTGCCGCCGCAATACGTCCAAATTGATAGGGGTCATCCACAATCGGCATGAAGAAGTCCGTGGTAGACAACAGCGCCTGTCCATTCCCAAGATCATATGCAGCCGCATCATCACGCGTGTGATTCCCCACAAGAAGCTCGGGGAAATGCTGTGGCGACGGATTCACAGCAAGGATCTGATCCAGCACTGCTGGCGCAAGCTTGCAACCACATCCCGCACCATGACTGTATTGCGTAAGACGAATCTCGTTTTCTTTTCCCATAACTCTACACACTCCCTTGTGTACTGTTGTCTTTCAAGACAACCAAAAACAAACCAATAACCCAATCAATCAAAAGACTTACCTAGCACGCTCAACAAGACGAGCAGCGCGATCTTCCAGTGTGGTGTCATGACCAAATTCAGCCACAAGACATGACGCCTCGCTTCGCTGCTCAAGGCCATAATTGTAAGCCTTGTCATAGTAGGTCAACGCAATTTTGGTAGCTTCCTCAAGATCTCCGCGATCAAGCGCATCAAGCGCCTGGGCGAGCGCCAAACCACCAAGGCGTTTCCTGATCTTCACAAAACCCTCGATTAACTCGCTCTTCGATGCCTTTCCATAGAGGCTGATGAGGTGAGCCAGACGCTCCTCCTCGGGGATACAAATGACATATGTGGTTGACTGCTGCATGCGATCATAAAGAGGCTTTGGCACAATCACAGAGCCAATCATGCGACTCTCATCCTCAACCCACACATGGCGCGTGTTATCGAGCGTACGAAGCTCTGTGGCAAGCAGGTTTTCAAACATCTCGACGGAGGGTTGTGGGCCTTTCTGGAGGCCACCAAAGGATGAACCTCGGTGATTGGCGATGGCCTCAAGGTCAACGGTCTGCTCACCGAGCTTGTTGAGCTCATGAAGTAGCTCTGTCTTTTTGCTCCCTGTCGATCCCCCAAGCACCAACAACGGGTGTTGAAAGTCGTCAAACGTCGCAAGCACATACTGGCGAAACGCCTTGTAACCACCATCAAGGACTGCCCCCTTGTAACCATAGAACGAAAGCAACCAGGCCATACTCTCGGAGCGCATACCACCGCGCCAACAGTGCACATACACACGCGGGCACTCGTCAGGTGTACCGACCACATCGCGTACCTGCTCAATAAAACCACGCATCTTGGGACCAATCATGTCCAGTCCCCTCAAGATCGCGTCTTCTCTTCCCTGCTGTTTGTAGAGCGTACCAATGATGACGCGCTCCTCATTGGTAAACAGTGGGAGGTTCACAGCACCAGGAATATGCCCTTGCTCAAACTCGGCAGGTGTCCTGACATCAAAGCAGACGCCCTTGCCTTCTTGAGCAAAGGCGAGGAAATCATCAATTTTAAGACGCGAAGATGATCGCATAGCACACCACAAACAGTCTGATAAATTATTGTTTTGTCTTATAAAAACATTCATGTCCGACAAATAAATACAGAGGTTAATCCGTGTCGAACACTCCTTGTGAAAAGAGAGATTCAAGCCCGTGGCCTCTACATTTTCACAAGATAATTAATACAACAAGGCTGACAACTCTTACAGGCACATTTCACAAGAGTTCAACCATTTGCGCCCCACATTATAACGGCACAGGAGCACGACAATGAACCAGGCAAAAGCAATTAACCGTTTTGAGTACATGGCAGAGGTTTTTCCAGATATCGGTGTATTGCGAGGATACACCACGGAGCAATCCGCAGCACTGTGGGATCTTATGTGCATTGCAGTGTTCATCGACGATACATGCTCTGACTGGGAAGCAACCGCAATTCAACGCATTGGTATGATGATGCCAAACCTGCCACAAGATCACGAGGTCAAGCCAGTCAAGGTCTACTCGGGTAAGGACATCAGGACTCAACGCAAGGTCCTCCGACTATTAAGCAAAAAGCTTGGTGATGATAGCTCCCGTGAAGCCGCGTTCAAAATGCTCTGTGTCCTCTCTACAATCGATGAACTTGAGCTGGAAGAGATTGATTTCCTTGATGAAGTGGCGCAAGCGTTTGGCATTGACACAGAATTGAGCGAGCACATGATTCGCTCATCCTGGGAGACCTGTCGCGCACATACTTACGCCGCATAACGCGGCCACCAAAAAAGAGAGGGGCGAGGGGCGGGCAAAAAATCGAAGATTT
>CATLTV010000364.1 GCA_950059285.1 uncultured Pseudomonadota bacterium | reverse complement strand
GCTTTGTTTTCCCTCCTTGCTCTCACTCCTTCATCCTTCGTCATCTCTTCGTACACAATCACTTCAACCGCTGTATGAACTTCTGATACATCTTTCCACTATATCTTTGCTTCTGTGGTGTCCTCTTGATAGGATGGCTCCAAGTGGTTTTTTTGACGAGTATTTGTGGAGGTTTAACGTGTATCGACGTTCGGTAATTGTCTGTATTGTTTTGGGGCTGAGCCTCTCGGCTTGTGGCGGTGACCTTGATAAAGAGTCTCCCAGTGAGTTTAGGCTTGAGGATGATTTTTCAAGCTCGCCTGTGGATATGGCCACTCAGGAGCCTGATGCGACTGTAGACTCTGGCTCTTTTAAGCCTGACCTCGGTGCGATGGAACCTGATCTGGGTGCTCCTGAGGACATGGGCATGGTCACGGAGGATATGCGGCCAGATGATATGGATCAGGGGAGGGTGGAACCTTGTGACACTTCATCTGATCAGGACGGTGATGGCCTGAATGATTGCGAAGAAGATACGTTGGGCACGGATCGCAACAACCCTGATACAGATGATGACGGCCTCTCTGATGAGGAGGAGTTTCTTATTGGTACAGATCCTCTGAATGAGGATACGGATGGCGATGGCCTCTCTGATGGGGATGAGTTTTCATTTGGCGCTGATCCTCTACGCGATGACTCTGACCTCGATGGGATTCTTGATGGCGATGAGGTCGCTCGTGGCACAGACCCCGCGCATCCAGATACTGATCGTGATGGACTCTCTGACCTTGATGAGGCCACCCTCGGTACTGACCCCACCAACCCAGATACCGATGGTGATGGACTCTCTGATTTTGAGGAGCATCAGCTTGGTACAGATCCTCTGAAGGCGGATACGGATGGTGATGGCCTCTCCGATGGTGATGAGTTGACGTTTGGACTTGATCCCACACTCCAGGATTCTCTGGGCGATGGTGTGATCGATAACATGCGTCCTGTGGTCTCCTTGTGCCAGAACATCTCTCCAAAACCCTCTACATCTTTTGGTAGCTCGTATGGAGACTGGTCCGTGTATGCCCCTGATGATCTGAGTCCAGCGATTATTCATGGCTCTGCGAGTATTCCTGACCGAGGTCATGCGACATATGGGGTGCCTGATCAGGTCAGCGGTATGGTCCTCCTGCTTGGGCTTAATATCCTGCATCCTCAAACCTTCCCCTCCTTGCCTGCTGGTCTCTCTATGACATTTCTGAGGAGTCAGGAGTCTGTATCCCCCTCGGGACTGACGACCACCACACATGTGATGCATCTCTCTACGAGTTCACTCTACATGGAGCAGGTGAGGAATGCGCTGTTTACAACCTTCTCTCAAATGGACGCCGATGACATCGTGCCTCCCCTGCCACAAGCCCCCTCGGGCAGCTTTCGTGCAACGGATTGGTATGTTAAGATTATCAGTGTTGAGCGTCCCAATGGGCAGTACGTGGTCAGTATAGCGCTCACATCTGCTCAAAAATATTATGCAGATGCTACCGCAAACCGCGTCATCCGCGAGATGACCTCGCCCGAGTCGTTTATGGGCTATGATGTGACTTCTTCAGCGGCGCGATGTCAGGTTGTTCCTCCTCAGCAGACCGCTCCCGAGGTCGACCTGTACTGGGTTCTTGATCAGTCAGGGTCCATGCGTGAGGAGCTGGATCAGCTTCGGCAATCCAAGGCGAATCTGCGAGCCATGTTAAACTCAGTGCATATGGACTGGAGGCTTGGCGTGACGAATATGTCAGCGGGTTCTCAGGGGCAGCTGCGTCCCTTTGTGGGATGGCTGCGAGATACGCAAAGTTTCTCCAATGAGATTGATGACTATGTAACACATTGTTACCTGACAAGCCCTAATTGTTCAAACTTCCTTGAGTATGGCTTTTATAATGCGCGGCAGGGTATCTCCTCCATGATGAGCGCTTCGGCACCTGAAAACCTTCGTATTCGTCCTGATGCTGCGTTGGGCACGATCTTCTTTTCTGATGAGGAGGACGCTAGCGTGGTGAGTTTGCACGATCCCGATGGTGTGGCCTACGCAACAGCATTAGATCTGGTCAGCATCTATGCAAGCTTTTTCAATCAACACTCTATCCCCATTCTCGCTGTGATCACTGATGCGTATTCGTGTAACAATCAATTCAACTCTCAGCAGGGTTATGTGGGACTTTCCTCGTTGACTCATGGCGATGTTGCCAAGCTATGTCAGCCCTCACAGACTCAGAGTCGAATTGGTGAACTTGTCAGAGTTCTCGCTGCACAAGCATCGGAACAGTACAAGCTTGATAATAAGCCAATCCCAAGCTCCATTCGTGTCTACCTTGATGGACAGGAGATCTTCCCCTCACTCACCGATGGTTTTGCTTACATTGAGGAGTCCAATTCGATCATCTTCTTTGGTGCAAGTAAACCAACGCTTGCTGATCCATCAACTGGTGAACCAGGCTCATCTGTCGTGATTCGTTACGATAAACAATAGTTCATGCACAAAAAGAGAGGGCGAGGGGCGGCAAAAAATCTTCGATTTTTTGCCGCCCCTCGCCCTCTCTTTTTGTGTCATTCATGGCCAGGGACTGTCACTGTGCCTGCCTCAACTTCGTAAGGGTTACTGTTGCTGTAGCGCGCGCCAAGTGTGCCTGTGAAGCTGTCAAGTTCAGTCCTGTTGCCGTCTGCATCATAGCGCTCCACTGTCACGGTATAGGTGGTGCTCTCGGCAGAGTAGTTACGGACAAATACAGTGTAATTTCCTGGCTCAACGGTGCGTGTGTTCTGGCCCCACCATGCGAGTTCTTTATAAGGTGCAGGTTCCTGTCCGCAGGAGTTGGAGAGTGGGTTGCACCCGTGGACTTCCCCATCGTTTTTAGTAGGTTCAGAGCGTGTGTAGCTGACGGTTTGACCGCTTGGTTCTTGCACGACAAGATCAAGATCTGCGATGTTTGGCCAGCTCAATGTCATGACCAGTAAGTGATTGAGTTCAGAGCCAATTAAGCGTTCCTTGTGCTCGCGCTCCATGGCTCGTTCCTCATCCACCAGCTGGCATGTGAGGGAGTGGTGCTGCACCTCACCGCACATCCCCACGCCTCCTGTTTGATTGATGCACTGCATGCCTGCATCGCGGCAGATCATCCAGCTGCATGCGCCACAATGAAGTGTGCCTTCTTCGATTTGTACGCACTCTCCCCGTGCGACCTCACGGTCAAGTGTGCGGGAGTAGCAACCATTCCCTGTGGATGTAGGATCGTCGCCACAGTGTTTGCCCTCGCGTTTGCTGAAGCTGTTCTGTGTACATGCCGAGAGTTCGGTAGGTTCCATGACGCCCCATGCGTTGCACCTGTACCATGAACAATCTCCCCAGCTTGCTTCGCCCTGTGTACAGTCTCCCTGCTGTACCCCGCCTGCCTTGTGGCGGCTAAAGCAGTACAGTTCAGTGGGATCAAGAGGGTTTTGCTCGGCCATGCCTGAGCCTGACGCCTCCGTGGTTGTGGTGGTAGGATCTTGGAAGAAGTCCGTCTCCAGGTTGCCTGCTGCGGTGCTGATCTCGAGGTGAATGTGGTCATCGTGAGCGTGTGTGCCGCCATATCGGGCGTGGCGCGTCTGTTCAGGAGGATAGGTCTGTGAGCCGCTCCACTTGGTGCGGTCCCAGATGAGGTAGGTGATGCCAATGGATTCGGCGTTGGAGATGAGCCAGTTTGCGACAGGATCACCAAGGTCGTTGTCTGCTTGATTGGGGGCCTCGACCGAGAGGTCTTTGCGAATAAACAGGTCAAGCGCACGACCTGCGGCGTGCACCGAGAGGCCGTTTCCCGTGGTGTTGGGTCGGTTGTAGTATCCCTCGACGAGGATAACCTGTGGGAAGCGCTCCTTGATGTAGCGTGCCAGTCGGCGAGTGCCGTCCATATCTCCTGTGTTAAGCGTGGCTTCTTCGTAGGGGATGTGTTGTTGAGCTCCGCGTGACGCGACGTTTGCTGGCACGTTGTAACGCCCCTGGTGGGCGAGCGTTTGAGTGTGCGTGCGTTGTGCGTTGGATGGGACAAGCTGGCTTGCTGCAAAGAGATTTGTGGAGGTTTCATTGCCAGGAATGTCGTTATGAATGGCAAAGCTCGTGGTGTTTTTGCTGTAATGTCTTGCGGTTAAAAATGTAATCTTATCATGGCCTTGTGATGCATGTAGGCGAATGGCTTGCGCTGTTTCTGGGAGGTTGATTCTTAACCGTGCACCATCAAGCACATCTTCATCGACATGTACGGGTGTGAACTCTGTCCATGGTCCTGCTGTGGTCTGGTAGGCCATCCTCATCTGGATAAAGCCAGTGGTTGCCATTGCGACATACACGGCCCTGAAGGGGGAGTCGGGGCGAAGCTCGACTTCTCCTGTCTCAAGCTTTGCGGACAGCTCCTGTGCATCGTAAAAGGTCTGGTGTTGTACGATGGCACCTTCAGGTGTGACTTCGTTGTATGTGACCGAGGATGATTGGTTTTGAGCATCTTGTGTGGGGTGTGAGATGCTTGGCTCAGTACATGCGGCAAGAGTCAGAGAGGTTGTCAGGAGAAGACTGTAACGACAGGAGTGAGAACGCATTATCAATGCCCGTGGTGTGAGGTGAATCCATACAGCGGTTAAAATAATTGTGTACGGGAGCTGACTGGTCTGAATGAGCGAGCGCTGTGTCGGAAAACCAGCAGCAGTACAAGGCACTTGCTTTGTTTTCCCTCCT
>CATLTV010000363.1 GCA_950059285.1 uncultured Pseudomonadota bacterium | reverse complement strand
AATTAAAAAAATATTAGTGGGTTGGAGGTATTTTTTAACCTTTCGTGTCGTTTTTTTTATCACCAAAAATATGATTCATGTCCGGAAGTCCGCAAGCCATCAGAAAGCGGGCGTACTGCTCAAAAGGATGACGCCACCCCGCCTGAATCACATGCTCGGACTGAAGATAAAGCTCGTCATAATAGGTGGCCATGGTAGTCTCCCTTCAAGCTCAAGACGTTGTCACGTCAAGCGTATCAATCAACGTCATCAACCGCTCTCGCAGCGTGCCGTGTGCGCTCAAGAGTTGGGTAGTTGGCGTAAAGACAACATCCTGATCGTAAAGCACCACTGTAAGTTTGAGTGCAAATACAATATCACGATGACGAAGCCTTGTCTGAAGCAGTAAACGTTCAAGCTCTGCCAGATGGTGTAGCATCCTGTCGTGATGACCTAACATCATCACACAGGGCAACAACCCTGCCTTGGCAAAGGTCAACTGCAACGACTCCTGCGAGCATTCCACATGTGCATGGATGGCATCAAAGATAGCATACGCACGCGCAAAGTCATGTTCGGCCAGCGCAAGAAACCCCAGGTTTCGGTGCGCACGCAACGCCTGATCTGCACCCATAATCTCATAAAGTTCAATTGCACGATTGACGTAATCATGTGCTGATTCAAACTCTTCACGAATACGATACAGCTCCGAGAGATCGTTGTAACAATCGGCCATGAGCATCGGGTTATCCTGTTTTCGTGCAAACGTAAGCGCCTCTTGCGTAAACCGAATCGCCTTATCATCGTCGCCAAGAAGCCTGTAAATATCACCCAGACCATTATAACAGGTGCTCATCAACGCCTCGGGAAACTCAAGTTCAGGCAAACGCCCAAGTAACGTCTTGAATTGCTGCTCTGCTGCGAGCAAATCCCCCTTGTACTGCAAGAGTCGGCCAAGACACAGGTCGTACCAGACCTGAAGGATGACCCTGTTGTATTTGGCAATCCTCTCATCATGGATACGCGCATAGATAGAATGCAACAACTGCTCGGACTGTGATGTGTCGCCAAGCTGCAAACTGGTAAACGCAATGATCAATGCAGCCTCAAGCCACAGCCCTTCCATGCCATCAAAGTGTGCGCCTTGCATCACCTTCAGCGCAAGCTCACGTGCCTGCATGGAGTGCCCCTCAAGATTCAGCAAAATCGACTGCAACATACGATGCTCTTGCTCAAACCTCGCCTGCTTCTCCTCGGACTCAAAGGGATGACTGGCCCAAATTGACTCACATCGCTGCAACATGCGCCTGGAACGCTCCACATGGCCCTGCATTAACGTCAAACGCGCTGACTGCAACAGCAGTGGTAACGCTCTGTGAACGTCTCCTGACAAGAGCAAGTGCTCGGCCAATCTTGTACGCTCCGAGAACCTCGTCTCATCAGGGTTAAGCCGTGTCTCCAGATAGTTGGCGATGGTCGCATGCAATCCTTTCCAACGGCCCTGCTCCCTTGATGTGCGCTCCAAACTCTCGCGTAGGAGGTTATGGGCAAAGGAGACCTGATCCTGATCAAAATAGAGCAGCCCATCGATACCGAGCCCTTCAATAAAGTCAAGATCCATCGTTTTATCAATCACTTGAGCAATATCAAACCATTCATCAAATGAGAAATCTTGTCCAAGCGCACTCGCCAATTCCAGCAAGAGTTGATCTCCGCCAGGACACCTCACCACACATCGATCCACACGTTGTTGCCAGAGCTCGTGAATGTTGTCTGGTAGCACAAGCGCTTCATTGGATGACAGCGAGAACCCTTCGGAATCAAGCGTAAGTTTGTGATGATGAACCAGCTCACCGAGGAGCTGAACCACAAATAACGGGATACCATGAGCACGTCGAATCAGCTCCTCGGTGAGCTCTGGTTTGGTCTTGAGCAAGCTTTCAACCAGTAACCTTGCCTCATCACGGCACAGAGGTTCGACCGTGTGTTCATAACATGCGCCAAGAGAAGCGAGCTGCTGTACAAGTAAGGACTCAAGACCTCCTACTTCAAGCGCATCATCACGCAACGTGAGCACAAACAGCACAGGGGTAGCCAGAGACAGTGCGGTGCGTCGTGTGAGCACATTTTGAACCATCACAAGTGCCTCTGGTCCCCACTGCACATCATCACAGAAGATCACCAGAGGCCTGTCGCGTGTCTCGTGCTCAAGAAAAGCTCGCAATGTGTGGAGCCTCTGACGAGCAGGCTGGTTGCCAAGAACTCCCGATGAGAACCGCGAGCGCGTGGGGTGAGATGGAGGTTCAATGAACATCTCCAACGCCTCAACAAGCTCATACTCCATGCACCAACGCTTATCGAGATGCTCTCGAATACGCTTTTTGCGCTCGTCCTTGTTTGCGCCATGAACGCGCAGGTAACGGGCAAGCATGGCGCTCAGACCGTCGTAAGAGGAGCGCCGTGGGCTGTGGACTGCGCGCATCACTTCAGCGACACCAAGCTCGTGCGCACGAGCACAAAACCATTTTGCAATCATGGACTTACCCACTCCAGAGTCACCACGAAGCAAGACCGCTCGTGGCTGACCCGAGGCATGAACCTCACGCAAAGATTGCCACAACAAATCACGCTCAACCTCACGCCCAACGATCGCGGGCTGAAGAAGTTCGTAAATACCAATGCCTGCCCCATACAACGCCTGCTGTGGCTTGGCATCATCGCGTAACCTCCAGCTCAAGGGCATTGGAGGCAAATTCACCTGAGCGGGGCTAATGGGCTCATCCAGCAATGTGCCTGGCGCAACGCCCTCCTCAAAACCTGAAGACCAGTCGCTGTCTTCATCAAGCGCGTGCTCGGAGTCCGTATGACCAGGAATCGCGGGTGATAATGTCTGGTGAAGCTCTGCTGCTGATATGGCCTCTACATTGTGAACCTGTGGTTTGAGGCGATGATCTGCGGTGACTTCACCACTGCTACGCAGGGCATCCGAGAGCAGCTTGTCTGACATTTCTTCCTCGGACACAAGCTGAGTCATGTACGCAATGGCCTTCTCCTTGTCAGGAAAGAGTGAGCCCTCTTCCATGGTGTTGAGCCTTGAGCGCAGCGCCCACGGATCGCTTGAGTCATACTCGGTGACCGCATTTCGATCGACCATCCCATCAGACTGAACCTGACCATTGATAAAGTATCTGGTGGCGGGTTGTACCACAGTAGATTCATCGATGGATAATAACGCAAGCGCGGCATCAGCCGAGCGTTGAAAGCGCTCGTGGGGGAGCTTTTGGAGCAGGCGAAGCACCCACGCCTCAAACCCTTCAGGCACAGCAAACCGAGGCAACAAGCGAGGAACTTCACTGAGCATGTGAAGTCGTCCAAACTCCCAGTAATCCTTGGCATGAAACGGAAGCTCACCCGTGGCCAGTTCAAACGCCATGCACCCCAACGCATACAAGTCGGTCCACGGACCATAATCGCGCCAATTTCCCCGAAATTGTTCAGGAGCCATGTATGCAGGCGTGCCCCAGCCACCCTGTAATGTCTCTTCCTGCTCTCCTATTTTGGGTTTCTGATATTCAGCGTTCATCGCATGAGCCAGACCAAAGTCAGTCAGCTTCACGCGCAGTTCTGGACCACATCCTAACAAAATGTTTTGAGGTTTGAGATCGCGATGCACAATGCCATGCGCATGCCCATATGCGAGCGCATCCAGTGTGGTTAACAGGATGGAACGAAGGTCGGCCCACCCAAGGTGGTCATTGTAAAGATCCAGTGAGCCATATCGTGCAAGCTCCATCACAAGGTAAGGGCTCCCCTCAACAAGCACATCCTTGCTCGACAAACTCGCATCACGATGTATGACACCATAATCATACACATGCACAATCCCCTTATGATGCAGTCGGCATACAGCCGACACCTCATTATGGAACGACTTGATATATAACGATTTCCTGGCCCCCTCTCTGGTTAAAACCTTGATCGCTACGGGCTCGCCAGTCCTGTCATGTCGTCCTCGCCAGACCTCACCCATCCCCCCTTTTCCAATCGGTTTATCCAGCGAAAATGGCCCAAGCCTTATATTCTCCACATCACATCCTTCTAATACATCATCATAAGGAGTACATTCTTCTACAGGAGCAAGGCCCTGCCACACTGTTACACATACTATGAGCCCCACTCAACACAAGGGCAACACATCATGTCATTATCACAACTCCACGCCATTCTTGATGAGCTTTACGAGACAGGTCTTTATCCATCCTTTCAAGTCTGTGTGCGACACAGAGGTGAAATCATCCTCCATCGCGCCACAGGACGATACAGACCACTGGACGCCAAGCACACCTGGAGAGATGCCGACCTTGAGACCCGATACCCGCTCTTTTCCATCAGCAAGAGTATCACCTCCATGGCCCTTCACCTCCTCTTTGAGCGAGGGCTTTTACACGTCGATGATCCAGTAGCATGGCATATACCAGAGTTCGCTCAGCATGGAAAAGACCATATTACACTTCGACATGTGCTCACACACTCGGCAGGCATCCCCATGTATACCTGGAAGCTTACCGATGATCGTATCCTTGACTGGGACCGTATCATTGCTGACCTGTGCAGCAAAACGTCTGTACTTCCCTGGTAGACTCACAAGTTACCACATCCTTAGTGGTGGATATTTGCTTGGCGAGGTGATTCAACGCGTGACAGGCACCTCCTTGAGGGATTTCCTACAGAAGGAGTTCCTTGATAAGCTTGAACTCGAGACGCTCACCTATGGCAT
>CATLTV010000362.1 GCA_950059285.1 uncultured Pseudomonadota bacterium | reverse complement strand
AGCAACTTCGCCCCCCGCTCGCCTTCTTTTTGGCGAACGACAGACAACGGCCTGATGGGGCGAAGTTGCTGCGCAACTTCGCCCCATCAGGCCGTTGTCTGTCTACCAGTGATAATTTGACTATGTCTGAGCGCTCATGTGAAGCTTGTGTAGCCTTGAGTATTCTCCTTTTTTATCAAGGAGTTCACCATGTGTGCCTTGCTCAATAATCTGCCCGTGGCGCAAGACGAGGATCTGGTCTGCGTCACTGATCGTCGAGAGTCGGTGTGCGATGACCACGCTTGTGCGCCCTTCGGTGAGTTGTTCAAGCGCCTGTTGGATCAGGTTCTCGGTTTCGGTGTCCACGTTTGCAGTGGCCTCATCAAGAATCAGGATCGGCGGATTGTAGACGAGCGCTCGGGCGAAGCTCAAAAGTTGGCGTTCTCCAGCAGAGAGGGTTCGGCCAGCTTCATCCATGACATGATCGAGCTTGTCGGGGAACTTGTTGATAAAGCGGTCCGCACAGACAGCTTTTGCACATTCCCAGATACGTTCATCGTCAACCTCCAGGCCCAGCGTAATGTTTTCGCGGATTGTGCCCGCAAAAATCACCACGTCCTGTGGCACGAGCGCGATGCCGCGTCGAAGCTGTTCAAGGTAATATGATTTGATGGGTTGCTCATCAATGAGCACCTCGCCTTGTGAGGCATCATAGAACCGCGAGAGGAGGTGAATGATCGTGGATTTACCTGCACCCGTGTCGCCGACGAGCGCGAGCATTTGCCCTGGCTTGACCTCAAAGTTGATGCCTTTCAAGACTTCATCCTCGGCCTTGTTCGGGTAGCTAAACCGCACATCCTTGAATTGAATTTGACCATGTTCCACGGTGAGGTCGGGCTTTGCGTCGGGTGAGTTGTACATTTTGGTTTTGACACCAAGTACATCAAAGATACGTTCTGCTGCGGTGAGCGCAGTCTGGATGACGTTGAGTTTTTCAGCGAGGTTTCTAACGGGAATCCAGAGACGATTGGTGTATTGCAGGAATGTGAGCAGGACACCCACGGTGACTGCGCCTGTGAGCACACGCTCGTAGCCCTGCCAGAGGACAATGGCTGTGGCAAATGCGCAGATGAGCATCATCATGGGGCGTAACATGGCCCATGCCTGAATGAGTTTGTGTATTGATGTCTGGTGAGCGTCGGTGAGCGCACCAAATTCGCCACGTCGACGGTTGACCACGCCATAGAGCTGGTTTTCACGCATGCCGTTGATGTTCTCTGCAAGCCAGCTGTTGATACGAGAGAGCACAGCGGAGTTTGTACGCATCGCAGGTCGTGCAAGTTTGCGATAGATGAATCCTGATGCCACAAGTAAGGGGAGCGCACCAATGAGGATCAGCGCAAGCGGTGCATCCAGTGAGAGCATCATGATAATCAGGAAGGATATGAACAGGATATCCAGCAGACCTTGTGAGAATGCATCAGAGAAGAACTGTGAAATGGACTGTGTGTCAAAGGTGGTTCGGTTCACAAGTCGACCCACGGGGTTCTTGTGGAAGTAACCCATGTCCATGGAGGTGATATGTCGATAAATGTCGAGTCGAAGGTCATGCACGATGCGTTGACCAAGTTTTTGCACCGAGTAGGTCGCAAGCACGGCAACAAGCCAGCGACAGGTCCAGATGATGAGGATCAGAGCGCCAAAGGCGATGACCTGTGCTGTGCTTGCCTGTGCGTCGGGTGCGATGCTTGAGATGGCAGCGGTGAGGTGCTGCGTGATTGTGGTAAAGATCCCTCCAAGACCTTGTGCCGCAGTACGGAGCTGGCCCTGGTTTCGGACAGTATCAACAGCAAGACCCACCACAAACGCGGGGAGCGTCATGAGGAGCGCTTCAACGCTGATGAGCGCGAGGCACAGCAGGCTGAAAGCTGTGTGAGGACGTAAGTATCCAAGTAGTCGGAAGATCAGTGAGGTGTCGACCTCACTGGATTCGATGCGTTCCTGTTCAAGCATCTTTTGCAGGATAGGATCGCGCGTCGCTTCGATGATCGCTTGCTCTATACGAGTTGCTTTTGTTTTGGCAGAGGACATAATATTTCCATTTAATTGCAAAGGTCGGCGGAGAATAAAACGGTCAGAGTGTGTTCAGTCTTGAGGAGGAGGTCACTCTGCGGGTTGAGCTGAGTTTGCGTGGGATGATGGAGGTTGTTCTGTTTGTCCTGGTGTGTGCTCCCTGTCATGTTGGGTTTGTTCAAGAGCAAGGTTGGCGTAGATGCCATTGGGGATGTTGAGCAGCTCGTGATGAGAGCCCTGTTCCACGATACGTCCATGTTCAAGGACGATGATTTCATCGCAACGTTGCACGGCGCGAACGCGGTGCGAGATAATGATGCCAGAGCGTCCGTCAAAGACTTCACGCAGGTTGTTTAGAATGGCCTCTTCTGTGCGAGCATCCACCGCGCTCAGGCAGTCATCAAGGATCAACACATCGGGATTGGTCGCAATCGCGCGCGCAATAGCCAACCTCTGTCGCTGGCCTCCAGACAGGTTGACACCACGTTCGCCTAGCATCGTGTCGTAACCTTGTGGGAGCTCAAGGAGTTCGTCGTGTAACGCTGCCAGAGAGGTGTACTCTTCGACCTGTTGTTGATCTGCTGTCAGCGCAATATTGCGT
Source organism: uncultured Pseudomonadota bacterium (assembly GCA_950059285.1). Taxonomy (GTDB): domain Bacteria; phylum Myxococcota_A; class Bradymonadia; order Bradymonadales; family Bradymonadaceae; genus CATLTV01. The sequence continues at coordinate 2,108 of CATLTV010000362.1, read as the reverse complement.
GCGACAGTATCGGAGAACAGAAAGGTGTCCTGCGGTGCGAGTATGATGTGTTTTCTTAAACTTTCCAGTGGGATATCGTGAATATCTTTGCCGTCAATGAAGATCGTGTTTTTTGGGGCGTTGTACAGTCTCACCAGAAGTCGTGCGAGCGTGGTCTTGCCACTTCCCACGGCACCCACGATGCCAAGAGTTTTACCTGCAGGCAGGTGCAATGAGATGTTGTGAAGCACAGGTTCCTGGGCTTCTTCTGTCACAGGTGCGTTGTTGTTGTTGTCGTTTCCAATGACCTGAGGTGCGCCATAAGCAAATGAAAGATCCTTGATGGTCAGCTCTCCCGAGATGTCGTGGCTTGGTGTGACACCTGGTTCGTCCTTGACGAGCACAGGGGTATCCCAGAGTTCAAGCAATCGATTGAGGCTTGCTTTGCCACGTTGATACAGAGAGACGGACCAACCAAAGCCAATCATGGGACCTGCGAGGAAGCGAATCAGAAAGATAAACGCGACAAAGGTGCCAAGAGAGATTTGATTATTCAGGACAAGCCAGCCGCCATAGGTGAACACCAGGGTGGTCGACAGGCCCATGAACATATCGAGTGTGGGATCAAAGAGCGATTTAACCTTGGCCAGGCGCAGGTTTTTTACATAGTGACGCCAGGAGTAATCTTCAAAACGCGCGCGGTCGAAGTCCTCGCGAGCGTAGCCCTGAATCAGGCGAATGCCCGCATAACTTTCACGCACACGTTCGGTCATATCACCGATGTCTTCCTGTACGGCCTTGAAGGATTCATGTTCCTGATGTGAGAGCTTGTTGGTGAAAATGATTATTAATGGCAAGGGGATAAGCGCAACGAGTGTGAGCTGCCAGCTCAGGCCAAACATGACCGTGAGCACGAGCAAGACCAGAGATACGGTGTCATAGGAGATGACAAGTCCAGGTCCAAGCATCATGCGAATGGCGCTCACATCGCTGGTGGCAAAGTTCATGAGGTCGCCAGATTTTGAGCCATCATAGAACTTTTGCGATTGATTCATCAGGTGGTCAGCGATCTTCCTTCGGATGGTCTGACCAATCCTGTGCGAGGGGATGGCCGTGTTCATGAGCATCGGGTAACGCAAGACATTGGCGATGATCATGAGCACCAGATAGATGACGATTGCGCTTGTGATGGTAAATGATGAGATTTCAAGTCCAACAAATTTAAGGAGCGGAGGCGTTTGGGATTGTGCCTGTGTGAGAGATGACTCTGTGAGGTCGAGGGCAACAGCCATGAAGACGGGCGCAAAGGCGTCAGCGACGTTCAGAATCGTGAGGCTTAGCATGCCGAGGGAATAGGTTTTAAGTTCAGGTTTAAGGAGGGATAAGATGTGATGTCGCGTCGAACTTTCTGAGGAGGGCATGAAGATGTCCTTATCGGTTGGCTTGTTTTATGAGCGCGAAAAAACGAGTCGGTGCAACCTACTGCTTTGGGCGATTATTCCAGGTGAGGAAAAAACCTGGTTCAAAAACGTGCATATGTGTGGAGCAAAGGGGTGGGGAGATACCGCTTTTGCGGCTTGGGGTAACCTTGTGTAAGTTATCACAATGTCAACAAGGTATTTTGTGTGTTTGTCTATTCCTTGGTGCTATCACGAGCTTGAGTCGAAAGTACTTTTTGGGACCTGGATAAAAGTCAGGGTGAAAACTTTGAGTTTTATGCGCAGAAGATATAATCTTGGGGACGAAAAGGTGCTTTGACTGATGCAAAAGGAGAGATGAGTGAAGAATAAAGCGTTCAATGGTGTCAGCATATTGATTTTGATGGGGATCGTCTTTTCACTGCTTGCATGTCTTGGTGGAGATGAGGACACATTTGATGAGGATGCACAGGTGAATGCATGTTTTGTACATTGTAATGCAGGCTTTGGTGTGTCGCAGTCATGTTTTGGCAGTACGTCTGATTACAACTCTGATGGAGACTGTTCAGATAAGGCATCCAGTTATTGTGGTTCAGGCCAGGTGATACAGTCCGAGCTTGTGTCAGATTGCAACTGTAGTGCATCGTGTGAGCCTGATTGGTATTCTGAATAAAATCACTGTCTTATCATAAAACAGAGGAGGCGGCCCCA
>CATLTV010000361.1 GCA_950059285.1 uncultured Pseudomonadota bacterium | reverse complement strand
CCACGGGCATGATAGAGTGCTTTGCGGTGTGCGATGAGGGAGGGGAGTTTGGTTTTAAAGTCATCGATGCTGTGTCCCTGATCGGCTCCAAAGAGGTTGATTGCGCCTTGTGGTCCGATGCGTGTGCCTTCCCACTGTTCTCGGAGGGGATCTTTGGGTTGAACAAAGAGGTGTAGATCGCCCTCATCGTGTCCTGGGGTGAGGACAAGGATCGCCTCGGGTTCGGTGAGTCCTGTGAGGAAATACAGATCGCTTGATGTGCGGTAGGGGTAGTGCGTATCGTGAGAACGTGTGGCGAGTTGGGGAGTTGTGAGGATCAAGACACCATCATCGCCAATGATTTTGGCGAGCTTTTCACGTCGTGATGCATAGGGCGAAGAGGGCTGAGGAGTCATTTGTAGGTCGTGGGTAGAAAGTTGAGCTATATGGTGCAAACAAAGATATGGTATGTGGCATTTCGAGAGAGGGGGATTTCAAGCGAACACCGAAGGAGAACAGATGTCAAGGAAGAGAGAGTTAGCGTTTGAAGATGCGCTGGAGTTGGGTGATGTGATTGAGGCGTTTGATGCGTTGCTTGAGCAAGGGATCAAGGTGCTCCCTCCAGGACTCTCCAGGAGCTTTGAGAGGGATGATTATGCCACGTCACTGGCGATCGTGCGAGATCATTACAGCGCACTGTTGTCAGGAGGGCGCGGGAGTCTTCGTGAAGCGTCCATGATGTACGCAATTCTGCTGATTTACAAGGGTTTGTTTGATGAAGCTGCGGGTGTATTGCGCAAGGCTACCGCGAAATATGCGCAGGACATCCGTTTGCAACTGGTGCAGGTGTTGGCGTTGATCGAGTCCGATCAGGCCGATATGGGGCTTGAGTTGTTGGATGGATTGAAAGAGGTCAAGAGCAAAGAGCCCAAGATCTGGAGCCTGATGGGAAACATCTATCTTGATCTGGGCGAAATCGATGATGCGATCAGATGTTACAAGTCAGCTCTTGATCTGGGTGGCAAAGACATTGAGGTTGCATACAGGTTGTCTCGTCTGCTCTGGGAAGACGATGCGTATCGTTTTGATGGCGCGCGTTACCTTGAGCAAGCCGCACGACTTGCTGTGAATGACACCAGTTTGTGGAGCCTTGCTGGTCAGGCCTGGATCGAGCTTGAGGAGTGGACACATGCAGTTGAGTGTTTTCAGCGCGTGGTAAGGCTTGATGAGGATGAAGAGCAGGGGTGGATGTTTTATGGCGAAGCCCTGAGGGAGGCAGGTCAGTATGACGCGGCGATTCGCGCGTTTGAAAAGGCGTCCAGACTCGATCCTCTGGACACATCCTCGGTGCTTGAGCTTGCCTATACGCTTCAGAAGCGCGGCTTTTATGAGGAGGCCTTGCGAGGCTATATGAAGGTGTTGAAGGAGCATCCCAAACACACAGAAGCTTTGCAGGGCGCGTCACTGTCAAGCTATGAGATGGGTGATTTTGAGGCGGCGTTGAGGTATTCAACATCCGTGCTTGAGAGTGCTCCTGACCTTGCTGAGGGTTACTACAACAGGGGCATGATTCAGATCCAGTTAAGTCATCGCGAGGCGGCCAAGGAAGATCTTCAAAAAGCCGTGGAGCTTGAGCCAGATAACGGGAGCTTCAAGATGAGGTTGTTGCTCGCTCGTCTTGATGGTGAGATGGTCAAGAGTAAGGATTTGACACGATTGATCCACGAGGCGATGGCGCACAATGCCGAGCTTGGTGAGCTGCTGGAAGTACTGATTCGTGCGTTGTATCTTGGTGGCGAGGCCAAGGATATTGAACAGATTCTTGATTGGTATGATCCTTATGCCGTGGAGTTTGAAGATGTGGACTGGCTGCTTGTGACACCTGTGTTGCGATATGCGCTCGCGACATCCTTTGGTGAGGATGGTGCGGATGAGCACGATGCACGATTCTCCGAGAACATTGCCAAGTATGAAGAGTCTCTGCCTGTGATGGTAAATCTTGAGGTTCTGGAGCAATTTGCCAGAAAGCTGCCACGTAAGGAGAAGGGTCGTCTTGAGCGTATGTGCTTCCAACTTCTGGGTTAATCCCATAAAAACACATACAATGTAGTGCTCAACAGAGTGCTTCTTTGCTCGCCCTTGTGAATGCAGGGGCGAGCTTTTGTGTATGATGTGTAAGAGGCGGGTGGGGCTCAATGAGAGTAGGAAGATTGCGAGGAGTTGTGTAAGGTGTTGGGAGTGATACATGTTGGAGCAATGTGCCAAACACCTGTCAGAGTGATTTTCAAGGAGCGTACGTGAGCGGCGATAATGCAGAAGAAGTGAAGTTGTCAGATCTTTATCCAGGCCAGGATGTTGCGGCTGACTATGATGGCGTGGTGCGTCAGGAGAGTGTGTGTACCTCATGGGATGGGACGAAGTTGTACTGGCAGCAGTGGTCACCATCCGAGGGTGAAGGTCGTGCGCGAGTGTTGTTGATGCATGGCTATGGTGAGCATTCGTCGCGCTACAGTCATGTGGCCGTGGCGCTTGTACGCGCTGGGTTTGAGGTTGCTGCGCTGGATGCCAGAGGGCATGGCAAAAGTGGTGGCAAGGAAGCACACGTGTCTGCGTATGATGAGTATGTGCTTGATCTTGAAAAGGTTTTGGATGAGTGGTCGGGTGCGGAACCTCTCATTGTGGTGGGGCACTCCAACGGAGGGCTCATCAGTTTGCGTTATGCCTTAAGGCGGCCTGAGCGCGTGGCTGCGTTTGCGGTGACGAGCCCGTTTCTTGGTTTCAAGGTACACGTGCCATTGTGGAAAGAGACAGCAGGCAATGTGCTCAGCAAGTTGTGGCCAAGCTTTGGATTGCCGTCCGAGATTCCGCCCGAGAAGTTGACACATCGCAAGGATGTGTCGGATCTGTACAAGATTGATCCTTTGAACAGGAAGATTGCGACTTCGCGATGGTTTACCGAGGCCAAGTCAGCGCAAGAGGACTTGCTTGAGCGTGCTGGCAGCATCACGCACCCTGTGTTGATGTTGGTGGGTGGTGCAGATGAGGTCGCCGACCCGGATGCTTCGGTCAAGGTGTTTGAGGAAGTTGGTTCACAGGATAAGGAGCTTGAGGTGTATGATGCATTGTACCATGAGATCTTGAATGAGGTTGAGTGGGAGGATGTCATGCGTCGCTTGCTTGGTTGGTTGGACGCGCAGGTCAGCGCAGGAGAGGGAGCATGAGACAACAGAGGTATTTTCAGACTGGCCAGCCCGGTGTATCTGCCTGGAGATCTCTCAAGAGACTGTGTGTACAGGGTTCATTGTTGCTTCGTCTTCGCGCAGGTGTGTTGTGCGTTTCACCTGTGATCATGGCGACCGTGTGTACAGGATGTGAGAGTGAAGATCTCAATGAGGTTGAGCGTCAGGAGCTCTATCGTATCTTTGAGACAGGGAGCGCTTTTGAAGGTGATCCTTATGTGCGCGCCGAGACGTTGAGGGTGTTGGAGTTTATCGCAGATCCGCGTCATGTGGAGTATGCGATTCCTCGCCTTGAGGACTCTTCCGACATGGTGAAGGTTGCGGCGCTCAGGGTGTTGTTGGTCTCCAAGCACAATGAAGCAGAGCGCGAGGCGTTGTCGATGTATACGCGCTCCACCGACAAGGTGAGAGAGGCGATTTTGAGCGCAGCCGAGGAGTATGGTCCAGAGTCGCTCAAGCAGGAGCTTTACGCGCAGGCGATGCGCAGCAAGAAGAGCAAGCTCAGGATGTATGCCTTTGAGAAAGGTATGGTCGAGCGATTTGATGCTGCGGACAAGGAAGAGCGCAATGTGGAGTTAATTCCTGCGTTGAGCAAGCTTGTGGATGGTGAGGATGATGACCTTGCGTCGGGCGCGCTCAGGAAGTTAATTGAGGTCGGGCGAGAGGATCGCGCGGAGCCATTGTTGGCGGTGTTGCAGAACAAGGAAGCGCCTATCGAGAAGCGTCTCAGAGCTGCGCGTATTCTCTGGATGGCGCAATACAAACCTGCGTTGAGCGCGTTTGAAGAGATCGCCAGCGAGGTGTTGGAAGAGCCTGGCAACACGGGTGGGAAGCGAGGACGTTTGAAGTTGCCTCTGGACAAGACCGACAAGCGTTTATTGAGGCAAGCGGTGCTGGGCGCAGCATCGCTGGGTGATGAAACCTACGTTCTTGAAGCGAAGAAGTATCTTGAGAGCGCTGAACCTGACGATACATTGGAGGTGTTAAGTGCGTTGAGCTACAACCCTTCTGACAGCGCGTTGGTGTCCTTGAAGATTGCGATGCAGGATGCGAGGCCAGAGGTCAGGCATGAGGCCATCGCGCTTTATTCAGCGCGTAAAGATGCAGATAGCAAGGCGATGATTAACGCCTTGCGTCAGGATGATCAGATGGCCAAGAGGCTTCTTGCCACACAGCTTGTACAGAAGTTTCCCAAGGCATGGAGCAAGGAGTTGACCTTACAGTTCAATGCTCCCGAGACGCGCAAGGTGGCGTTGAACCTGTTGCGTGATGTGATTGATCCAAAGGTTGATCAGGAGATTCTTGCGCTGCTCAAGGACTCTCTTGCAGAGATGTCCAAGGGTGAGGATGGGGAGCTTGCCAGTACAGCGGCGTATTTGTTGTTGTTGGGAAGTGAGGGGAGTGACGTGCCCAAAGAGCTTCTGTCCGAGCAATCCAATGTGCAGACACGTTATGTGTTAATGGAGCACATGGTGAAGACTGACCCGACCAAGTACACCAAGATGTTCAGACAGTATCTGTACAATGATCTGTATGCGCTCAGGTTGATGAGTGCAGCGGGCTTGTGGTGTGCGTTCAAGGACAGTCCTGCGTTGCAGTCATCTTCAAGGACGGAGAGCGCTCCAGAGGGAGAGGCTGCAGGCGAAGAGAGCAAAGCTG
>CATLTV010000360.1 GCA_950059285.1 uncultured Pseudomonadota bacterium | reverse complement strand
GGCAAAAAATCGAAGATTTTTTGCCCGCCTCCCTCGCTCTTTTTTCGGCTCAAGTCAAGTCTGCTTACTTGTACTCGACCTCGGAGATCTCAACGTTGCGTGAGCCTTTGGGGGCGTGAATCACGGCTTCATCGCCTTCCTGCTTGCCAATCAGCGCCTTGGCAATGGGGGATGCGTAGGAGATGCGGTTGAGTTTAATGTCAGCTTCTTCATCGCCAACGATCTGGTAGGTTTTTTCCTCGTCGGTGTCGAGGTCATAGATGGTGACGGTTGCACCAAACATGACGCGGCTACCGCTGAGGGTTTTGGGATCGATGACTTCGCTCATGGCGAGCTTGGCGTTGAGGTATTTGATGCGCGCTTCGACCATGCCTTGTTTTTCTTTGGCGGCGTGGTATTCGGCGTTCTCTTTCAGGTCACCGTGGCCTCGTGCGACTTCGATCTCCTTGACAATGTTCAGTCGCTCAACGCGCTTCAGATGATCAAGTTCTTCCTTGAGATCGTTGTACCCTTGAATGGTCATGGGGTGTTTTTCAGTTGTCATGGTATGAAGCTCCTTTGGTGTGAGCAGGATACATGTGTCAGATAGATTGGAGGATGAGAAGGAGGGAGCGTATCGGAAAAGCTCGTATTTTTGAGTTTCTCCTGTGTTGTTCTCTCGTGATCACTCGCCAAGTTTTCTGAGAACGGGTGTATCGTCATTATAAATGATAAGAGACCGTGATTTCACGGTCTCACATCTATCGCAAGGTCAGACCTCACGAGTAACTCTGTTCCTGCCCATCTGTTTAGCAAAGATGAAGGTTATTCATCAAGGTCGACTTGATAAAACATGAATTTCATCAGGATTCAAAGTGTATTAAGTCTTATTTTTTACCAAAAGAGCCCTGAAATACAAACTCTGACTGGGGTTTACGCTGACGAGGGGCTGCTTCGCGCTCCTGTAAAAAGTCTGCGAGGTGATCGTGTGTGCCCTGGCGACCGAGTGCGATATAGGTCAAGGGTTCAAAGCCTTCGGGGATCTCAAAGAGTTCACGCGCTTTATTGGCGTCAAAGCCGCCCATCTGGTGTGAGCGAATGCCGAGCGCCTCTGCTTGCAAGATGAGGTGTGCGTTGGCCAGCCCAAGGTCGTGATATGCGTGGCGGTTTGGATTACCCGAGCCCGAGTAGTTTTGTTGGCTGATGGCAAGTACGAGCGCGCCTGCATCCTTGGCCCACATGGAGTTACCTTCTGCGAGAGGGGTGAGCATCATGTTGAAGAGTTCTGTTTGATCTCTACGTGCGACGATGTAGCGCCAGGGTTGCTCGTTCATTGCTGAAGGTGCCCAGCGTGCGGCTTCCATGATCTGGGAGAGCTCAAGCTCAGTGAGGCTCTCTTTGTTAAAGGCTCTGGGGCTCCAGCGGTTTTTGATGATGTCGTGAATGGGGTGATGTGCGGGGGTATCTTTGGTAATCATCATGAGTTTTCTTTCTTGGAGTCGAAATGTTAGGCGAGGTCAAAGACGAGGAATTCAGCGTTCGATTTTGCGAGGATGTGAAGTTCGTCTTCCTCGTAAATCGCGAGTCCATCACCAGTAGTAAGTGAGATTTCGTCGTTGATGTTGAGGTCTCCGTTGACGACCTGAATCCAGGTGTAACGGTCCTGTGCGGGGTGATAAGTGAGTTTTTGTTCAGCGTCAAGCAATCCACCATACAGGCGTGCATCCTGATGAATTGTGAGCGAGTCGTGTTCGCCTGTGGGAGAGACCAGAAGGGTGAGCGCGTTTTTGCGATCCTGGTGAGCAAAGTTTTTTTGCTGATAGCTGGGCTTCAAGCCACGATTTGCTGGCGGTAACCAGATCTGGAGGAAGCGAACCTCGGAGGTGTTTGATGCATTATATTCGGAGTGTGTGACGCCTGTGCCTGCGCTCATGAGCTGGACATCGCCTTCTTTGATGTCGCTGCCATTTCCCATGCTATCCTTATGGGCAAGCGTGCCTTTGACGACATAGGAGATGATCTCCATATTGTCGTGTGGGTGTGTACCAAATCCTTTTGATGGTTGCACTCTGTCGTCGTTGATGACGCGCAGCGTACGAAAGCCCATGAACTTGGGGTTGTAGTAGCTGCCAAAAGAGAATGAGTGATGTGAGTCAAGCCAGCCCATATTGACATGACCACGCTCGTTGGCCTTGCGTAAGGTGTACATAAGAACTCCTGATGTAGTTTGGGTTGTGTTTGGTCATGCAGAACGATGACAATCACAAGGATAGTCATTGACGCTCAAATGATTAGGATGCATCTTTGCAATGAATCGTTTCTCAGGAGGAAACAATGGGAAGATTGGATGAATTGGAAGCCTTTGTGAAGGTTGTCGAAGTTGAGAGCTTTTCGGAAGCAGGGCGACAGCTTGGGATATCAAAGTCATATGTAAGTAAGCAGCTTAGCAAGCTTGAGGACCGACTTGGTGCGCGCTTGCTCAACCGCACTACACGTCAGCTAACACTCACTGAGGTGGGGGCGATGTTTTATGAGCGTTGTGTGGAGGTTCTTGAGGGGTTGGAGGAGGCCGAGCTTGCGGTGAGTCAGCTTCAGGGCACGCCCAAAGGGGTGTTGCGTTTGAGCTTACCGATGAGTTTTGGTGTGCGTTATTTATCCCCTGTGGTTGCTGAATTTATGAGTAAATACAGTGATTTGACTGTGGAGATTTCATTCTCTGACAGGACAGTCAATATCATTGATGAGGGGTTTGATCTTGCTGTGCGCATTGGGACGCTGAAGGATTCGAGTTTGATTGCGCGCAAGATTGCAAATACGCGTGGGTATGTAGTCGCCAGTCCAGAGTTTTTGGAGCGCCATGGTGAGCCCTCACACCCTTCAGAGCTCAAGGATATACCATGTTTGCGTTATACCTATCAGTCCAACGGATCAAACTGGAGGTTTGATCTTGATGGAGAAGAGGTATCCGTCAAGGTGGATGGCCCCATGACAGTGAACAATGGTGATGCGATCATGGAGGCGGCTCGTCAGGGCGTTGGCTGTGCGGTGTTGCCTGACTTCTTTATTCATGAATATTTAAAATCTGGCGAACTCAAGAGTATTTTGAGTGAGTGGAACTGTAGTGGGAATGGCATCTGGGCTATCTACCCACACAACCGTCACCTCTCGGCAAAGGTCAGGTTGTTCGTGGACTTCCTTGCGGAAAGCTTTGCACGAACACCATGGTGAAAATGCTCTTTGACGGAATGCCATGGCGTCCAGTATGTGTTGCGTCGAACTCTGAGTTGCTGAAGTCATGTCGCAAGTCCTGGGCTTGCAACAATGATGGATGTGTTTGTATTGAACCTCGAAAATTAAGGTGAATTTGTGAAAGTTCGTACACGTGTAGCGCCGTCGCCTACAGGCGATCCCCATGTCGGGACGGCATTTATAGCGCTCTTCAATTACTGTTTTGCCAAGCAACATGGCGGTGAGTTTTTGTTGCGTATTGAGGACACCGATCAGGTGCGCAGCACGCGTGCGTCTGAACAGATGATTCTTGATGCTTTGACCTGGTGTGGTTTGAGCTGGGATGAAGGCCCCGATGTCGGTGGTCCCCATGGTCCTTACAGACAGAGTGAGCGCAGCGAGCTTTACACCACACATTGCGATGAGCTCCTCTCAAAGGGTCACGCCTTCCGTTGTTTCTGCACCTCTGAAGAGTTGCTTGCCTCACGTAAAGAGCGTGAAGCACGTGGTGACTCCTTTGTGGGTTACGATGGCACCTGTACACACTTGAGCGATGCCGAGGTTCAGGAGAAGCTCGATGCAGGTTTGCCTCATGTGGTGCGTATGAAGGTTCCTCGTGGCGAAGAGCTTGTGATCAAGGACAGGTTGCGCGGCGATATCGTCTTCAACACCGATGAAGTGGACATGCAAGTGCTCATGAAGTCGGATGGACTCCCCACCTATCACCTCGCCAATGTGGTGGATGATCACCACATGGAAATTACACATGTGATTCGTGGTGAAGAGTGGATTTCCTCGGCACCCAAGCACAAGTTGTTGTACCGTTACTTCGGGTGGGAAATGCCCGAGTTGACACACATGCCTTTGCTCAGAAATCCAGACAAATCAAAGCTTTCCAAGCGTAAGAATCCCACGAGTATTTTGTATTACGAGCGCCTTGGGTTGTTGCCCGAAGCGCTGCTCAACTACCTTGGTATGATGGGCTGGAGCATGCCAAGCAAGGATGGTGAAGAAGCCGCAGAGGTGTTCTCCTTGCAGGAAATGGTCGAGAACTTTGATCTTGATCGTGTGTCTACAGGTGGTCCTGTGTTCGATATGACCAAGCTTGAGCACATCAATGGTCGTTGGTTGCGTGAGCGCATTAACGACGATGAATACGCACAGCGTGTGGTGAAGTGGGCGTTGAACGAGCGTTACATGAAGCCGATGATCCCAATGATCAAGCAGCGTGTGAACAAGTTCACTGATTTGCCCCAGTGGGTGTCCTTCTTCTTCTCAAGCGCTCCTGAAAACCTGACTCAGGAGATGTTGTTCAACAAGCAGATCAAGGATGCTGACACCTTGAATCAGGTGTTGCAATTCCTCATCTGGCATCTTGAGGCTGTACGTGACTGGAACTCGGAGGCTATCTCACAGGCGTTGCGTGAAGTCGCCACCATGTGCGAGCTGAAGTTTGGCAGCATCATGAAGGTTGTCTTCCCCGTGGTGTGTGGCAGCACCTCTGGTCCGCCCATGTTTGACGCCATGGAGTTGCTTGGTCCTGATATGTCTCGAGCAAGATTCCGTGCTGCGTTGCTGTCCGTGAACGATGGCAAGGCGTTTGGCTCCAAGAAATTGTCTAAATTGCAGAAAGCTTACAGGAAGGCATGTGATGCCCTCACATCGGATGAAGCGTAAGTTTTAAGCCCATAATTTTGTGGTGCTGGTGATAATCGCCAGCGAAGTGTT